>DAIOGT010000221.1:0-7592 GCA_036745095.1 Pyrinomonadaceae bacterium
TGGCGTACAGTTTGAATAAAGTGACCGGCACGCACGCGGTGTGGTTCAACGAGCGTCTGCTTACTTCACCAGAGCAGGCCGTCGCGGAATGCATTATGATTACGGTGCGCCGCGTCCAGGATCTTCCAGACTCGGCACGTGCAGTCGCCAGCAAGCAACACACCCAACATCATCCCCAGCAGAAACCTATCACTGGCGCTATCATGTCCAACATGATCGGCATCTGCCCGGAATGTCACGGCCAACTCGAGCACGCGAGTGGCTGCGACTTTTGCCGGGATTGCGGCTACAGCAAGTGTAAGTAATTCGATATTAGGATCAGTCTCAACGACGCCAGCCGCCCGAGTCGGGTAGCTGGCGTTGCTTCTTTGCCTACTGAATTAATTAATCGCTCAGCCTCGCGTCCCCGAGTCGTTTGACGGACAACGCACGCCATGTTCACTCTCCTCATCCTTCGGCAGCACGGTTACCAGTAGCTTCGTGTTGGGCTCTAGTTCCACCGCCTCATCGAGAAGAATGTGTTTACCATCAAAATGGGCTGCTATTGTCTGATTCATACTTAATTACCCGATCCATTCTAGACTTTAGACTCATGCGCAAACCGGCCCGGAAAACAGGATCCAGCACACGAAAATTCCAAAGTTGACGAGTGATATTCAGCTCAATAATATATCGCTATGCCATATAAACGGTTCGCGAGAGTTTAATCAATCGTATCGCCGGATTTGAGCATGCCTGAGTGGAAGGAAGAAGTCCGAAAGCGACTGTCGCGTCTCAATCTCGAGCCGGCGCATGAGTCGGAGATTGCCGAAGAGCTGGCCCAGCACCTCGAAGACGTGTATCAACGCTCACTCAGAGATGGCACGACTGAAGCAGAAGCCGCAAACGCCGCGCTCCAGGAATTAGCCACAGACGAACTACTTCAAAAAGAAATGCGACGATCTCAAACACCGTTCAAAGAACACGCGGTCGCTGGTGGACCAACAAATTCAAACGTGATAACTGATCTCCTGCATGACCTGCGTTACGCCGCGCGGTTACAACGCAAGAATCCCGGCTTCACGATCGTTGCTGTCATTGCGCTCGCTTTAGGTATCGGCGCAAACACGGCGATTTTCAGTGTCGTTAACACCGTCCTGCTGCGCCCGCTCCCTTACAAAGATCCAGAGCGACTCGTGATGGTGTGGGAAGATGCCAGCAGGCACGGATACCCGCGCGACACTCCCGCCGCCGGAAACTACGTCGACTGGCGCGATCAGAATCAAGTCTTCGAAGGCATGGCTGCAATCGCCGACACCAGTTTTAATCTGACTGGCTCAGGCGAACCCGAACGGCTGGAAGGCCGACGTGTCTCCGTGAACCTGTTCCCCCTCCTTGGAGTCGAGCCACAGATCGGCCGCGTGTTCACCGCAGCAGAAGATCAACCGGGCGCACAGCGCGTGGTCCTATTGAGTTACGGTTTATGGCAACGGCGCTTCGGCGGCGATCCGAACATCGCCGGCCAGTCGTTAACCCTTAACGGCGAAAGTTATGTAGTCGTTGGCGTGATGCCGGCGCGGTTTCAGTTTCCTTCGAGTGACGATCAGGCGTGGGTGCCCATTGCGTTTACTCAGCAGGAAATGGCAAACCGCGGCCGCCACTATCTAGAAGTCCTCGCGCGTTTGAAGCCCGGCGTCTCGCTGGACCAGGCGCAGAGCGAGATGAGCACGATTGCGGCGCGTTTGCAGCAGCAGTACCCGCAATTTAATGCGGAGCTCGGCGCCGTAGTGCAGCCGTTACAGGAACATCTCGTCGGCGATATCAAACCGGCGCTGCTGATTTTGTTGGGCGCGGTCGGCTTGGTGCTGCTGATCGCATGCGCAAACGTCGCGAACTTATTACTCGCACGCGCGGCGGTACGACAAAAAGAGATTGCGGTGCGTGTAGCACTCGGCGCGAGACGCTGGCGATTGATACGGCAGTTCTTGACCGAGAGTGTGCTGCTTTCGACGGTAGGCGGACTTGTTGGGCTCGCGATTGCTTATGGTGGACTCGTTCTTTTGAGGGCCTTCATCCCTGAGAATATTTCACAGGCACGTGAGATCTCGATGGACTTAAAAGTACTTGGCTTCACTTTTCTGGTTTCCGTCGCCACCGGCGTGATCTTCGGCCTCGCGCCGGCGATACAAGCCGCTCGCTTCAACCAGATTGAGACGTTAAAAGAAGGTGGACGCGACGCTGCGACTGGCGGTGGAGGTAAACGACTGCGTGGATTGCTCGTGACGGCAGAAGTAGCAATCTCGCTTGTGTTGCTGATTGGAGCAGGACTCCTGATCAATAGTTTCCTACGGCTTCGCAATGTCGATCCTGGTTTTCGTGCAGACAATCTTCTGACGATGAGGATCGTCCTTCCCAAGCCGAGGTACGAACAATTCGAACGCCGCTCGGCGTTCTATACCGATCTGGTTCAGCGCGTCCAATCGTTGGCTGGCGTGAGGTCGGCAGCAATCACTACAAACCTTCCTTTGTATCGACAAGGAAATTCGATCAGCATCAGCGTCGAGGGTCAGCCTGCTCCACCTCCCGGACAAGAGCGGATCGTGGTGACGAGAATCATCAGTCCCGGTTACTTCGACACGATGAGCATTCCGCTTTTGCGCGGACGAAACGTTACGGAGCAGGACACAGAGACGACTCCGAATGTTGTGGTGATCAGCGAGACGATGGCTCGGCGTTATTGGCCCGGCGAAGACGCGGTTGGTAAACGCATCGCCGCAGGCAGAGTAACGTCGCCGGAGGATTGGATCCAGGTCGTGGGCGTTGTGAAAGATGTGCGGCAGTTTGAGTTGAACGCCGAACCGAAACCACAGATGTACTTGAGCTACAGACAAGCGGGCTTCTTTGAACCGCGAGATCTCGTGGTGAAGACTGACGTGGATCCGTCGAGCCTCGCTGCAACAGTGCGAAAAGCAGTTTGGGAGATCGACAAGGACCAGCCCGTCTCAAACATTCAGACGATGGAAGAGATTCTGGCCGACTCGATTGCGCGGCAACGTTTCAGCATGTTGCTGCTCGCAATTTTTGCTGGCGTGGCGCTCGTGCTTGCAGGTGTTGGCATTTACGGTGTGATGAGTTATTCAGTGGCCCAGCGCACTCATGAGATCGGGATCCGCATGGCGCTCGGAGCGCAGACAGGCGCGGTGCTCAAACTCGCAGTCGGATACGGTATGAAGCTTGTCATCGCTGGGATCGTGATCGGACTGATCGCTGCGTTTGCGTTGACGCGAGTGATGGCCACATTGCTGTTCGGCGTCACCGCAACTGATCCGACGACGTTCACGTTGATATCGGTGCTACTCATCGCCGTCGCCGCCGTAGCGAGCTATGTTCCGGCTCGCCGCGCCACCAGAGTCAATCCGATCATTGCATTGCGGTATGAGTAGCCGCCAAAAAGCACAAAACACACAAAAGCTTTCATCAAGCTTTTTGTGCTTCGTCATTTTTGGCTATGCTCGATCGAGCTTCAGCAAAGTGTGCAGCAGGACGTTGGCGCCGTTGGCGATGTCTGTCGGGTGGGAAAATTCGCGCGGCGAGTGGCTGATGCCGCCGACGCTCGGGATGAAGATCATGCCGACTGGGCCAAGGCGGGCCATGTCCTGCGCGTCGTGCCCGGCGCCTGAAGGCAATAATTTCGTTGTCAGGCCAAGATCGCGAGCTGCGTCCGAGATTAATGATCTGATTTTGATATCAGTGGGCGCCGGGATGTTGACGTTAATCTCCTTGAAGTCGAACTTCGTTTTGCTGTCCGCGGCAATCCTCTGCGCTTCCGCCTGAATCTTTTCGAACAGCATGTTGATCTTTGCTGCGTCCAGATCGCGCAGTTCGAGACTCAGAATTACCTTACCGGGAATCACGTTCGGCGCGCCCGGTAGCGCGTTGATTCTGCCGACTGTGCCTACCTGCCGTCCCGGCACACTCGTGACAACCCGATTCACCGCTTCGATAAACTTCGCCGCGGCCAGCAAAGCGTCCTGACGATTGTTCATGGCGGTCGTGCCGGCGTGATTTGCGAATCCCTCGATCGTGACGTCCCACCAGTTGATGCCGACAATCCCCTCAACCACGCCGATATTTATCTTTTCACTATCGAGAATCGCACCCTGCTCGATGTGCAACTCGAGATAAGCTGCAATGTCCCCCTTACGTCGCCGAACTTCAGCGAGTTTAGCGGGATCACCGCCAATGAACTTGATGCCGTCACGGATCGTTTTGCCGCTGCGACTCACAAGGTCGAGCTCTTTTTCAGTCAACTCGCCGTCCATCGCGCGACTACCGATCAATCCGCCCTCTTCGTTCTGAAAAATGACTACTTCAAGCGGATGACGAGTCGTGACATTGTTCTCAGCAAGCGTTTGGGCGACTTCGATCGCGCCCATCGACCCGACGACTCCGTCGTAATTACCGCCTTCGGGAACGGTGTCGATGTGAGAGCCGATCAGCAGAGGCTTGAGGCCCGCAGTCGTGCCGGCACGTCGACCGATCAGGTTGCCGCCGGCATCAATGGTGACGTCGAGCTTTGCCGCACGCATGAGACCGAGCACGTACTCGCGCCCCTGTTTGTCGGCATCGCTGTAGGCCACGCGGCTCACGCCGCCCTGCGGATTCTTGCCAAACTCCGCCAGCGCGAGGAGGTGATCAACGATCCGCTTACCGTTGACGCGGAGCGGCGACTGGGTCTGGAACTTGTGAACCACCAGCGAGCCCAGACTGAAAGCGAGGCCATAGTTGAATGCACGACGATTGATAAGCATAGAATTTTCTCACGAGAAGCCGCAAAAGGATTTTCATAGTGACCCGGAACTTTAATACAATGCCGCGGCTCGAATCTCAACTCCAGATCAGAGGAACGACTTTGAAAAACTTGAAATCAACCGCGGTCGCATTGTTTCTGGTCCACTCGCTGTGCGTGTCGGTTGTCGCACAAACTCCGGCTACACGGATCACGCCCGAGGCTCCCGTGGGCAAGGGCACTGTCGTGTTAAGAGCGGCGCGGCTGATCGATGGAACCGGCGCTGCTCCAATTAGCAATGCGGTCGTAGTTGTTACTGACAACAAGATCACGGCGGTGGGAGCGGCGGGATCAGTAAGAATCCCTGGTAACGCAAGGACGATCGATCTGGGCGACGTCACCCTGTTGCCCGGCTTCATCGATGCGCACACACACCTGATTGGGCGCGTGCTGGGCGATCCTGCCGGCGACAATGCAGCGGTAAGAGATTTCGAATCGTTTGCTTCGATCCTCAGTGTGGCCCATGCGCGCGCGACTTTGATGTCTGGCTTCACGACGGTGCGCAATGTCGGCGCATTCGGCAGGTTTGACGACATGGCGCTGCGAAAGGCGATCGACGAAGGTTGGACGCCCGGACCGCGAATGATGACGGCGGGCCATTCACTCGGCATGCGCGGCGGCCACTGTGACGACAATGGTTTTCGGCCCGGCTTGTTTGACCGTGGCATCGAAGAGGGCATCGCGGATGGTCCCGATCAAATTCGCGCCGCCGTTCGCTATCAAATCAAATACGGCGCCGACGTGATCAAGACATGCGCGACCGGCGGTGTGTTATCGGAAGGCGACGCCGTTGGCGCGACGCAGTACACGTTTGAAGAGCTTAAAGCGATGGTCGATGAGGCGAGCAAGTTGGAACGCAAAGTCGCAGCGCACGCGCATGGCACTGAAGGGATCAAAATCGCGGTACGCGCGGGCGTTGCCTCGATCGAGCATGGATCTTTTCTCGACGAAGAAGGCGCACGCTTGATGAAACAGCACGGGACTTATTTGGTGCCGACTCTGTCGGCGGGTGAAGCCGTGGAACGTGCAGCGAAGAACGGAGTGTTGCGCGGTTTGCGGGCGGAGAAGGCGCTGGCTGCTGCCGCGGCGATGCGCCAGGCGATCAAGCTCGCGGTTGCGAACAAAGTGCCGATCGCGCTCGGCACTGACGCGGGGGTCGTACCGCACGGAACAAACCCGCACGAATTTGTGCTGATGGTCCAGTGGGGCGGGATGACGGCGATGGACGCGATCGTCGCTGGGACTTCGAATGGCGCGAAGTTGTTAGGCTGGGACAAACAACTGGGAACGTTGACGGCAGGCAAGTGGGCCGACATCGTCGCCGTCTCTGGCGACCCGTCAAAGAATATTGAGGATATTCAGAAGGTCGTGTTTGTGATGAAGAACGGGATTATCTATAGCCACAAATCGGCGTCTATGAGCGATTAACTTCATCCCAAATGAGCGTATGTCTTGTCTCTCTCAGGAGCAACGATCCGACGATGAACGTCAGGCTCGCGACGATGATCGGGTAATACAAACCCGCATAGATGTTGCCAGTAGACCTGACGACGGAAAGTCCAATGACCGGAAGTAAACCGCCAAAGACACCGTTGCCGATGTGATATGGCAGCGATAGCGATGTATACCTGATCTTCGCCGGAAAAGCCTCAACCAGATATGCGGCAATTGGTCCGTACACCATCGTCACAAAGAACACCTGAATAAACACGAGCAAGATCAGCTTCAGCGCAGCCGGGGAGCTAATCAACGTCGAGAAATCGACGTATGTCAAAACTTCTTTCGCCGGCTGGAGGACACCGTTAACTTCAGTTTGTGGAATGAGACCGCTGGCTCCAGTGCCTGCCGCCACCACGTTCGATCCCGCTGCACGCTGCATGGCACCGTAGATTGGAATGTACGATAGCGCCGCTAGCAGGCATCCTGCCATCATGATCCACTTGCGTCCAATGCGATCCGAAAGCGCTCCCATGAAAACGAAAAGCGGCATTGCCAGCAGTAGCGCAACGGCGATAATGTATTCCGCTGAGCGCCGGTGTACCTTCAGCACCGTTTGCAAATAGAAAAGCGCGTAAAACTGGCCCGTGTACCAAACGACGCCTTGTCCGGCAGTCGCGCCAAACAGCGATATTAAAACTCGCTTCAAATTTTCCCACTGCGTAAAAGCTTCGACGAGCGGCTTGGCCGACGTCATCCCGGCAGTCTTGATCTGGCTAAAGATCGGCGACTCTTTCATGCGCAATCGAATGTAAAGCGAAACCGCGACGAGGAAGATTGAGATGATGAACGGCACGCGCCAGCCCCACGTGTTGAACGCCGCAGCTGACATCGAGTTTTGCACGATGATGCTGACCGCGAGTGACATGAAGAAACCGAGGGTCGCCGTGATCTGAATAAAGCTCGTATAGAAGCCGCGCTTTGCATCCGGTACGTGCTCCGCTACGTAAACAGCAGCACCGCCATACTCACCGCCAAGCGCGAGTCCCTGGAGCACGCGAATGAGGAGGAGAATTATCGGCGCGGCGAGTCCGATCGTCGCATAGGTCGGCAGGAAACCGATCGCGGCGGTGGCGCCGCCCATGATCAGCAGCGTCACGAGAAACGCGTACTTGCGTCCTACCAGATCGCCGATACGTCCAAAGAAAAGCGCCCCAAGAGGCCGGACGACAAATCCGACTGCGAAGGTCGAGAGGTAAGCGATAAGCGCGAGTGTGTTGTTACCTTCAGGGTAGAAGAGCGGTGCGATCGTTACGGCGAGACTGCC
>DAIOGT010000222.1:0-7574 GCA_036745095.1 Pyrinomonadaceae bacterium
GCTATTAAGCGCAAATATCTTTCGACATTCATTGAGGGTCTCCTTTCAAGCAAGGGAAAAACGTTGTTACCCGAGGACCGCGGCGGCGCGGTTCGTTACGCACGCGATTGCTTCCCGAGAAGTCGTAAGCCTACTTTCTCCTCCAACCTCTCCAAACGGGCATACCGGTCGCATCTCTGAGGGTTAGCGTTTGTCCATCCTTCGTGACCTCAGCGGCAATGATTGCGGGTTTGCCTTCAAAGGTGATTCGAGAACCCTTTACCTCGACTCTGTCATTGGGACTAATCTTTGTTTCCTGATTGTCGATGAACCAGGCAGGTCCGAGGTGAACCGAGATTGTCTCCGTATCGGTCTTAACCACAGCGTGCACGCCCTGCGACATACCTTTCATTCCATCGAATTTGCCAACGGACACCACCACTCCGCTAATCGTTTCGACGGTTTGCGGGTTGTACATTCGCTCGCCAGACATCCCTCGGCGCTGCGCTGAGGAGCCGGCTGCAAGAATTAGTGAACCGACCACAAGCGTCGCGAATATGATGACTAAATTTCTCATTCCAAACCTCCTTTTGTTATCTGCTGAAAAGCATTTCCGTTTCACCTTGCAAATTAGCAATCATCGTTCCCGCAGGATTCGACCGCGTTTACCTCATTTTTCTGAAGAGGCGTCAGTTCTACAGTTGCAAAATTACGCAAATGTAGAACTAACCTGCGTAGTTTTGCACAATCGAAACGATCCCATGATCCCGCGCAGTTAAAACGGTTTGCGTTGAAAGGGGAATGTTCAGTGCTTTTCTTTGCGTCTCTTGCCGCCCTTTGCGGGAGCATGATTGATTGGCCCAAAGGTTGCCATATCATCGAGCAGTCATGAGCCCACGAATTTTAAAAGCCAGCAACAGCAAAGAGGTTTTCGAGCGGCAGGCGCGGATTTGTCAGGCATTCGCCCATCCGGCGCGATTACAAATTCTCGATCTGTTGGGAAGCCGGGAGCAGGGCGTTTCAGAATTGCAGGAGACGCTGGGTATTCCAAAAACACGGATCTCTCAGCATCTGGCGATCCTGAAGTCAGCTGGCGTCCTCTCAACTCGTCGCAATGGCAAACAAGTGCTTTGTTCTTTGGCTATCCCTGAAGTTAAACAGGCGTGTCAGATGATCCGCAAAGTGCTTGAGGCGCACATTGCAGAGAGCCATCGTTTAATCGAATAAAAGATCGCAAGGAGCAATCATGGAAGACCGCTATTACTACAGGACCGAAGTGGAGTGGACCGGAGAGCGTCACGGAGATTTGAGTGCGCCCGTGCTGCCGAGCCTGAAAGTTGACGCACCACCTGAGTTTAAAGGACATGAAGGTGTCTGGACGCCCGAACATCTCTTTGTGGCGTCAGTCAACGCATGTTTCATGACGACGTTCCTGGCGATTGCGGAGAATTCAAAACTTGAATTCCTCAGCTTTAGTGCCGATGCCAAAGGAAAGCTTGAGAAACTCGCTGATAAGGGTTTCATGATGACTGAGATTACGTTGCGGCCTAAACTCGTCATCAAGAATGCTCGCGACGTCGAGCGCGCCCGTCGCATTCTGGAAAAGGCCGAGAAACATTGTCTGATTTCCAATTCGATCAAAACACAAACTAAGCTTGAACCGGATATCAAGTTAGTTGGCCAATGAGCTGCGCGACGTTTGTGCTGACTAGCTCATCAGGGGGCCGCTAGAGATGAATTCCTGTACGTCAAATTCCTGCAAGGACCAATTCAACATCTCACGGGCGCTTTTAGTATGAATGTAATGGCTTAGACCAGGAAAAGAGTAAGAATCCACGCACGCTAAACACTTCCAGCGACAATGGTGCTCGAGCGCGACGACAGTCCGCACCATCAAGCACTTCTCTTACTGGCCATGGTAGTTGGCTACGGATGGATTGCACGTTTCCAATCGAACGCAAAGAAGCACAGATCAGTGTGAAGAGCAGCACAGCGCTTGGTGCTTCTTTGCGGCCTTCCTGCGGACAAATTTAGGGCGCGAAGCAAATGTCGGCTATGATCTCTGTTTCATAGGGACCGAGAGCGGGATCGCCGACCGGTTTGAAAGACACCAGGATCGTTCCCGTTACGCCTGCAAATTTCCCGGTGCTCGCCTCCGAATCGACCGTTCCCCATTCGGCGCCGATACCCGTAACTACACTTTGGGTCGTGACCGGGTTCGCCTTCAACTGCCCATGCATCGTGGTGATCGTGAGATTCGTCGTATATGAAATCACCGTCGGGTCTGGCGTGAAGATAAAACCAGCGCCGAAATTGATGACATCCTCCAGCGTCCCGTCGAGGATACCGGAGTTCAACACCGGCCCTGACACCACACCGGTCAATGGATCGAACACCTGAATTCCGTTGCCTCTGATCTTCTTGCAATTACTATTCGGAGACGGTCCAGGTTGGGTAGTGTTACCACCGATTGCAACGAACCCTCGCGTTGCTTGTGCAGAGGTTGATTGTTGCAGGAACAAACCAAAAGCTAACGCAACGGATAAGAGCGTCGTCGCTATCCTTGTCTTCGCGTCCATGAGCATCTCTCCTTTTTGGATGGGGATAGAAGTGTTAATTTGTTTGAGCCCGTTTCTGTGGACCCAAACCCGCGCACACATTAGATCCGGGTTAGCCGTCGCGTAACGAAGAAATGACTAAAGAACGACTAAAAAGCGCCTAATTACCCAAATCGCGCGATCGGCTGTGCCGTATGCAGCAACCCCAACCGCAAACTTTTGTCTTCAAAGACTTCAAACTCGACCTGAGCCGCGGCTTCCTGCTGCATGGTCAACAGCAGATAAAGCTGCGTCCCAAGTCATTCGAGACGCTCAAACACTTAGTTGAAAACAGCGGACGGCTAATCAGTAAGAATGAGTTGATCGGGGCGGTATGGCCTGACACGTCAGTAACAGACGACTCGTTGGTTCAGTGTTTAATTGAGGTCAGGCGCGCACTAGGTGAGGAAGGTCCGCGAATCCTTAAAACTGTGCCACGCCGGGGGTACATCTTCGACGTTGAAGTGACGCCTGATGACGTTGCGCCACAACCTTCTGTTCAGCCCGGCGGCCTCAATCCCGACGACCAGCACACACCACTTGCAACAACACCGTGGGTTCGCCGTCACGCCTGGCTCGTGGCCACAGTGTCGATAATCATCGTCGTAACAGGATCGGTTTTTTTGTTCGTCAGACGGAAGCAGCCACAGACGTCGCTTCCTGAAATTCGAACTCTGGCTGTGCTTCCCTTCAAATCACAGATTCCTCAAAGCGAGGACGACTATCTCGGCCTCGGTATTGCTAACGAAATCATCACAAAGGTCAGCCAAACAGGCGCCCTGACCGTGCGCCCGACCAGTGCGATCCGGAAGTACACAAATCAGGAGGTCGACGCATTACAGGTTGCGCGTGAACTAAAGGTCGATGCCGTCCTCGACGGCACATACTTGCGTGTTGGTAATCAATTGCGAATCACAGTGAACCTGCTCAGAGTAACTGATGGCAGTTCGCTTTGGGCTGACAAGTTTGATCAGCAGTTCACTGACATTTTCGTGATTCAGGACCGAGTTTCTCAACAGGTGGCTCAGAGTCTCTGGCGCACTCTCAGCCCCACTGAGCAGGCGCGCCTTACGAAGCGCTACACCTCGAATCCTATCGCTTACAGCTATTACGCAAAGGCTATGTATCACTTCTACAACATTGGTCCAACGCTCAGCACTCGATCCGATGCAACGTTGGCAGTTGATCTCTTCAGGAAAGCGATTGAACTGGATCCTGAGTACGCTCTGGCGCATGCTCAACTCGGATACGCTTACACGAGGATCGCCGTTTTCCAGGAAGACAATCCCGCATTGATCGATCTGGCGCGACAAGAACTCGCGACGGCGGAAAGAATTGACCCGCAATTGGCTGAAGTTCACCTTGCGCGCTATTTCATCGCTTTCAGCCAGTATGAAGGGTGGTCGGTTGACAAAGCTATAAAAGAGCTGCGTTTGGCTCAGAAACTTGATCCGCAGGTTGGTCATGCGGAGCTCGTAGATCTTTACTCACATATCGGACTTGAAGAAGAAACGACTACAGAGTTCGAACGTGCTCTCGAAGTCGATCCAAATAACGAAGAACTCAAGAATAACTATCTGAATGCTCTTTTCATATCGGCACGGCCTGATGAAGGTCTGAAGGCAAGCAAGCAGTTGTTAAATCGCGAGCCTGGTTTGCGGTACTTTGTGGAAAAGCGAATGATGCATGAGGCAGAGCCATTGGCGAAACAGGAGTATCAAAGAGATCCGGATGCAGTTTGGAAATTCGTCATTCAGATTCTGCTCAAATCCTTGCAAGGCAAACACCGCGAGGCGCAATCAGCCATCCCTGCGATTCTCGCGAAGGAGCGTCGATATCGCGGCTATCATCATGACACCTACAACATCGCGCGCATCTACGCGCTCGCTGGCAACCATACTGAGGCATTAAAGTGGCTGCGCACGACGGTCACCGAAGGCTTTTCGCATTATCCGCTGTTCGTGCGCGACCCGTTTCTCGATCCGATTCGTGAGGATGCCGGGTTTAAGCAATTCCTATCAGAAATAAAAACGAGATGGGAAGGTTATAAACGCGAATTTGGATGACGCGACGGCTTTGCACCTCAAGTCACGGCCGCACTTGCACAGTCAGTTCTGTCCGCGGTAGCCACGAAGTTTCACCTCGCTTCCATCCTTTAGTCGCCATTAGTAGAGTTCGAGATGTGTGACTCGCAAATTGATTCCACGAATCATCAACAGGTGGAGTCGTTGTTTCTCAAGCAAAGCTTTCCGCTGGCAGCGAGCGAAGATGCCCGAGTTAAGAGGTGCAATTCGCTTGAGCCGACTGTAGAAGCTATAGAAAAAGAGAAAGCAGGCGTATTAATGACTAATCTGCCTGCTTCACTGAAAATCGGACAGGAAGACCTCAAAGAGTGCGAGCATTTCCGAGGAGGCGTTAGACGATTTGCCCGCGCACGGGCGTCAGACCTGCGACCAGTAAATTCGGGTGAAAGATAAGTTCTTTACAATGCAGGCAACTACAGCGCGTAAGGGTTATCTAAGTTACTGAGGAATGTGTCAGCACATTGTCTTTTTGAGAAAAATACTTGACAGGAAACATGGTCCTACTTTATACAAAGTAGATTGCGTGAACGAATGAATTTGCGCGTTAAGGAAAACAACTCAATGTTGACGAGCCGGAGATACAAAGAACATTCGACGAAATGGCAGCCCTGCGCCGCCATGTATACGGTCGTGTGTTCTTTAGGCCTGACCTTGTCAGCGACCGATATTTTTGGCGGCAGACTCGGACAGATGACGTCCATAAATAGCCGTCAAACGAAGCATTAGTCAGCGGGAGCGGACTCCCGCTCCCAAAATCTCAAAGAAAAATCGAGAGAATAGAAGGAGCGGGCAGCTTCCCTGGGAGGCTTAAAGCCCGCTCCTTTTGTTTTTTGACAATCGAAGTACTTATTTGCGAGAGATGAAGGCAGGGAGCCTTCAACGGATGACGATCTCGGTGCTTTGCGAGAGTCCGCGAGATCGCCATCGTCAGGAGAAGTGTGCCTCGAAGTGTGTTCGCGGCATTGTTCTCTCTGCCTTCATCTGTTTTTTATCACAGATGGATCTCAGACTTGAAATCTCTCGCGTGAGACTTGAATTCTGAATTCCACTTTGCATGTGTGGCTGAGCAGCAAAGGCACCTGACTGTAAATCAGGCGGACGTTATCGTCCTTCGTGGGTGCGAGTCCTACCACATGCACCAGAAATCTTTTGGGACGTAGGCTAAGCGGCAAACCATCGGATTCCAAACCCGAGATTCTCGGTTCAAATCCGGGCGTCCCTGCCAATTCAAATCAAGAGAAAATTTTTCGGAAGGGTAGCCTAACTGGTAAGGCAGTAGTCTTGAAAACTACCGCGCATTTGTCGCTTGCGGGTTCGAGTCCTGTCCCTTCCGCCAGTCTGTGGAGGCGTCGCCTAAGGGTATGGCAGCGGTTTGCTAAATCGCCGCGCATTGCGTGTGCAGGTTCAACTCCTGTCGCCTCCGCCAATCTTCGGACCTGTAGCTCAGCGGAATAGAGCGCGACTCTGCGAAGGTCGAGGTCGCACGTTCGAATCGTGCCAGGTTCACCAATTAAATTTTTACGGAGTGGCCGAGCTGGAAAGGCGCGAGTCTCTGAAACTCGTTTACGTAGGTTCGAGTCCTACCTCCGTTGCCATCTCGCGACCACGTAGTTCAGATGGACTCGGACCAGTCGTTTCCTAAACGACAAGTCGCAGGTTCGAGTCCTGCCGAGTCACTATGCCGGCGTAGCCCAATGGGTAGGAGGCGCTAGTCTTAGGAACTAGAAAGTGTGGGTTCGAATCCCTCCGCCGGTACCAAATCATTGCTGTCGTGGCGCAATCGGCAGACGCGCACGGTTGAGAGCCGTGTAGATGAAGGTTCAAATCCTTTCGACAGCACCAACATCTGCTCGCGTAGTCCAACTGGCAGGAGACGACAGATTCAAGATCTGTACAGTGTGGGTTCGAATCCCTCCGCGAGTACCAATTCAAAAATCATTTGCGCGTGTGGCCCAATCGGCAGAGGCGGCTGACTTAAGATCAGCTTTGTGATGAGTTCGAATCTCTCCACGCGCACCAATGGCGTCGAATGCAAAGAGTCGCGCAGTTAGTTTTTCAAACTAACCTTAGAGAGTTCAAGTCTCTCCGACGCTACCAGGCACTTGGGCGAATGCTGAATGTGACTACATCTCGAACGTGTCCGGTCATGCTCGATTCTTGTCGCCCATCTGTGTGGGTTGTAGCTCAATTGGCAGAGCACCGCACTGTGACTGCGGACGGTGAGGGTTCAACTCCCTTCGACCCACCCAAATCAACGTCGCGTTAAGTAAGTCAGGATTTAAGTTTCTCTTTTATGGAACTGTGGCCGAGAGGTGAGGCACTTGGTTGTCAACCAAGCCGATGACGGTTCGAGTCCGTTCAGTTCCGCCATGCGTCAGTAGCCAAATCGGATCAAGGCACCTGCCTCTTAAGCAGGGGATTGTGAGTTCGAGTCTCACCTGGCGCACCAAGTTTCATCATGGGCCAATAGCGAATTCAGCCTGAAGAGCAATCGATGCTGCTGACGGTTTTTGCTTGCCATGTTTATCAAGCACGAACCTCTCGCCTTTATCAATTCATAACTCATTTCGGGGTGTGGTGTAACGCAAGCATCCGAGTCCTGGGAACTCGTGGTGACAGTTCGATTCTGTCCTCCCCGACCAAAGTGCATCGTTGGTCCAACGGTCTAAGACACGGCGTTGCCAACGCTGAGATACCGGTTCGAATCCGGTACGATGCTCCAAATGTTTTCGCTCCTGTAGCTCAATGGAAGAGCGCGACGCTTCGAACGTCGAGGTTGCGAGTTCAAGTCTTGCCAGGAGTCCCAATTTCTGAATTAAAGATTCTCGCCCCACCACCAAAGGCGCGGACCATCGTTGTCTGCGCTACCTGCGGAAGTGATGTAGCTGGAAACATGCGAGTCTTCCAAACTCGA
>DAIOGT010000223.1:0-7543 GCA_036745095.1 Pyrinomonadaceae bacterium
AGGACAAGCTGAAATTTTACAAGAACTGGCGAACGTTTCAGATGTCTGATCATTGTCCGTTGTGGGTTGAGTTGCGGATCGACTTTTCGGATCCCTTCATCGCGGTGGCCGGCGGCCTCGCACGGCGAGTTGGAAAAAACGGAAAACCAACACCTAAGACAACGAAGCGAAAGCGCACCACCAAGGCCAGTAAGAAAAAGTGACCACAAGGTGGGTTCCTGCTCCCCTCTACGAGGAAACTTCACGGTACACAGTGTCGTGAAGTGAACATAACGCGGATAAACGCAGATCCTCGCTGATCTGCGTTTAGCGCGTGCATCCGCGGAAAAAATTCTGTAACGTATCGCACCTACCCGGCAAAAGCACACCTCCCGCTCAGAACCGTTCGGTTTAAGTCTGTCAATTTCGTTTAAAGGAGATTCGTGTAAATGAAGCGAAGTTCTTTGTATCGCCGTTTGGCGATCAACCTCTTGGTCTTACCCTTCTTGTTTCTGAGTGGGCCTGGCGCCTTTGCACAAAGAAATATCAATAAGGAGTTACCCTTGCGAGAACTGATGTCTGTGCCCGGCAAGTTGTTGAGCGAAGCAAAATCTGATCGACCTACGACTGAGCTGAAGCTGACCGGTTATCGCGTTGAAGAGATAAAACTGCCGCGCACTTTGAATGTGGAGTTGCGCGGTCAACAAGTCGCTGTTGACAAAGCGTGGCGAGTCACAGTGCAAGGTGGTCCATTCCCGGTTCGTGCGCTGCCTGCCGTGATCTGGATCGACGATCAAATCGTCGGCAACGGCATTGAGAGCGAGAGTCTGTCTCAAATCACTGCGATCACTTTCGACAGTTCGCTGATACGTGAAGGAGCGGTAGTTTCACTTTCATATGGTGAGGATAAAGAAGGACGCGTGAGGATTTCTCAACGTCTCCGCTTGACCAGTGAAGGAGGCAACCGATGAGAAACACGATCAAAAACTACATCCTCGCTGCGATAGCGCTGGTGTTGCTGGTTACTGCCGGCGCCGGCGCTGGCTTTGCCCAAGTACCTGATCCCGGCACACCCGGTCCGCTTACGTTCACGCGCGAAGAATATAACTTCGGCGATACCGCGTTTCAACCCAGCGACTTCCCTGGACCAGTTGAGCTTCGCGCTTCCATCCACTACCCGAGCAACCTACCGGCTGGACCATATCCGGTGATTCTTTTACTGCACGGTCGTCACGCGACTTGTTTCAAAGGCGGCAGTCAACTGCTTCAGTGGCCGTGCACAAATGGAGCACTGCCGATTCCGAGTTACCAGGGATACGACTACGTTGCGGAAGTGCTCGCGAGCCACGGGTATGTCGTCGTGTCAGTCAGTGCAAACGGAGTCAACGCCGTTGACAATAGCGTGTTTGATCTCGGCGCTCTCGCGCGTGCCGAGGTGCTTCAGAAACATCTCGACATTCTCCAGACGTTCAATACAACCGGCGCCGCGCCGTTCGGGACGAAGTTTGTTGGCAAGTTCAACTTGAGCCAGGTGGGAACGATGGGCCACTCACGCGGCGGTGAAGGCGTGGTGCGTCACCATGTTTTGAACAATGCGGCAGGCGCGCCCTACGGCATCAAGGCCGTGTTTCCCCTCGCGCCGGTGGATTTCAATCGCTTCGTCGTGAACAACGCTGCTCTTAACGTGCTCTTGCCTTACTGCGATGGCGACGTAGCAGATTTGCAAGGCGTGCATTTTTATGATGACGCTCGCTACAACGTGCCGGGTGATACGGCACCCAAGCACTACGAACTCGTGATGGGCGCCAATCATAATTTCTACAACACTATCTGGTCGCCTGACTCGAGTTCGTTTCCGGGTGCGGTAAATGATTGGCTGGCATTCGTGCCGGGTGGACATTCCGATTCGCATTGCGGAAGCGTGCCGGGTAACCAGCGCTTAACGGAAGCACAGCAACGCGGCACCGGCCTCGCGTATATGTCGGCTTTCTTCCGAGCGTATGTTGGCGGCGAAACTCAGTTCATTCCGTTGCTGACGGGTGATGCGCCACCGCCGCCTTCGGCTCAGACAAACAATCTGTTTGTGTCGTATCACGCGCCGGCTAACCTGAGATTGGATGTAAACAGGTTACTCAATAACTCCAATCTGACCATCAATACGCTTGGTGCTGCTGCGACGCCAACAGCCCTTTCGCCGTACGAGTTGTGTGGCGGAGATGCGCCGCAACCGCAGCGTTGTTTGCCTGAACATAATAATGCTCGTCAACCACACACTACTCCGAGTGCGCGTTCTCCGCTGCGAGGTTTGAGTCAGCTGAAGACTGGTTGGAACGATTTGACCGGCAACTACAGAAATGACATACCCGCGGCGTTGGGGAATGTTTCGGGGTTCCAGGCCGTTCAGTTCCGTGTCAGTGTGAACTTTGCTGACGTCCGCAACTTCGAGGGTCTCGCGCAGGACTTTCGCCTCGTGTTGACGGACGCTTCCGGCGCTTCTGCATCAGTGCGCGTCAGCGATGTTTCGGGTGCATTGTTTTTCCCGCCGGGTGAGGTTCTGGCCGTGCCAAAGATTGTATTGAACACCGTGCGCGTGCCGTTGAGTTCTTTCAATGGCGTGAACCTGAATGCAGTACGTTCAGTTCAGTTCACGTTTAATGAGCGATTTCAAGGTGCCGTTTTGATCACTGACGTCGCCTTCGCATCCGCGCCGCAGTAGTAGAAGGACATTGCTCACGCAAAGATGCCTCTCCGTCTTTGCGTGAGCAATCCACTTTACGAATTTGAATCCTCTTTAGGATTTTGACTGCTTTCCTACCCGGCACGCGATCGCGTTATGAGTTAACTTACTCAACGCTCACTCCTTAACAGATCTGTCCTCATCACGGAATACACATTGCCTCTGCTCATTCACGACCCTACTCGTCTCCAAAGTTTTGCAGTCTTTTGCAAAACTTCATCTGCGTTCTTCGGGCCGTCACGATTACATAACCAACAACGACAGACCGTCAGTCGTTTCAGAACGGAGAATGCTTATGCACACAGCAACAAGACTACTGATGCTAATCACAGTGTTGCTCGCATGTCTTTGTCCCGCCTTAGCCCAAACTTCCGGATCGATTTCGGGTGAGGTCAGGGATGAAAAACAAGCGGTCATCACCGGCGCCACTGTAAACGTGCGCAACATACAAACCAACGAGTTACGAACTGCACAGACCAACGCCGATGGTCGCTATCACTTCGCGAACATGCCCGTCGGCGCTTACGAGATCACGGTCGAGAGCACCGGTTTTGCGAAACACCAGCAATCCGGAATCACGCTCGCGTTGAACCAGGCGGCTGTGGTTGACGTGACGATGAAACCCGGAGCGGTGCAGGAAGTCGTGAACGTTGTAGAAAACGCGTCCATGTTGAATACCTCGACGCCCGAGGTCGGCACTCGCTTTGACGAGAAGCGCCTGGCTGAGTTGCCGCTCGCGACTACTCGCAGTGTTTACAACATCGCGTTATCAGCTCCCGGCGTCAGTCAATTGAATGCCGGACAAACTGCCTTTGCCGGAGGAACGAACTTCTCTTCGAACGGCGGCAGAATTCGTTCGAACAACTTCATGATCGATGGTCAGGACAACAACAACTTTGGCGTCGCCGGCTCGACGATTCCATTGAACAATCCTGACGCGATACAGGAAGTGAGACTCGTCACCAATCAGTTCAGTGCCGAGTACGGCCGCAACTCGAGCGCCGTTTTCAACGCGATCACGCGTAGTGGTACGAACCAGTATCACGGCTCGGGTTTCTGGTTTCACAACGACAACGCGCTGAATGCATGTAGCAACGTGCAAAAAGCCGGCGCGAATGGTTTCTGCAATCCGAATGCGACTGCCGAGTTTCGTCGCAAGGCTCCATTCCGCGTTGAAAATCAGTTGGGCGGAACGATTGGTGGACCACTTCACCTGCCCAGTTTCGGCGAAGGTGGACCAACTTACATCAGCGGCCAGGATCGCACGTTCTTCTTCTTCGCGATCCAACGTTGGTGGGACCGCCAGCTAGGCGTCGGACAAACACTGAATGGCGCGCCGACAGCCGCAGGCAAGGAGATAATTCGTCAGGCTGCGGGTGATTTGCCGCAAGTGCGCGCGCTGCTCGATTTTCTGCCGGCCGCTGCCACGCCTTTGAATCAGACTGTTAGTTTTGTTCGCAACGGACAGACGTTCATCGTTCCTGTGGGATCGTTGACCGGTTCACAGTCTTCGACCTACGACGACTGGCAAACGTCCGTTCGCATCGATCATCGCTTCGGTGATAAGCACACGCTCAATGGTCGTTATCTTTATCAGGATTCGGGCGCCTTCGGCAGCATTCCCGGAGTCGCTGCCTCGCAGATTACACCGCCCGGATTTTCTTCAATCGTTCCGGCGCGAACACAGGGCGTGAACCTGCAATTCACCAGCGTGCTTTCGCCGAGGTGGATCAACGAAGTGCGGGGCGCGTTCCTGCGCAGTGCGTCAGCAACGGCTGCCCTGAATCCGAGTGCGGAGTTGATCCCGTCGATCGAAGTTGTCGAACTTGGTCTGCGTGGTTTCAATGCTGGTCCAACGCGCACAGCGATTGGCCTCGGCGTAAACCTGCCGCAGAACCAGGTGCGAAACACTTTCCAACTTCAGGACAACATCTCCTACACGACCGGCAACCACGCGTGGAAATTCGGCGCCGACATTCGCCGTAACCAGCTTCATCAGCTCTTCAAACCGACGACGCGTGGCTTGCTCGAATACGCTTCGCTCGACTTTCTCGTGAAAGATCTCGCGACGCGCGCGAACATCAATAAAGACCTGCCCGGCACCGCGCGAGTGCTTCACAACGACTGGCACGATTTCTTTTTCTACGGCCAGGACGAGTGGAAAATCAGGCCAAACTTTACGCTCACGCTAGGAATGCGTTACGAAAACGCGGGCCAGCCAATCCAGGATCTGGTTGACTTCAATCAGCCGGTGCTGGCTGCGGCCAACAACGATCCGCGTTTTGTGTTGCGCCCGGTTCCGGGTCGTGACCACAACAACTGGCAGCCGCGACTCGGCTTCAACTGGAACCCACAAACCGGCAGCGGCGGTGTGTTTGGCTGGCTGACTGGCGGCGACAAGCTCGTGCTGCGTGGTGGTTACACACGCACTCACGATTACGCTTACACGAACATCGCGCTCAACATCTGGAGCTCGTTCCCGTTTGTCGCGGCGGTGTCGTCGTTCCCGACTGTTGCCGCAACCAACCTGCAAGGACAAACTGCGAACGTGATCGCGAATGCGTTTACAGTGCTCCAAAACCCGCCGTTCAATCCTGACACGGTGAATCGAACGATCGTAGACGAAAATTTCCACATGCCCGTTTATGATTCGTTCAGCCTGGAAATGCAGCGCGAGTTTACGCGTGACCTCGTTTTGCGTGTTGGCTACGTCGGCACGAAGGGAACGAGTTTGTTTGAATCGGTTGACGCGAATCCAACGCGCATCGGTTGCACTGTCGCGACCGCCGCGAATGGCTTCTGCCGGACGATCCCGAACCAGGGGCCAACGCGTCTGCGTACAAACTCCGGCATGTCGATCTACCACTCGCTGCAAACGAGTCTTGAGAAACGTTTGAGCAGTGGATTCAGTGCGGGCCTGCACTACACCTACAGCAGTTTCATCGACACGATGTCGGAGATCTTCAACGTGTCGTCCGGTGAGATCGCTGTGGCGCAGGACTCGTACAATCGCCGGGCAGACCGCGCGCGATCGAGTTTTGATCGGCCGCATCGTCTGGCCGGAAACTTTGTTTACGAGTTGCCGTGGTTCCGCGAACAGAATGGTATGAGCGGGCTGGTGCTCGGTGGCTGGCAGCTCAACTCGCAGTTCTCGTTGCAGAGTGGCTCGCCGTTTACGCCGTTGAATGGCTCGGATCCTGCAATCGCGCTTGCGAGTATTTCGTCGCTCGTGGGTAATGCGATTCGGCCGAACTTGAACACGAACCTCGATCTCTCGGGGATGAGTGTTGAAGAGATACTCCAGGCTGGTGGACGTTCGCTGTTCAGCACGATCACGGCGGCGCAGCGAGTGGGTAACGCGGGACGAAACATCCTGCGCTCTGACGGAATCAACAACATTGATTTCGGCATTTTGAAGAACACGCGAATTGGCGAGAATCAACGCTTGCAACTCCGTGCCGACTTCTTCAATTTCACTAACTCGCGAGACTTCGGCATTCCCGACTCGACAGTTACTTCCGCAAACTTCCTCAATCAATGGGGGACAGACGGAGGGAATCGTCGTATTATTGTCGGCATCCGCTATGTGTTCTAAGTTCAACAGCCACGGGTCTTCTTCATTGAAGATCCGTGGCTTGTTTTTCTTAGTCTTACTATCGGCGGGCTCGGTGTGTGCACAGGAGCCGAGTGGCGTCGAAGTTGTCAAAGCAAGCTGGGGCAAGGTTCGCATCGGTTGGGAACGCGATCCCTTTGCCGGCCCACTCGAAAACTTTGATGAGATGCGCTCACGCGCGCGCAACGAGCGACGCATTGCACAGGGCGGCGGCGATCGTGCCAGGCGCGAAGCGAAAGCTGACGCAGCAAACCTCGCCATAAAGCGCGAGAAGGGCCCACCTCAGTACTATTTCATTTACAAAACGAAGATCAAAAATAGCCATACGGCCGCGATCACTCAGATCGATTGGGACCACGTGTTCTACGAGCGCGGCACGCAGAATGAGGTTGGCCGTCAGCAGTTCACGAGCAACGAACAGATTGGACCAGGCAAGACGAAGGAGTTGACGGTCACGATCACCTCACCACCCGCACGCACCGTCAGCGTCACCTCCCTCAATCTCGAAGAGCGCGATCGTCTATCCGAAAAGATTGTTCTGGTCCGCGTGCAATACTCCGACGGCCGCGTGTGGCAAGCCCCGGAACAGTAGCCACAAAAAGGCACAAAAACACAAATAGGAGAATATACATGTTGAGACGATGTGCACTTATTCTTTTGCTTGCCCTGGCCACTGAGGTGTCGGCGCAAACACCGACACTCGCGGATATTTCGTGGATCGCCGGGGCGTGGCAGACTGCGCCTGGGGGGAGAAGACAGATTGAGGAGCACTGGACTCAGGTGGCGGGTGCGTCGATGCTGGGGATGAGTCGTACGGTTGCGGGCGAGAAGACGGTGGAGTTTGAGTACTTGCGCATCGAGCAACGTGCGGATGGTATTTATTACGTCGCGCATCCGAAGGCCCGCTGTCCCGCCACCGATTTCAAACTCACACGCGCCTCAGCCACCGAAGCCGTGTTCGAAAACCCACAACACGATTTTCCGAAGCGTGTTATTTATCGAAAAGGTACGGACGATTCTTTGACGGCTACAGTCGATGGCGGCGAAGGTACAAAAGCAACTACATTTTCATATCGGAAGATCAAATAAAAATCCGCGTTCATCCGCGGCTCAAATGCCAAGGATTGCCTTCGCGATCGTAAAGTAAATAATCAATCCTGTCGCATCGACCAGCGTCGTAATCAACGGCGCTGAAAGCACCGCCGGATCGACAC
>DAIOGT010000224.1:0-7541 GCA_036745095.1 Pyrinomonadaceae bacterium
TACGAGCAGGTGCCGGTGCTGATCGATCCCAAGCTGCGCAACTTCAACTCGTATCGTCCGGCAACACTCGTTACGCCGAACCACCTCGAAGCACTGCGAATGAGCGACAGTGAAGATCATTCGGACGACGGATCGCACGCGGCAGCAAAAATCATTCGCGAGAAGCTCGGCTGTGATGCGGTGTTAATCACGCGCGGCGATCGGGGAATGATGCTGCTCGAAGCTGACGGCGAGCCCGTCTACGTCGAAACAGCGGCGCGCGAAGTCTACGATGTCACGGGCGCGGGCGATACTGTGATCGCAGCGCTCGCAGGCGCACTTGCATGCGGCGCGACGATGGTGGAGGCAGCGTCTTTCGCGAATCATGCTGCCGGAGTCGTGGTTGGAAAGGTTGGCACCGCGACGGCTACACCGGATGAATTGTTAAGTTCTTTTCCCGCAGACTAAGGCACATGAGCGCGATGGTAGGTAAGACGCTTCGCAACTATCGCATCACCGACAAGCTCGGTGTTGGCGGGCAGGGCGCTGTTTACAAAGCCACCGACTTGAAGCTCGGACGCCCGGTTGTGATCAAAGTCATACCTCCCGAGCTCAGCGCGAAAGAAGCCAACCTCAGACGTTTCGAACGTGAAGCACGCCTCGCATCCTCGCTGGACCATCCCAACATCTGCACGATCTTCGATCTCGACGAAGTTGACGGCACTCACTTCATCGCGATGCAGTTCGTCGACGGCAAAAACGTGCGCCAGCTCGTCGCCGGCCGTCCACTTGAACTGAAGACCGCGCTGTTGATCGGTTTGCAAGTTGCCGACGCGCTCGCAGCAGCACATAGCCGCGGCATCATTCATCGCGACATCAAGTCAGGCAACGTGATGGTGACTGCAACCGGACAAGTGAAAGTGCTCGACTTCGGCCTTGCGAAGCTGCTCGACGATACTGAAGCCGCCACCGCAGGAATTCACCGGACAGAGCTCACGGAAATCGGCGTCCCGTATGGCACTGCGACGTATGCAGCACCGGAACAGGCGCGCGGCGATCGCGTAGACAAACGCGCCGACATTTTTTCGCTTGGTGTATTGCTCTATGAAATGTTGACCGGCACGTGGCCGTTTCGCGGCAAGACGACGATCGACGTGCGTCACGCAGTGCTGCACGATTCGCCCCGACCGATTTCCGAGTTGCGCTCAAGCGCGATTCCGCCGCGACTCCAACAGGTCGTCGACAAAGCGCTCGCCAAAGAGCCGAAGGATCGCTTCCAGAACATGGAAGACTTTCGCAGCGAGTTACGCCAGGTGCTACAGGAGTTCGATACGGGCATATCGGATTTTCAGAGCGTCGCGCCTGAGCCGCCGCGTCATCTCACGGGCGCGAACCCGGTATCGCGAGCAGTTCGTTGGTTGAAATCGATCACGCGGACCGACTCGCCCACTTCGACGCCAAACATCACGCGTTCGAAGCAAGGCATTCACGAAACACCGTTCACAACCGTTGCAGATCAGGAAAAGAAGAGTCTCGCGATCCTGTGCTTCCGCAATTTGAGCAACGATCCGGCTTCGACGTTTTACGAGTTCTCGCTTGCGGATGCAGTGATTACCGAGCTGGCGCGCGTGCGCTCACTCATAGTGCGACCTTCATCTGTGATCGCAGGATATCAGGGACAGCAAAGAGACCCACGCGAGATCGGCAAAGAATTAGAAGTGAATGCTGTTCTAACTGCGGGCTTCATTCACTCCGGCGAGCGGTTTCGAGTGACTGCTCAATTGATCGACGTCGGGACCGGCGAGTTGTTGTGGAGCGACCGGATCGACACAGCGGCGTCAGACATCATCGCGATCCAGGACACGATCGCACAACGCATCGTCGAGGGCTTGAGGGTCGAGCTCAGTCCACACGAACAGGTCGGAACCGGCAAAGCGTCAACTCGGAACCCTGAAGCATACGAGCAATACCTCCGTGGCCGTGACTTGTTTGCGCGTTTCATCTTTCGCACGTTATCAGCAGAGGATTGCGACGCGGCGATCGCGCATTTCGAGCGTGCAATCCAGCTCGATCCAAACTTTGCGTTGGCCCACGATGGCCTCGGAGCGTGTTACGTCAATCGCGTATTCAAGGGGTTTGGAGGATCCGAAGACTACGAGCGCGCCGAAGCTGCATTCACAAAAGCACTCGCAATCGATCCGGCCATCTGTGAAGCGCGCATGCTGATGGTGTTTGTGTACCTTTGGCGTGGGCAGAAACAGAAGGCTCGCGATGAAGTTGCACGGGCGAGGAGCGAGGCGCCGAACGAACCGGTGGTCCACTTTGTGAAGGCGTTGTTGCACCGGCTTGATGGTGAGTATGGACGCGCGTTGCGAAGCTATGATCGGCTCGTGCGTCTCGATCCCGCTGCGCATGTAGTGGCGAGTTACAGTCGTGCTCTCGTTTACATGTACATGGGCCACTTCGACGATACGTTTCGTGAGCTAAACACGTCAGGCGATCCCGATAACGCGCTTGTGCGAACTTTTCGCGCGCTCGCGCTGTACTACACTGGACAAACTGATGCGGCAGCGGAGTTGATGAAAGACGTAATCGAGAGACATCCGAACATGCACGGGATACGCCCGTTTATGGCGATGTTTTTGAGTGCTCAGGGCAAGCACGACGAAGCGCTGGCGCACCTCACGCGCGACGTGAAACGAAATGGCGAGGTCGATGCGGACATCAGTTATTCGATCGGATCTGTTTACGCGCTCGAAGGATTGCGGGGCGACGCTTTCGAATGGCTCGAGCGGTCGATATCATTGGGGAATGCGAACCGCCCGTGTTTCGAGAACGATCCAAATTGGGCATCGTTACGCGGAGACCCACGATTCCTGGAGTTAATGCAAAGAGTTAACCGCGGATAACGCGGATTTAAAGAAACAGATCTATGTACAAATTAAGAACTTCACTGCTGGCTTACCTGCTTCTGTTCTGCATTTCATCTGCGGTTGCGCAACAGCCGAAACCCGCAGGCCCACCGAAGACGCTCGCAGATCTCCAGTCGCGAATCTCCGAGGTCCTCGCGAAGCCGGAGCTGGCGCCGGCAATGGTTGGAATCAAAGTGGTATCGCTCGATACGGGACGAGTGCTCTTTGAAGAGAACGCCGAAAAACTGCTGCGACCGGCATCGAACATGAAGCTCTACACAGTTGCTGCTGCCCTCGATCGTTTATCTCCCGACTATCGTTTCGCGACTTCTGTCTACGCCAATACGCGTCCCGATGCGTCGGGCATTGTTCACGGCGAGCTGATAATTTATGGCAGAGGCGACCCGAGTATCGCCGCGCGTTTCAACAACGGTGACTACTTCAAAGCAATCGACGACCTCGCCACGCGCATCGTGGCCGCGGGCGTGAAGCGTGTCGAAGGCGACATCGTCGGTGACGAGAGTTACTTCTCTGGACCAAAGTATGGCTCAGGCTGGAACTGGGAAGATTTGACGTGGTACTACGGTGCGGAAATCACACCGCTTGCCGCAAACGACAACGCGCTCGATCTCTTCGTCAAGCCTGGTGCGGCGATTGGCCAACCCGCGTTGATCACGACTGGTCCACCGGATCCACTCTTAACGATCGTCAACAGGGTCACGACTTCAGCAAAAGGAAGCAGGCGCGAAATCTCGATTCACCGCGGCCTCGGCGAGAACACGATTACGATCACGGGCAGCATTCCGCTCGAAGATCGCGGTTACACGGGCGGCATCGGCATTTCTCATCCGGCGTTGCTTTTCGTCTACATGCTGCGCGCGTCACTCGCGCAAAAAGGCGTGACGATCACGGGCGCTTCACGAATACGCGGAACGGCGTTTCAGCCGGCTGTCATCACGAGCGTGCCGGTCACAGGCCAGAATGGCTCCTCCGGAAACTCTTCGCCATTTCAAAACGAGATCGCGACGTTGCAGTCGCCGCCGTTCAGTTTGATCGCGGCACAGACGATGAAGCCGAGTCAGAACCTTTACACCGAGCTCATTCTGCGAACCCTCGGCAAAGTCACACCGCCGCCCGCAACAACCACAACGTCGAACCTTAACCCAACCTCCGAAGAACTGGGTCTTGAAGCAGTCAAATCATTTCTGAAAACCGTGGGCATCAGCCCGGATGCGCTCGTGCTCGACGATGGCTCCGGTCTATCCCGCAACGACATGATCACAGCGGCAGCGTCGATCCAGTTGCTGACGTTTATGAGCAAACATCGCTACGCGACTGTCTTTCGCGACTCGTTGCCGGTCGGCGGCGTCGATGGAACGTTGCGCAACAGATTCAAGGGTACGCCGGCGGAGAATAATGTGCGCGCCAAGACTGGTTCGTTGAGCTCGGCCGCAAGCCTCGGTGGTTATCTCACGACGGCCGGCGGCGAGAAGCTCGCCTTTACGATCATGGTCAACAATTACCCGCGTGGTCTCGATCCACGATCGTCATGCATCGATCCAATCACGGTCCTGCTCGCTTCGTTTTCAGAAAAATAATCCGCGTTCACGTTAAAAACGATGCTTCAATTCACGAAACTCCACGGTCTCGGAAACGACTACCTCGTTATCGAAGCTGAGCAGCTAAGCGGCATCAGCGATCTCGGCGACTTTGCACGCCGGATCTGCAATCGCCACTACGGCGCGGGCGGCGATGGCATCGCGATCATCGCCAAAAGCGATACGGATGCTGCTGATTTCAACTGTCGCATCTTCAATCCGGACGGGAGTGAAGCCGGACTTTCCGGCAACGGAACGCGGTGTGCTGTTGCTTACCTCTACTACAAAGGCATTTGGACCAAAGACGAGCTGCGACTGAGTACGAGGACCGGGTTGAAAAGATATTTTCCGCGCGGTGAGCCTTCGCGCGGCAAGTACCTGTTTGAGTCAGAATTGGGCCAACCGAAGTTCGACAGTCAGTCGATACCGATGGCGATCACGCCACCACTCGACAAAGTCGTCGGTTATCCGCTTCTCGTAAACGGCGAGCGTTTTTCCGTCACCGCGATGCAGATGGGAAATCCGAACTGCTGCATCTTCGTTGACGATTTCGACGCGCTGAACTGGCGCGCGATTGGAAAAGCCACCGAGGTCCATCCGCAGTTTCCGGATCGAACGAACGTTGTGTTCGTGCGGCCTGTGAAGAGCGACTTAATCGAGTTGCGAATCTGGGAGCGTGGTGTGGGTGAGACTACAGCATCGGGAACGTGCTCGTGTGCGGGCGCGGTGGCGGCAATGGTCAACGAAAAGGCAGACCGCGATCTGCGTGTCTTGATGGAGGGCGGTGAGGTCAGGATCAAGTGGCGACCGGACGGCGAGGTTGTGATTACGGGAACGGCTGAAGTAGTCTATTCAGGCCAGTGGTTACAGGTCGTAAATCCGGAAACCCTGTCTAAATGAATTCTTATGCTTCGAATCTCCCCCGTCATTTTAGCGCTGCTACTACTGCTGCCTGCATGCGGCGGCAAGGTCCTTTCCGAGACCTCTGCGAAGCCGCCGCCACCTCCAAAACCACCATCGTCCGTACCGATGTGGCTCGGCAATGCGTCCCGTAATTTTTACGGGACCGGTCCATGGTCCGGCGATCAGTTAGAAGTCGTTTGGGAATTCGAAACCAAATTCACCACCGGACGGCTGCACAAAGATCCGTGGGGCGGTTCAAGCTGGCCGGGACAACCGTCCGTCGACGAACACCGCGTGTACTTCGGCTCGGCTGATGGTCACCTTTATTGTCTCGACGCAAAAGACGGCAGCTTGATCTGGAGTTACAAAACTGAAGACAGTCTCAAAGCCACTCCCACGATTGTTGGCAATCGCCTGATTGCGAGCGGTCTCGATCATTACATCTACTGCCTCGACGCACGCGACGGGACATTGCTCTGGAAATACAAAACCGGATTTGAAGTGGACTGCTCCGTCGCCGTCATTAACGACCGCGTGTACTTCGGCGGTGAAGACGGCTTCTTCTACAGCCTCAACCTCGACGATGGCTCGCTAATCTACAAAACGGAACGGCTCGGCTCGATGGAAGGCAGTTTTTCTGTTGTCGATGGGCGTGCGTACATCGGAACCGAGCGTGGAGATCTTTACTGTCTAAACCTCAGCGACGGCTCGACAGTGTGGACGTCGCGCCTCGGCGCTGACTCCGATTCGACGCCCGCGGTGTACGAAGGGAAAGTCTACACGGCGGCTGAGAATGGAGTCGTCTATTCCTTCCGCCAAAGCGATGGCGAACTGCTTTGGAAGTACCAGGCGCTTGGTGGAAAGACCAAAGAGAAGAGTGGCTTCTGGGCGAGCCCGATCGTCGCGAATGGAAGAGTGTATATCGGGTCGAGCAATAGTTATCTCTACGCACTCGCGGCCGATACCGGCGAGGTCGTTTGGCGATATAAGGCAAAGGCATCAATTTGGGGAACGGCTCCACTCGTCGATGGACGTCTCGTGTTCGGCGACAAAGCCGGGTGGATGCATTCAGTTTCTGCTGAAGACGGGCAGGCAATCAGCCAGTTGAAGATTGGTGATAATATCAATGCGACGCCCGCAATACTGGGCGGACGAATTTACATCGGCGCTTTCAACGGGAAGCTTTACTGTTTGAAGTAACTTTGCTCGTTTACCTAATCGACAACACCATCGATGGTCAAGGCGCAAGCCCACGCGAGATTCGCGCGGTGCTTGGGCGTTTGATCCCGGGCCTCGAAATCCTCACAGAACCCTTTCACAACGTATCGCTCGAGAGAGTTCGTAGCCTGCGACCGTCGCACATTATTCTCAGCGGTCAGAGTCACCCGTGGGATCAGTACTCGTCTGAGTCGCTGGCGGGAGTTGTTGATGTCATCAAACACGCGAGCCAGCCGATCCTCGGTGTGTGTGGTGGTCACCAGCAGATCGCGATCGCTTACGGCGCCGAAGTCGGCTTAATGGGACGACTCGAACCCGGCGAAGGCTACGACGGCGCAAAGCGTGAACGTGGTTTCTTACCGATCGAGAATACGGGCGAAGGTCTCTTCAAGGGGTTGCCGTCTGAGATCACTGTTTGGCACAACCACTGTGACGAAGTAAAAGAACTGCCGGATGGTTTCCGCCAAACAGCTACGAACGATACGTGCAAGATCCAGGCGATGCAGCAGAAGGGCCGGCGTCTTTACGGCGTCCAGTTCCATCCGGAGCTGTTTGACGAGGCGCATCCCGAAGGACGACAGATCGTCGAAAACTTCCTCAAACTCTGAATTTCACCGCAAAAAACTTCTGTCGATGTGACTGTATGGAATTTTCTTAACTTTCAATATTTCAGCAATTACGCCAGTCGTTGTTATTTTTCTCACAAAAATCACGCCAGTCTCACGGTTGAACGGTCGTTGAACCGTGTGGTAGGGTCAAACCGAATCGCCGACATTTACTGGAAGTAAGAGTCGCTTTTCGCTTTATCTAGATCAGACTTCAGCGCACCGCATCAAGGATGCAAGCCCCCAACCTCGGCTGACTTTAATCAGACTCCTAGAGCCAGGGGACGAGTCATAGGAAAGAACGGACTCGCGCAGGACGCTGAAGA
>DAIOGT010000225.1:0-7390 GCA_036745095.1 Pyrinomonadaceae bacterium
CCGTTTCCTCACTTCGACCCATTTGGCACCGAGTTTCGTGAGCCGGGGCGGATCAGCCATCCGATTTACAAAGATCCTTCCAGCTTGCGCCGGAGTTCCTGGCGACCACGCGCCAGTCTCGATTTCACCGTCCCCACGCTGATTCCGAGCGTGGTTGCAATCTCTTCGTAGGCAAAGCCTTCGATATCTCTTAGGACTACTGCTTCGCGATAAACGCGCCGCACACTGCTCAAAGCTTTTTGTAAAGCTCGCTCTCTTTCGTTTTGGAGAGTGTGCTGTTCGGGGTCCTGGGCTGTGGGCGACTTGAGCGTCGCAACTAATCCCAACCTGCCGCCGCCCAGATCGGGAGCATCGATCGAGACCGTTGCATCGCGGCGCCTGCGACGCCACCAGCGCCAACGATTACGCGCCTGGTTGATCGCGATCCGGTAAATCCAGGTGCGCAGATCGGCCTCGCCTCTAAAATGGCCGATACTCTGAAAGGCTCGCAGGAACGTTTCCTGGGTCAGGTCACGGGCTTCTTCGCCGTTTTCAGTCAGGCGATAGAGCAGACCAAATATCTCGCCCGAGCGTTCGTTCACCAGTTTTTCAAAGGCAGCGGCGTCGCCTCGCTTTAGTCTTTCAATGAACTGATCTTCAACTTGTGGACGCGCATCAGTGACGGCCGCCGGAGCAACCTGCTCTAATTCCATTTGCCCGCGGAGGGCTATTGGCTCTCCGTAGCTCACTGATCACCCCCTGGGGCGGGAACCCGAGCAGTTAACAATGTTTGCCCTTTCCCGGACAGTCCTCCCCTTAGACAACCCCATCGTGTGTTTTGTTCCCGATGTTTTGGAAAAAAATCCATGCATGTCTTAGATGCGTTCAGGGATGCCGCAGGCGAGGGACGGGAGGCCGGACCGATTTCCCGATTGTTTGTGACTTTTTGTGCTTCTTTGTCGCTTCTTGACAAGATTTTGCACGCCCCATTAGAGTGACTGTTTTCCGCGTAATCATACACCCAAGAGAACGCAGCCGACCATGTTGGCTTGCACGAGGACAACAAGTGGCAAAGTATAAGAAAAAACGGGCGCGCGAGCTCCAGCATGACCGCTTTCGCGATACAACCATGGGCTTTTTCGACCGCCTCGGCAATCTGCTTGAAGGTCGAGGACGCACGATCCTTTACGGTTTGGGCGGGCTACTCCTTGCCGGCATTCTGACGATCGTGTTTGTTAAGTGGAGCAATCGTAAGAATGACGAAGCGCAGCAGGCGATTGGACGAGCGATCACGATCTCGCGAGCCGCTGTTTCAACCAGCCCAATTCCTGGCAGCACCGAACTCGCCTTCGCAACCGACAGGGATCGCGCGCAACGCGCTATCGAAGAGTTTGAAAAAGTAGCCGCCAAGTACGGTGATCCTTACAAAGCCGAGTCACGTTACTTCATCGCATCAAACCGGCTTGTGCTCGATCGTCAGAAAGGCATAAGCGAGCTGACCGAGCTGACAAGCAGCGATGTGGATGAAGTGGCAGCTCTTTCTAAATTCGCCCTCGCCCAGGCTCATGAAAGCGATGGCAAGCTTGACGACGCCGCACGGCTTTACACCGAGTTGGCGAAGACTAACAACCCCACCGTAACAGCGGAAACAGCGAATCTTCGGCTTGCAAAGGTGTATGAGAAGCAGGGCAAGAAGAAGGAAGCAACTGACTTGCTGTTCAATATCGTAGACGCATCGAGAAAAGCCAAAGGAACGGACAATCAGCCCTTGCCACAGTCCGCTGCGGCGCGAGAAGCGGCCGATGAGCTACAAAAACTCGATCCGGATCGGTACGCCCAGCTCCCACCCGAAACGCCCACGTTAGCAGGATAGCAGCCACAACAGCACAAAGATCGAAAAGTGGATAATCTGACTCATTCACTCGTCGGACTCACTGTAGCCAAGGCGGGGTTGGACAAATTGTCTCCCGGAGCAACAACGCTCTGCGTGCTTGCCGCTAACGCTCCTGATTCAGACATCGTCGTCCTTGCTTTTGGAGATCGTTGGACGTTCTTACACCATCATCGCGGCATCACTCACGCGATCGTCGGGGTTATCTGCCTCGCTGTGATCATGCCGCTGATCTTCCACGGTGTTGACCGGACCTGGTCGCGATTCAAGCATCATCCTCCAAAAACAAAACTCAAAGGACTGATGGTGGCCTCGTTCATCGCAAGCGCCACGCACCCAATATTAGACTGGACCAACAACTACGGCATTCGCTGGTTCCTGCCGTGGAGTCAGAAGTGGTCCTACGGCGACCTCGTGTTCATCGTCGATCCGTATATTTGGCTCATTCTCGGTGGCGCGATGTTTCTGTTAACGGCGAGGACAACGTTTTCGAAAGTGATCTGGGCCGTAATCGCGGCGCTGCTGACGTTTCTCATAATCGCAAGTCCGCGCAGTGGCGGCTTGCCTTATCCCCGATTGATTGCCACCTTCTGGGTCGTGATGATCATCGCGTTTATTGTTCTTAAGGTAAAAGGAGCGAAAGAGCGTTGGGGAACACGCATCGCTATCGTTGCGATTGGGTTGGTGCTTTGTTACTGGAGCTTCCTTGACTTTGCGCATTCGCGAGCGATCGCGCGCGGAAACGAAGAAGCGGCGAGGATGGCGACCGCGAATAGCGAAACAGTCGCCCGGCTCGCGGCGATGCCAAGACTCGCGAATCCGTTTCGCTGGGATTGTGTGTTTGAAACAGACCGAGCGATGTACAGGTTCGAACTGGGATTGTGGCAACGCGAATCTGGAAACGCTGTTCGTTACGAGAAGCCGGGATCGGATCTGAAGGGTGTGGTTGACTATGTTTCGCAGCAGCGAGCGGCGCAGGTTTTCCTCAACTTCGCACGATTTCCGGTTATGAAACTCGCAGATCCCAATTGCACCACGAGCACTCTCGTTCAATTAGCCGACTTGCGTTACACTGAACCGGGCAAATCGCGCGGCAGCTTTTCATTGGAACTGCCTATCGATTGTCCCGTCGTACTATCAGGAAGATGAGCGAGACAAAAGAACTCAATACCCTCCCTGTCCTCTCCGAAGTAAGCGAAGAGCGGGAGCGCGTACAAAAGAAGCAAACGATTGCAAGCGTGCGCGTTTCACCCGGACCTTATCTCGCACTCGCCGGCGTAGTTACGTTTGTAGCTGCACTCCTGCTGCGTGTTAACTACGATGCAGCAGCACTGATCCTGATCTCGATTGGCTGGCTTGTCGTTCCTGTGCTCGCACTTAGCGATCGCATTACGTTCGATGGCTCATCACTGCGTCGCCAGGGGCCGCTCGCGTCGTTTCTGCACCTGTTTTTTGGTTATCGCAAACAGCTGGCGATGGACGATTTCGAAACTGTTGAGACCCAAGCCGTGCGGACGCTGCGTCGCGGTGGACGCGTTCGCTATCGCTATCGCACGCAGATCACCGGTAAGGGCAAAGAGTTCGTGCTCGTTTCCGGTGGACGCGATTATCGAAAACTGGTACGCGAACTTTTTCCGCTTATTCATGAAAGCAAACTCGATAATCGCAGCCGCGACTTGCGCGACTATCTCAACGACCCGGGCTTCCTAAACCGAAAAACACAGCTATCACAGCTCGCTTCGTCAGACCTGCTCGACGTTACCCGATCCGATTTCAAACTGACTCGCAAATTCAAGAAGCGCGCTGAGGTGCCGGACACGCCCGCGACTCCTGAAGATTTGGAGCGTGCACGGTTGTTGCGGCGGCTGGGAAACGAACTGCGCGTGTCAGGCCGTTTGCGCGAAGCAGGGGAAGCTTTTCGTCGTGCTCTAAACGTGAAGCCGCATGGCGCGTGGTTGATTTACGACTTCGCGCGGCTGTTGCGATCGCAGGCGAGTGCACAGGCTGATGCGCGTCTGTTGTCGCGAGCACGCGCCGCATTGCGATTGGCGAGGATTCGCGCCGAGAACGACGTCGTCCTCTTGCCGTTGATTGGCGAAAGCTTTCTCGAATGTGGCGATGCGAGACACGCGCGACGTGCGTTGGAAAGAGTCGTCGAGCTCGATAGCGGAAACTTCAAGGCGCGTGTGGGACTTGCGGATATCGCACTACGCGAAGGTAAGTTGGCGCACGTTATTCATCACTACCACGAAGCCGCTCGGGTTAGCTCTGAGCAGTCGCTGGCGCGTTACGCGCGCAGTGAAGGCGATTACTACATGCAGCTGAATAACGATGACGATTATCTCGCGGCGGAACTGCGCCGGATCAACTGGCTACAGAGCATCACTCGCATTCGTCGGATGGCTTTGCGCGTGACGAATGCGAGTGTGTTGCTTGCTCTCGTTGGTGGTCTTATCGATCCGGTTGCGGGAAGTCTCGGATGGTCCATTGCTTCATCCGCGTTGATTATGTGGTTACTCACCTTGCTCGGCACGCGCCTGCTCTTCACGCGCTCGAAGCCGTAAAGTCTCTACTGTTTCTTTCGTTTACTTGCAGGTTTTTTCGCGGCAACCGGCGCGGGCGTAACTGTCCGCGTTTGTTGTTCAGCCGCGGAGGCTACCGCATACGCCTGCATCGGTTCCGGATTGAGCAACGCGTCCCAACTGTAACGCGGTTGCTGTCGTCCTTCACCAAGCCGCTTGAATACCAGATCGATAACAGCGTTCGTAATCCAGTTGTGATAGAACTCACCCACTGATGCCAACTCCGCATCAGGCGCCGGATTCATGAAATCGATCGCATAAGGCACGTTGTCCTTAATCGCGAATTCGACTGTGTTGATGTCGTAACCGAGCGCCGTGCAGAGCGTTCGGACGTCTTTCGTGACGCGTTCCGCAAGCGCGGGTTCGAGGTAGTTGGGATCGTGTATGTACTGTTCCCCAGACAAGTACGGCTTGCGAGGATCGTAGGCCATGATCATCACTTCCTGCTGGCCCACGCAGTAACACCTGACGAACTGTTCGTAGTCAATGGACTCCTGGAGTGTCATGCAGAGCGTGCCTGTTTTGTCGTACTCGATCCAGAGTTCTTCGATTGAATTGATTTTGGAAACGTTCTTCCAGCCGCCGCCGTCAAACGGCTTCATAAACGCCGGCAGACCCACGTAATTTACGATCCCCTGCCAGTCGAGCGGAAACTCGAGGTTGCGCAGGCTCTCGCTGACGATGCCTTCGATATAATCTTTCTGCGGCAGTAACACGGTTTTGGGAATAGCTACTCCGAGTTTATGGCCCAGTGAATAATTGAAAAACTTGTCGTCGGCCGACCACCAAAAGGGGTTGTTGACGATGATGGTTCCTTCGAGCGCCATGCGCTTCAATGCCGCTCGATAGAAAGGAACTTCGTGCGAAATGCGGTCTATTACGAGGTCGTACTTCGGCGGGTCGTCGTGCTTAATGCCACCGAGGTTGACGTATTCGGCCACGACGTCGCCGCGGCCGCGTTCATTAATGCCTTTGATTAGTGCTTCGGGGAACGTTTTCTCTCGTCCCACGAGAACTCCTACTCGCTTCATGTGTGTTTGAATGTCCTTTCGCGAAAAAAGAAGGAAAATACTCGCGGTGCGGGTCCTTGTCAAACAGGCATCCGGTGGCTTGCCTGACCGCATCCATGCATCGGTCATTCAGGTCGAAAGGGGCTTTTTATAGGGCCTGTGTTACAATTCGGGCTCTAAAGTTAGCTTTCCCCGGTACGTGCCGTTGAGTTACGGCAATCAGATTTCAAGGAGAACGGTTAAATTTTGCTTCGCAAATTTCTCGCCCTCATAGCTCTAGCTGCGTTTTTAGTGTCTATAGCTTCGTCCGGCATGACCCCGGCCGCGGCCGTCGCTCAAGGCGCTAAACAAGAGACCAAACAAGAAACCAAACCAGACGCGAAACCCGAGCCCAAACAGAACTCGAAAGACGGGAAATATACGGCCGAGCAAATTGTCGAATCGGTAATTCTCATTTATGGCTCGCGTCCGGGTCTCGAGCAAATTCGCCGCAATGGCGTCGAGCGAGGCAAGATCACCCGCGTAAACACTGAAGGTACTACGGAAGAGTCGGACTACGAACGACGTTTTGTCCGCGGTGAAAACCTCGACAAGGACAAGATCCGGCTGGATCAGAAAATGCCGACGATGGAGTATTCGCTCATCTACGGCGACGGGAAACTGTGGGGAATTATCAACGGAGCGGCCTTCACGCCGCGACAGGATGCTACCGCCAGTTTCATCTCCCAGCATCACCACAGCATCGATTCGTTGTTGCGTTACAAGGAGTGCGGCTCGACGATCACACTCGCCGGCAAAGACCAGCAAAAAGGTCTCGACCTCTTCATGATCGATCTGGTCGATAAAGACAAGCGAAAGACGCGTTATTACATCAGCGCGCGCTCGCTCCGCGTACTGTGGCTGGAGTATGAGCAAGGTAATCCGGGCGGCGTTCCGGTGAAGTACACGCGAAAATTCCTCGATTATCGTGCGGTGCAGCAGACGCTTGTGCCTTACCGGACCGTGTTGCTCGAAGACGGCCGTCAGAGCCAGGAAAACCGCGTCCTCACGATCACCTACGGCGTCAAAGTCAACGACTCCATCTTTCAGCGCCCTCAAAGCTAATAAGAGTACCTAGTCACAAAAAGGCACAAAAAGCACAAAGATAGTAAACTCCAAAGGGCTCCCCATCCCTGTGCTTTATTTTTGTGACCTTTTGTGGGTCTTCGCGGAACCTGAGCACTCGCCGCGCGTGTAGTCCGTGATGTGAGAGCCACCTGCCCTGATGAATACGTTGACGACCATCGATGAGCTGGGATTTGCCCCAGCCCTGCAGCAGGACGTGCTGGAGGACACGACTTCCGACCATGCTCTGTTGGAAGCCACACGGTCCGGCGATCAGGACGCGTTTGCTGAGTTGGTCAGTCGTTATCGAAACCAGATTACGAGCTACATCTACCGGATGACGAACGATTACGACGGCGCGGTGGATCTCGCTCAGGAGACTTTCGTGAGGGTTTACAGGGCGGCCGACAGGTATCAACGCAGTTACGCATTTTCGACTTATATCTACCGGATTGCCACCAACCTCGCGATCAGCGAGCTCCGGAAACGTAAGCGCCGCAAGCTCGTGTCCCTGACAGGATTCTTCCAACCTACGGATGGCTCCGAGGCAAAGGAATTCAATCCACCCGATGGACGTCGTTTGCAGGACGTCGAGCTGGTTGATACTGAGCGACGCAACGCGGTCCAGCGTGCTATCGGCACACTTCCTGAAAAGTATCGTGCGCCACTGATTCTGCGTGACGTTGACGGGCGCAGCTACGACGAGATCGCGAAGATCCTGGAAACGAGCGAGGGCACAGTGAAGTCGAGAATCAGCCGGGCCAGGGGATTCCTGCGCGAGAAGATGCGGGCTTATTTGTAGGTGAAGGAGTTATGAGAAAAAA
>DAIOGT010000226.1:0-7384 GCA_036745095.1 Pyrinomonadaceae bacterium
CAGTCAATCGCCGTCACGTTCGGCACTGCCACAAGCTCTTCGATAGACGCGGGCTTTAACTGAACAGAGATTCGAAGCTCTCTCTCAACGTTTGAATCTTACCTGCGCAGACCCAGACGATTAACTACCTCATGGTAGCGTTCGATATCAGTGCGCTTTAAGTAATCCAACAAACTCCTGCGTTGCGAGACCATTTTCAGCAGGCCGCGCCGCGAGTGATTGTCTTTCTTGTGGGTCTTAAAATGCTCTGTGAGGTCGTTGATTCTCTTACTCAAAAGCGCCACCTGAACTTGTGGTGAACCGGTGTCTGACTCATGCGTGCGGAAATCAGAAACTATCTGCTCCTTGGCTTGTTTTGCTAACGCCACTTGCTTTAATGGTCCTCCCTGACCGCAGTAGACTCCGCCTAAAAGCGGCAACCGCTAAACTTAAAAAGCGTCTCAATGTAACATGAAGCCGCGAAAACGCACAAACTGCGGCAACAAGGCACCAAAGGCATATGGTTGTACGTCGAGCTTTTTGTGCCTTTTACGGCTGGTTCGGTGTACTATCGCGGCCAATGTCCAAACCCAAGGTCCTGATTCTCGGAGGCGGATTCGGGGGTCTTTTTACGGCTCTGGAAATCGCCGGAGCGGCAGACGTCACCCTCGTCAGCGACGCTGACCACTTCCTGTTCACACCCATGCTCTATGAATACCTGAGCGGGGAAGTTGAGGCGTGGCACATCGCGCCGAGATATAACGAGCTTCTCGACGAAAACGTCACGTGTGTAACGAGTGCCGTTAATAGTGTCGACTTGAAGTCGCAGACTGTTTCGCTTGCGAATCAACAAAAGCTCAACTACGACGTGCTCGTACTCGCGCTCGGCGGTATCACGAACTACGTTGGAGTTGAAGGCGCTGAACAGCACTCACTGCCATTCCGAAAACTCGCACACGCAGACAATCTACGCGCACGCATGGTTGCAGCGCTGGATCGCATTCCGCCCGACATGCCGCCGCTGGACGTGCGTCGTGAGCTGACGTTTGCAGTGGTCGGAGCGGGAGCGAGCGGCTGCGAGCTGTCGACCAAGATGGCTGACTTATTGAATGATGCTTTTGAGCGTCGCGCATTGCAGGGCGAGCCGCGTGTGCTCGTGATCGAAATGGGCGATCGTGTTGTGCCGGGCATGGGCGATCAGATCCGCGAGTTCGTAGATGACGCGCTGCAGGAGTCGCGAGTTGAAGTGCACACGAACACGCGCGTTGTGAGAGTCACGAAAGATGAGTTGACGTTTGAGCGCGAGGGCAATCAAGAGAATGTGAAGACTGCGGGAGTGGTATGGACGGGCGGGGTCCGGATGAATCCCGTGATCGAGCAGCTCGATGTCGAGAAGAACAAGCGTGGCTTGCTGATGGTGAATCCGACACTGCAGTTGGCGCGGCATGTGAACGTCTTCGCGTTGGGTGATGTCGCGTTTTATCCGGATGCTGTGCCGACACTCGCCGGTACTGCACAACTCGCTTTCCAGCAGGCAACTCTTGCGGGGCGAAACATCAAGGCGTATCTCCAGGGAAACGAGATGCACACCAAACACTTCGAGGAGCTTGGTGAAGCGCTCAGCCTGGGAACGGAGCGCGCGGCAGTGCTCACCGGAGGCAAGGCGTTTGGTGGAGCCTTAGCGCGACAGGCACGCTTCGCGTTGTACACTTCACGCTTGCCGACCTGGCATCATCGATTGCGTGTTGGGACGAGCTGGTTCTTTGAAGGTACAGCGCCACGACCGCTGCTGCCGCTCGGGCTGGAAAGGTAAATTAAACGCGGATTTTGCGGGTCGGCGGTTATCCGCGGCATAGCTCTTGTGTCGTACCCGGTTCATGGGACCGGCAAAGCTTCGAATCCTGCTTTGTGTTGTTTTTCTTGTGATCGTGTCGCTGGTGTCTCTCGCGGTCACATACCGGACAACCCCACTTCTTCCCGCGGTTGATCTTCCACCAACAAGCCCGGTCGCCGTGGGCACACCGCTTCCACCCGAACCATCACCACAACCCGAACCGGCGAACTTTGTCGGACAAGTCAAACTGATAATTCCCGTCGCGGGCGTGCGCCCGGAACAACTTATCGACACCTTTGACGACGCGCGCTCCGAAGGCCGCGTGCACGACGCGATCGATATCCCTGCCGCTGCGGAAACTCCCGTGGTGGCTGCGGCAGACGGCAAGATTCTTAAGCTATTCCAAAGCGAGCGGGGTGGCACAACCATCTATCAACTGAATGCGGACCAGGAACTGATTTTTTACTACGCACACCTCTCGCGCTACGCAGACGGTCTCGCTGAAGGAGACACAGTGAAGCAAGGTCAGGTGATCGCCTACGTCGGCGACACCGGCAATGCAGGCGCCGGAAACTACCACCTCCACTTCTCGATCGCGGTGGTTTCCGACCCAAAACGTTACTGGGAAGGCACAAATATCAATCCGTACCCACTGCTACACGACCGAACGCAATAGCCCACTTATCGTTCGCTAATCGTTCAGAAAAGCCTTGTAAATAGTGGTTCCTCCTTGGAACGCCCGTTGCTCATTCACAAGCGGAACAAACGTCTACGAGGAGTTCAGAATGACCATTATTCGTCGACTTTTCATTCTTTCATGGTTCGTAATCCTGCTCACAAGTTGTGCGCCGGCTCCAAGCAACTCAAACACTACGGTCTCACAGGCGACGCCTTCAGCAACGGCATCGGTGTCACCTTCGCCTGCTGCAAGCAGCGAAACAGCGTCGGTCGATGTAACACTGCCGCTGCTCGATGCACTCTTGACTGACGACAAGTTTGTGGCGGGGCTGAAGCAGAACGTCAAACTTACTGACGAGCAGATCGAATCAGTCAAACGTGCTTCTGGTGCTGACATCGCGCGGCTGCGCGAGGCCAACGCCGAAGAGCTCGACGGCACTAACGGCAATCCACGCGAGCACGCCGCCGAAGAGCTACGCAAGATTCTCGGCGAGCAGAAAGCCAGAGACCTGGCCGCATTTGCAAACGAATACTGGTCCAAGGGTGATCCTTCTGAGGCTTCGAATGATGGAGTGCAGATGTTGAAGGGACCAAACGCAGTGCCTACTGACACGCGCGTGGTTGTGAACATCCCTGCGTTTCGCATGGACCTCTTTGAGGACGGCTCGCTCGTGAAGTCGTACAAAGTCGGTATCGGCTATCCGGAGTTTCCGCTGCCGCTGGGCATACGCAAGGCGCAGCAGATAATTATCAATCCGTCGTGGACGCCGCCTGATTCGCCGTGGGTCGCGAAGATGAAGAACGTCACTGCGGGTGAAACTGTCGAACCCGGAGATAAAGACAATCCGCTAGGCATAATTAAGATACCGATTGGCTTGCCGTCGCTGATTCACGGTGGCAAGTCAGCCGCGAAGCTCGGGAAGTTTGCTTCGCATGGGTGTGTTGGTTTGACGAATGCTCAGGTGAAAGATTTCGCAGTGCTTCTCGCGCAAGCGTCAGACACGGATGACGTATCGAGCAAGCTTGATTCGTACTTGCAGGACAAGGAACGAACGGAAACTGTAAAACTCAACCAGACCGTGCCGGTTGAGCTACGCTACGAAACGATCGTACTCGAGGATGGAAAGCTCCACATATACAAGGATGTTTACGCGCAGGAGACAAACACGGAAGAAAACGTGCGCAGCGTGCTCGAGGCGAACGGCACAAGGTTCGAAGACCTGTCAGAGCAGCAGCGGACGCAGATTCTGAATGCGCTGAAAGATACGAAGAAAGAGACTGTGATCGATATCAGCTCGGTGGCGAAGAAGGGCTATCCAGCGCCCGTGAATCTCGATACCGGGAACACGGATAAACGCAAATCAAAGCCGCGGATCAAGAGCTAAAGATGTGGCAATCAGTGATTTCATCCGCGCTAATCTGTGGCCCTGCTTCGCCATAGTAAGGTCGCCCGGATTCGATCGCCTCGAAGTATTCCTCGATCCGATCGAGGACCTCTTCAACGGTGTGCGAGTGATAAATCGAGGTGCGAAACAACGCGCCGCCCTGTAACCCGCGCGTGAACTGCCCCGCCAGCTGTTTCATACGATTAATCGCAGGCGTCTCCGGCATGTCTTCGCGCAGCATGTCGAAGTACTCGTGCAGGATCGCGCGCTTATCAGCTAACGTCGGCTCAAAGATAGGACGGCCGTGCATCGCGTCGTCGATCTGGCGAAAGATCCACGGGTTAGCCATTGCGCCCCGACCAATCAACACGCCGTCACAACCAGTTTCACGAAACTTCGCAAACGCGCCTTCGATCGACGTGACGTCGCCGCTGCCCGACACGGGCACACTCACGGCTTCCTTCACTTGCCTGACGAGGTCCCAGTTTGCAAGACCACGATAACCCTGTTCCTTTGTGCGGCCATGTAAAGCGATGTGCTCAACGCCGCAGTCTTCGGCGAGCTTCGCAGTTTCGACCGCATTGATCGTGTGGTCGTAAAAACCGGCACGAATCTTCACCGTCAACGGAATCGTGATCGTCTTCTTGACGGCTTTGAGGATCTCGCCAAGTCGACAGTGGTCCTTTAACAATCCCGAGCCGCCACCGTGCTTCACGACTTTCGGCGCGGGACAGCCGCAGTTCACGTCGAGAATATCGGCGCCGATTTCCTCGGCCATCTCCGCCGCCATGCACATGCGCTCGGGCTGTCCGCCAAAAATCTGCACTGCAAACGGCCGCTCGTCTTCATAAAAACGCATCTGCCGTTTCGACTTCGGATTGTTTCGCGTTAAGCCTTCAACTGAAATGAACTCGGAAACAGACAGACCAACACCGCCACGCCGCTTCAACAAGCGCCGGAAAGAGACGTCCGTCACTCCCGCCATCGGTGAGAGAACGAGCGGCGGATTGATCTCGACGTCTCGAATTTTGAACGGCTTGATTTCGGTCATCACGGTTTGATCGTCACCGGTGTTCCGACTGAAACAGCGTCGTACAACTCCTTCATGTGTTCATTTTCCAATGCGACACAACCCAATGTCCAATCACTCTTTGCGCCGTGTCCGTGAATGTAAATCAGCCCACCAAGATTGGTGTACTGCGGCGGCCCAGTCTTCTTGCGATTCGCTTCGACAATCGCGTTGTACTGGGTCCTGTTGATCAGGCCATCACGCAAGCCACGCTCTGCGTCTTCGACGTTTGGATAGCTAACGCCTAGGGACAAATAGTAAGCACTCCTGTTGTTCTTCACGAACACGTAGAAATCGCCTTCCGGAGTCGCGCCGTCACCCTCGCGCACTTTGTCCGCGACCGGGCTAAAACCAAGCCCGATGCGGTAAGTGCGCAGCAGAGTTTTGTCGGAATAGAGCTCGAGTTTGCGTTCGCGTTTGTAGACGATGATGCGAGGCTTCTGAATCGGCTGCAACGATGCCGCAGGAACAAAGAGAGCACAGATGAGAGCTAGAAACACCACTTAGGGCTTCTTTGACTTCTTCTCGTCCTTCTTGTCCTTGTCGTCGCCTTTCGCCGCAACGGGAGCCTGTATCTTCAGCAACGGCTCAACGCCCGCGCGGTAAGCTTCAGTGACTTTGATGAACGCCTCGTTACGCAAGTTCTGAAGAAAAGCTTCACGCTCTTTCGGCTGTCGCTCCATCAACATCGCCTCGCGAACACGATTGTCGTTGAAGGTCGGCGTCGTTCCCGGCGGCGTGCGTGCATCGACGCGCAAAATCTGATAACCCTCGCTCACGCGGATCGGTTCGGTGACCCCACCTGCTTTCACGTCCTTCAGCGCTGCGCCAAGATCCTCGCGCAGGTTAGGAACGTCGAACTCGCCGACGTAGCCCTTATCCTGCGGCGCCGTGCGTTGCCCGTTCTTCTCGCGCTCGGAGTTAGCCGCCGCAATCGCGCCGAAGTCAGCTCCGGCACGAATCTGTGTGATCAGCTCCTGAGCGCGCGCTTTAACTGCCGCTTCGTCTTTACCGATTGTCGAAAGATAGATCTCAGAGAGCTTGATGCCTTCCGGTTTTCGAAACTTGTCCGGGTGCGCGTCATAATATTTCTTCACTTCATCAGGGGAGGGACCCAGATACACACGCCGGTCGACTTCCTGTTGCATCACCGCCTGCTTCATCATTTCCTTACGCATCGTGCGACGAACGTCTTCCGGATTGAGGTTGCTCTGGCGCATTGCTTCGTAGAGCTTCTCGATCGAGTTGATGCCCTGCTCGTTCGCGATCTGCAACATGCGGCGGTTGACTTCCGCCTCGATTTCAGCCGCCAGATCGAGCTCTTTGCCTTTTTGCAGCAACAACGCTTCGTTGATGAGCGTCGCGATCAGCTCGGGCTGGCGCTTGGCAACCTCTTCCTGCGCCTGCTGCTCGGTCATGCCGCTCTGTTTCAGCGCGTCGATGCGGTCCTTTGTTTCTTTCTTCAGCATCGAGAGCGTGATGACGTCGTCGTTGACCTGGGCAATGACTTCGTCAACGACCTGCATCTCGCCTTCCTGGGCAAAGACGCTCGTCGCCGTGAACATCAGCATTACAACGATGAAGGCTGCAAAGTATTTGAATTTCACAAAGATACTCCTCTATTCGATCTCTTGAGCCGCGTAAACGCGAATTCTAATCGCTCGCGCGAATCTGGAGCAACACGGCGCGAGCCACATCGAGCACGTTGTCCTGTTCGTCTTCTGTTAAAGCGAGCCGCAAAACACCGTTGGGCGTGAAAACTGCTCCTTTGTTCTTCGTAATGAAATCACCCAGTTTTTCAGGGGAAATCCGTGCCTTTTCACTAAATTTGACCGCCACTCCGTCCGGGGTTTTATCAATCGAAACTATACCAAGCTCCTCCGACAAACGACGCAAACGAGCGTACGCAAAAAGGCGGTCAACGGGCGACGGGATGCGGCCGTAACGGTCTTCCGTCTCAGTCCTGATTTCCGTAAGTGTCGCTTCGTCACGCGCCGAAGAGACTCGTTTATACGTTCGCAGCCGCTGCCCCATGTCCGAAATGTATTCTTCAGGAATCGCGACATCGACACCGAGATTCAAGGTCACGCTCGTCTCGTCTTCGACTTCCTCGCCCTGCAGTTCGGCCACCGTGCGCTCGAGCATCTGTGTGTAAAGATCGAATCCGAGCGCCTCCATGTGGCCCGATTGCTCGCCTCCGAGCAGGTTGCCTGCGCCACGTAGCTCAAGGTCGAGGGCCGCGATACGAAACCCGGCTCCCAGATCAGAAAACTCGCGAATGGCTGCTAAACGTCGACGGGCAATGGGCGATAGCTCCTGTTCACTCGGAATCAACAGGTAGGCGTAAGCCCTGCGGCTGGACCGCCCTACACGCCCGCGTAATTGATAAAGCTGAGAAAGACCGTAGTGATCGGCGCGATTTATGATGATGGTGTTTGC
>DAIOGT010000227.1:0-5026 GCA_036745095.1 Pyrinomonadaceae bacterium
CACCCAAAGCTGTGAAGGAAAGTTTTGCAGTTATCGCGCCGGTGCTCCCACACGCGCTCGATCTACTCGCGGGCAGGACGAGGCACTGACAAACTTACGCTGATGACCCCGGTGCTTTTGTGCCTGTTTGTGGATTGACTACAGCGAATACAGATCAAAACATCCCTTTAGTCTCAATTTGATCTCGCCCAAAGTTTTATGATCTTCTGATTCGATTGCTCGTTCGATAGCAGTGGAGTAGTTGAGTATGTTGAAAGCCTTTATTAATGGGGCCATCTCCTCGAGCTGTCGCGAGCTTAATCCATAGCCCTCGATGAATGCGTGCTTTTCATCGATTGTTAGATCGTGAAGCGAGATTGAGAGTTCCCATTCCGGAGCGATCGTGGAGAGACATTCCTCCCAATCGACGATGGCCGCGATATCGCCTCCTTCATCGACGATCACGTTTTTGAGCCGTAGGTCGGTGTGGTTGAGTGAGGTTTTAAGCCGGGTCTTCGCACCGGCGAGTATTCGTAAAAGTGCTTCCAGCTCAGCGTCACTAAAGATTCCGTTTGTTGAAAATACTCGAAGTCGCGCGTCAAGTTCGAATTCATCCTCGAGATAGCTGTCCCAGGTCTTGTTCTTCTTACCATTGTTGGTCCAGTCGAAGTTACTTCCAAAACTACTCGTTGCGATTGAGTTAATGATGGCCGCGTACTCTCCCATCTCGTGAACGATGCGATGACGGTTTGGGTGATGAGTAGCTTCGGTGCCGGTCACACGACGCGTGATCATGTATGGCTCCGAAACGGCGTCGTTCCCAACTGCGAGCACTTGAGGAGTCGGCACGCCTGCTTCGCGAGCTTTTAGAGAAGCCCACAGTTCTTTCTGGAACGCGCTGATCTTTTCAGGATCCGGACTGATTCGGATTACGAATTGTCCTTCGACGTGATTGACAGCAAAAACATAATTCGTAAGACCAGATGACTTATAGATGATCCGGCTCGCTGGTTTTCCAAAGTATTGCTGCACGATCGTTTTCGTCAGGTTACGGTAATGGCGAATCGCCGATGGCTGGTTTTTCTCATCCATTAGTTTTACCTGCTGCGAGTTCGGCTGCTCTGAAGAGTACGGCGCCGAGCTCCAACGAATCTCTCAGTTTGATCGTGTCGACTAGTCCGCGAAATTGAAGTTCTATTGGTCCTACGAGGAGCGCCAAACCAACTCCGGCAAGGAAATTGTCGAGCTCGGTGTCACCGGCGCCGAGACTGTCACTAAGATCGGACTGTAAATACTCAGCCATGGCGCGCGCGCCAAACAACTTATCGACGCCTTTATGAGTTATGAAGTTGCTGCGCTTCGTGTGTTGATAGGCCATCAACTGATCTTCAGGCGCATCGATCAGGAGAAAGATCATGCAAATCTCTTCAGCCAGCATCTGCTCCAGCAACTTCGGAAACTCCACTGCGGTGACCGCAGAAGCGCTCGCGTATTTCTCCTTCACTGCAAGAATACTCTCAGGCATGGGTGTCCAAATCACTTCGCCGATGCGCCAATCACGCGGGTAGTAAAAGACAAGAATGTTCTTGATGCCCGCGTCGAGTATTCCCTGTACGCCTTTAAGGGCTTCCTTGATCTCGTCTGCGGTTAACGGAAAGGCAGCCGCTTCTTCAAAGATGAGTTCTCCTTCACTCGTCTTTTTCACGAATCCCGACAGGCTGCCGTTCAGTGTGACAGTGGGAATGGGCGCGTTCGATAACTTGTACCAGTCCTGACCGAATGTGCGAATCACTGAAAGAGGGAAGCGCAACGAATTCAGGATAAGCGGCCGGCCACGCTCATAGTGCCTCATCAGTCCGAGTTCGACTTCTTTGGGAATTACAATCTTTCCCTGAAATTCATGAACGGCGGTCCCATCCAGATCAGTGATGACAACCCCGGACGTAGCGAATGAACACTGATCGATGAACTGGCTCAGCCTCGCGTCTATCTCGTCACTTAAAACCATGTGCGGCAGTCTAGAACCGAAGTGTCACGGATTTGGCCACGAAAGAGCACAAAACGTGCGTTCCGCACATTTCTGATCCGGCGACTTCCTTGCCTTTCGGTCCAGATAGGTTTACTTGTGCCGCTGTGTTCACGGGACTATACTTGCGTCCAGCCAGCCGTTCACAACAGTTACAACTCGGAGGAAATATCATGAGCAACCGGAGAAAGATTGCTAGCCGCTCCACCGTTCTTTTGTGTGCGTTGCTCACCGTCTTAGGTTCCGCGGTCGTGGCGAGATCACAGGCCGGCGGCTTCCCTGGCCCCGCAGCTCGCGAAGGCAATCGGTCGATGGACGACTACGATCGCACCATCAACCGTATGAAGAACGACGCGAAGGCCGCCAGTGAGCGAAGACGAAATCTCTTTCCGCAAATCAATGAAGACTTCCAGCGCATTCAGGTAATCCATAACGAAATCGTGCGCATGCTCCAACCTGACAAAGTTTTGAATTACGATCGTTTGGCGGATCTAACTGGTGATATGAAAAAACGTGGCGAGCGTTTGCGGGAGAATCTCGCGCTGCGCGAACCGGACAAGGCAAACGCGCAACCGACTCATCCCGAACCGATCGACGAAGCGCACATCAAGAAGTCGATTGCCGACTTGCATGATCTGGTTGTGAGTTTTGTGACGAACCCAATCTTCAAGAACCTTGGTGTCGTTGATGCAACGATGATTGATTCGGCAGGGGAGAGTCTTGATAACATCATCGAACTCAGTGAAGAGATCAAAAAAGAAGCGAAGCTGGTAGGTAAGTCCGCAAAGAACTGACAAATATCCTCAAACGCCCCTCGTTTGGAAAACAGTTTCACCCACCCGTTCACATCCCGAATGAAAAGGGGCGGACCCTGGAAGCCCGCCCCGAGGATATTCGATCTGAGCAATTAATCTCAGAACGAATAGCGCAGTTGAATTCTTCCCGAACGTGAGCTGCGGAGTACGTTGTTTGGTCCTCCGTTAAGCTCAGGTTGGTTGAAGAACGGGTTAAAGACGTCTCCATCGCTAAAACCGCCGACAGTCGCTGCGTCCCAGGTAAAGATCGGGCGGTTTAAGACGTTGAAGAAGTCGACTCGGATCTCAAACTTGTCGTTCTCCCATGGGGTGAACGGCATCCCAATGGCTTTGGTTAGACTCAGGTCCAGCCGGTTCCAACTGGGAGCACGCAACGTATTACGTCCCACAATTCCAGTACGAATGTTGGGATCGACTAAGAAGCGCGCGTCGTTAAGCGAGATCGGAGTGACGAAGTCATTTGCACAGTATCCGGTTGGTGAGTCAACGTCACACAAGGCGTTCGCGATCGCCACCGAATTGCGCGGAGCGTTGGGATTGCTAATCGCTGGCCGGTCATTCGTGGCTACACCGTCGAAATTGATATCAAAGCCATTCAAGTAAGCCGTTTCGACAGCTCCTGATTGAATGCGCCAGATACCCGCTAGAGTGAAACCACTCGTGATTCCCCGCACGATACGATTGTCCGAAGCGGACGGAATATCGTAAAGGAACGAAAATGATGCAACGTGTGGCACATCATAAGTCGCCACGCTGCGATCTAATCGACGGCCGCCTAAATTCCCCAAAAGGTCTGAGGCACGGCTGGTTCCACCAGAGGTGACGAAGACTTCGCTGTTGACGTTGTCAATCGCCTTCGAGAATGTGTACGCAGCCCGGAATAACAGCCGGTTTGAAAACCCTCGTTCGAGTCGTGTCTGCAACGAGTGGTAATTTGAATCGCCGCCGTTAGTACGTGGCTGGACCGGACCAAATTCCGGATGAACACGTGGACGATTCGTCGCGAAGATATTGCGAGGATTCAGCTCTTCATTAATAAAGAGATGAACACCGCGCGACCCAACGTAAGCGACGTCAGCTACCATGTTCCATGGAAGTTGTCGTTGAATCCCGAAGTTCCACACATAGGTCGTCGGGTTGTGCAGATTTGGGAGCACTGTGGACTGCGCTGCTAAAGGATTGGCTTCAGGCGCCTCATTGGGCAGGGTATTGGACGCGTTAGCAAATCCCCGAATCGGATCCGGCGCATCCGTCCCGAAGGTCGTGATTCCGATCGCATTCGGCGACGTAGCGACGGTGTTGCTCAGTATGTTGTTGAAGAAGACGTCGTAATTCACAGCGAAGCCGCCGCGAATCACGGTTGCATCTTTGCCAAACAACCACTGGCTCCAGTTCGGAGTGTATGCAAAGCTGAAACGCGGAGCGAAGTTGTTTGTGTCGCGCTCAACTTCACATCGACTTGGAAACGGTACGTCGAAACCACAGAAAGCGGGGAAGCTGGCCGCGTTTGCCGCGACACCGTAAAGCTCATACCGCAGACCCAGGTTTAAGCTCAGGTTCGGACGAACACGCCAGGTGTCGTTAATGAAGTACGCCTGATTGACTATATTCGGGTAGTCAACGTTCTCACCAAATACCTTCGCGGCAAAACCGCCCGAATTGCCCGAGAAATTCTCAAGGAAGTTTCTCAAAGCCGGAACTACAACGTTGCCGTCCTCATCAACAGAATCCGTGAAAGCAAAGGTTCCCCGGGTGTTGATGGGAATAAACTGCTTCGCACGTTGGACCATCACGTCAAACCCGGCTCGGAATGTGTGATTACCGACCGTGTGTGAAATGGTGTCTTGAAACTGCCAGTTGTTGAAGATTCGACCCTGCGGGAACGTTGGGTCAGGACCGATACCGGTTAAGCTCGAAGCAGTTCCTCCGAAATTAAATTGTGGAGGGGCAGTCAAAAGTTCCTCATTGCGATAGTTGAACAGCACATTGAACCGGCCATAACCAAACCGAAATTCGTTGGTCGTGTTCGGCGAGAAAGTGCGTGTCCAGTTGATATACGCATTTTGAATCAAGCTGGGTACATCAACTTCGGTTCCTGCAAATTGCAGCGACGAAAACGTCGGGACCTGGTTGGAGAAGATTTGATCGTCTGCGAGGTAGCGAACCGAAACACTGTTGGTGTTGTTTGGCGTCCAATCCACGCGGA
>DAIOGT010000227.1:5126-7316 GCA_036745095.1 Pyrinomonadaceae bacterium
GCGAGGTAGCGAACCGAAACACTGTTGGTGTTGTTTGGCGTCCAATCCACGCGGAATAGATACTGTGTATCGTCCACGGGTTGAGAGCTGGTTCGCGTCGCGGTGCCAAACGGAATGAACGTGTCTCCGCCCAGCGGCACGTCGAATACACCGGTTGACCCACGCAGATCCCCGATTGCGGCGAGATAACGATCGAGGTTCGGGCTGGCGCCGGCAGGGAAGAGCGCGCGCAGTTGCGCAACACCTTCCGCGGTGGGCACGACTGGCGACGACGTCACACCGCCCGCTCGAAGCGGCGACCACTGAATCGTACTGAAGAAGAAAAGCTTGTTTTTCAGGATTGGACCACCAAATGAGAAACCGTAGTTGTTCTCAATCGTGACCGGTTTCTTTGTCAACTCGAGTCCCGCCTTCTCAAACGGCGAAAGCGCCGAAAGCTTGCTCGGAGTGATTACATCGTACACGGAGCCGTGAAACTCATTTGTTCCACTGCGAGTAATTAGGTTTACGACAGCGCCACCAGCGCGGCCGTACTCGGCGGAGTAGTCGCTGTGCAAGACAGTCACTTCGTTGTAACCGTCGCGCAGTACTGGCTGGTAAAACTGCCCGGTGATCGAGTTGTCGTTGTTGTCGAGACCGTCGATCAACTGATTGTTCGAACGAGGCCGTAGACCATTGACGGAGAACTCCGTTCCCTGAACAAAGCCACCGCCCAACGGACCAGGATCAGCAACGCCGGGCAGCGTGAACACGAGGTTCACTGGATTCAGACCCTGAACCGGAAGCTCAGTAATCTGCCGGGCGCCGAGTGTGTTTACACGCGCGCCGTCCTGAGTTTGGAGTTCGATCCCGCTCGTTGCGGAGGTGACGGTTACAATCTCGGACGCGCTTCCAATTTCTAATGGGAAGGAAGCTTCGGAAGTTTGAGCGGCTGCTACCACTACTTCACGAGTTGCGGATTTAAATCCCGTAGCAGTGACGTCGATCCGGTAGGTTCCGGGGTCGACCGCGTCGAAACGATAGCTGCCATCCTCCTGAGAGATCGTTTCGCGTGATACACCGGTGGCCGCGTTGGTGATCTTGATCGTGACACCAGGCACGGCCGCAGTGTTAGGGTCGGTGACATTGCCGACGATGAAGCCCTTGCTGGTTTGGCCCAGGGAGGTTGTCACCAGCACGAGCATCGCGATGCTGCAAGCAATTACATATTTCATCTTTGCCATTTGGCATACCTCCGATTTTTCGGAAAACTACTTTTGATGTTGCTGTACTTTTCAAAATGTTCTGGGGTGTGTTTCGCGGGGGCAACTACTGAGCCAGTGATGAAGACAGATCAGATCACGTGAGCAGCGAGAAAAGATTTTTTCTAATGTGGATCGCAGCGATCCAAAACCATCAATATTTCCAAAAACAGAGAAAGGTCGAGGCGTTTGAGTCAATCCAAATTTTTGCAGGAAGGAAAATGGTGAGGCTACGTTGTTTCAGATTTGTATTCGTAATTTTGGAAAATGCGGTCGAGTTCAGCGTTGAAGATTTACTTGCTGCTCGAGCTCAACGCATGCAAAGTAGACCATGAAACTCTGAACTCTCCCGTTGCCGCGAGTCGTCGATCGTCACGCACGGTCTCAACTACAACACGCGGCGCTAGTGGTTGACGCTTTCGCGATCTCGACCGGGTTAGGCGCGCCACAACAAACACCGGCCACTTCAGCATTCGTGGTTTCTGTCTGAGCCTCGACCTTTGTTCCGCATTCGCACGGAGCAGTCTCGGCGAGGTTGTCTTCCAGCACGACAAAGACTTCCCACTCGTTCCCGTCTGGATCGCGGACCCAGGTTTTGTCTTGCAATGCATAGCAGCAATTCGTTTGCATCTCGTCGCGGGTGACGAGTCCGATCTCTTCCCATCGCTTTCGGGTTGCCAGCACGTCGTTGGTTGAGGCGACCTGAATACCTAAATGCGAAAGCGCGCCGCGCTCATTGAACACATGCTGATTCAGTGTCAGGTTGAGCGGAGGATTTTGTACATCAAACTTCGCGTATCCGGTGCGAACCTTACTCGGCTCGATACCGAGCATCTTGCGGTAAAACCCGATGCTCTCCTCAACGTTCCTGACGTTCAGCGCCAAATGGGCTTTCAGGGTTTGTATTTTTGTCTCTTCACTTGCCATTTGCTTACTCCTTCGTTAATTT
>DAIOGT010000228.1:0-7222 GCA_036745095.1 Pyrinomonadaceae bacterium
ACCGGTACGTGCCTGATGTGTCGCCAGTCCATGACGCTGGCGGCGAGATCGATCAGGTCGTCTGGGCTGACAGTGAAGAGATCCGTTGACATAAACTGACCGACGGTACGGTAGCCCTGCTCCCATTCCTCTGGCTCCGGCTTTTCAATCACAGGCCAACGATGAACCGGTCGAAGTTTCTTCTGGTTTGCCAATATCTGAGTAGTTAGTCTTCGCTGGGTGCAATCTTTCGATGCCGGTTCCCCAACTGCTGAAAGGGATTTCATTATCCAGCGCGCACCCGTTTGCCCGCTTTGCGCCCTTTCTTCAATGATGCCGAGATATTTATCAATGTCTTGGCTTGCAACCTTCGCGTTCGTCAAGCCCTCGCGCGCGAGTGGAAGCAATTCTTCCAGGATTAGCGACACCGCGCTGTGAGTTTCTCCGTTGGTCCACTGGAATTGAGCATCGAGGCCATGCCGGGCGGCGCGGAAAAAGTTTAACTTGGCATCGTCAAAATCCATGCGCGTCGAGATCTCGCCATATGCTTGTGGCAAGGCCAGCATCAAGCCGGTGAAGAAAGCGGCATTTGCAATTTCGTCAACGATCGTTGGACCAGACGGCAGGGCGCGATTTTCGATTCGCAGATGTGGCACACCATCGGTCACGCCGTAACACGCACGATTCCAGCGCCAAACAGTACCGTTGTGCAATCGCAGAGCCGAAAGGGAAGGTGTCTCACCGCGCGCCAGTACTTCAAAAGGATTCTCGTCCGGTTGTGCGATCATGATTGGACGAAAACGAGTGATCTGATCGTGAAAGAGCTCGATGATGGAATGTTGCAGCCAGCGATCACCGAAATTGACTCGCGTTGGCTGGTTACGCGCCAACTGCGGACGCGAGCGCTCGTCCGTTGAATGTTGAAACAGCGCCACGCGTGTTTCCTGCCACAGGCGTTGACCAAACAAGAGAGGGGAATTGACGGCGACAGCCAGCACGGGCGCCGTTATCGCCTGCGCAATGTTGTAATGATTAGCAAACTCTTTCGCATTGCTCTGGAAATGGACCTGGAAACTCGTGTTGCACGACTCCATCATGATGTTGTCGTGCGTCAGTTGCAGCTCATCCAATCCCTTGATGTGAATCGAGATTGGACCACCTCGCATGCGGATTACGCCTCGATTCAGTTCATGATAACGCGCGACGGGAGTGAGGTTGTCGAGAGTTAAATCTGATTTTAGTAGCGTCGGCAAAATGCCGGCCAGAAGAACCTCAGCGTTTTGAGTTGCGGCGCTTTTACGCGCAACCGCTATCACCTGCGTAAGCTCCTGTTCCATCCTCGTGAAACAGTTGGTCTCGAGTTTGAGAGGCGTGAGATTAGCCTCGAGATTGAAACGAGCAATCTCGGTCGTGAGGCGCGGGTCCCTGGCTTGCTTCAAGACCTCGAGTGAAACGGGGGCTGGTCGCAGGTAACGATCGATGAGAAACATCTCCTGCTCAGCGCCGATGCGCGTTACACCGCTCTCAACGCGTCCGTCCTGGAGCATGAATGCGAGTGCGCGCAAGTCTTCCAGCAGCGCCTTCATGAATGCGTGCGCCTTCGTCTCGTCCGCCTGTTGTTCGACGTGATGTTCGCCCATGTGAATCTCGATGATCTATGTCGCCACTGCGTTATGCAATTCCGTGTTTAACTCCCGCTTTGTAACCCTGGGTCGTAGCGGTCGTGCAACAATAACAGGACACGGCGCCTGGCGCAGCACTCGATCCACGTTCGAACCGAACAACGCACGCATTCCGAAGCCGGCTCCGTGCGCCCCTACGCTGATCAGGTCAATGTCGTTCTTCTCCGCGTAATGCAGGATCTCGCGATATGGCTGTCCTTCGCTGACGGCCGTTTTGACGTCGCACCAAAGATGGACTTCAGCCGGCACAACTCTTTGCAAGCGACGCGCGGCAGTATGATACGCGGATTCGCCGCTCAGGGGATACCATGCAATTTCAGGCTCGCTCACTGAACGCGGCGGCAATACGTGCAGCAGATGCAGTTCAGCCTGGTGCTCCTGTGCGATCGATAATCCATATTTGAGCGCCAGCTCCGAGTAATCAGAGAAGTCATACGCCACGAGCACGCGCTTGAGATCTACAGTCAGCTCGTTGCTCACAAACTGCTGCTCATCGTTGTGCATAACAAGTACAGGGCACGGAGCACTTCTGCAAACTGACTCGGCGGTGGAACCCAGCAGGGCCGCACGATGCGGGCGACGCCGCGAACGCATCACGATCAAATCCGCATTTTCAAGTTGCGCTTGCGCCATGATCGCCTCGCCGACGTCGTCCCCACCCCTAACAGCCAGTCGCCAGCGAGCGTCGGAAGGATCGATGTGTTCCGACACGGAGGCTTCGAGTTTGTCTTTGCCATCTGCGTCCGGTGTGCAGTGGAAGAAAATCAAGTCCGCATCATGCGCGCGCGCGAGTGCCATGGCGTAGCGCACGGTTTTTCCGGAGTTCGGCGATAAATCGGTAGGACAAAGAATTCGTTTGATATTAATCATTGGTATCAGGCTCTCTGCCTCCTCCGTTTCGGAATTAATTTTTCGGCCTCACGACCTCGACCGAGCAATGCGCCCGACTCGTGACTGCGGAGGAAACGCTACCAAGTAGCAAACGCTCGATGCCCCTGGTTCCTTTGGCGCCGACGAAGATGCAATCAGCGCCCCACGTGTCGGCTTCTTCGAGAATTTCGTCCGCGGGATTACCTCGTCTGATTAAGATTTGTGCACGCAACCCGGCGCTGCGAAGTTTCTCTGCCAGCGGTTCAAAAATCTCGCGGACTTCGTCCCAATTCTTTTCATCTCCGACTTCGATCCATTTCATGGCTGATGGTTCGGACGGGCTCGGAGTGATTGCCATTACTGTATCGACTACGGCCAGCAAACCAACTTCAGTTCCGCTGGGCCAGTTGCGATTGCAAACCGCCGCAACGGCGGCTTTCGAATCGGACGAATTGTCGAGTCCGATCAAAATGCGAATAGGTCTGTCACTGTTGTTTCGTGGACCACGCCCGATCCGAACGGAACAGCGCGCCTCGTAAAGAACTCTCTGCGAAATACTGCCAAGTATCAAACGGCCACCAAAGACGGAATGGCCTCGAGCTCCCATCACGATGAGATCAGGTTTCCAGTCATCGGCCTTTTTAATCACTGCCCATGCTGGTGAATCAGCCTCTGCGTGATAGCCGACGGTCCATTCTGGAAATATCAAGTTGATTCGTTCACTGGTCTGTTTGGCCAGAACCAGGGCCTCGTCCAGCTTGTGCCGTGCATGTTCGTGCGCACGCCTCACAACCTCCGGTACGTAGGCTGGTCTACCGTTGTCACCCTCAGTGTCGGGACCTGGAACGAACATGTCCACTACTGACATGACCAATACTTCAGCGTCAGCAGGCAATCCCGCGCGCTGCAAATCATCGAGTGCGAGATCAGCCCACTCTGAGCCGTCGTAAGCTATGAGAAGTTTCATCGTTTATGCACCAGGCCATTACGGTCTGATTGCTACTTTCATTACACCGTCCAATCGTTCGCCAAACAGATCGTAAGCTTGCGCGATATCGTTCAAGGAGAAATTGTGTGTCAGCAGCGGCGTGAGATCAATGCGCCCGCGGAGAACAACCTCCATCAGTCTGCGCATTCGCTCTTTGCCGCCGGGACAAAGTGTGGTCACGATGCGATAGTCTCCGAGGCCTGCACCAAACGCTTCATAGGGAATCGCAAGCTTGCCTGAGTAGACACCAAGACTGGACAACGTCCCCGCCGGTCGCAGACTTCGCAGTGCACTTTCAAATGTCTGTTGAGTGCCGAGTGCTTCGATACTCACGTCGGCGCCGCCACCCGTGAGACGTTTTACTTCTGCCACAACGTCAACATCGCGATAGTCGAGGGTGATGTCCGCTCCCATGCGTTTCGACATTGCGAGTCGATTGTCATCGCCATCAACGCCAATGATCAATCCGGCTCCAATCAGCTTTGCACCTGCCGTCGCACACAGACCAATCGGACCTTGAGCAAATACGACAACTGAGTCGCCGATCTTTATGCCGGCTGATTCGGCGCCGCTGAAACCGGTCGAAGCGATGTCGGCAAGCAGGACCACTTGTTCGTCCGTGAGTTCGTCGGGAATTTTCGCGAGGTTTGCTTGCGCGTGAGGCACCTTGAGAAATTCAGCTTGCGCGCCATTTATGGTGTTGCCGAAGCGCCAGCCGCCGAGCGCCTCGTAGCCTTCACCATGACCGCATTGTGACAAGTGAGTTGATAAGCATGCGCGGCATTGACCGCAGGGCGTGATTGCGCCAACGAGTACGCGATCGCCGATCGCGTATCCGGAAACGCCTTCACCGAGCTCCTCGATGACGCCGACTGGTTCGTGGCCAATCACGAGGCCAGGCGCAACCGGATATTCGCCTCTGACAATGTGAAGATCGGTCCCACAGATCGTAGTGAGCGTCACGCGTATGACTGCTTCGCCCACGCCGGCGCGTGGCTTTTCAACCTCTTCGATCTGAAATTTGTTCTTTGCGCGAAAAACGTTCGCTCTCATTTCGAGCACCTTTCCGTGTTACGGAAGATCTGTGTTTAGTGCAATGCCTGCGAGATATCCTCTACTGATTCGGCCGCAGTGTTGTGTTTCACATGCACAGATTTAATGGCTGACGTAAGTAACACTCGTTCGTCAACCCAGATTTCCAGACGAGAGCCGGCGCAAATCCATCCACCTTTGAATTCGGATCCGGGGATTGCCGAACCTCTCAACAATGCTTCATTCGGTTCGACGAGGTAGTCGCCGCCTTCAACGAGCGCGCGGCCTGTCTTCGGATCGAGCAGCAGGATGCGATAGTCGCTGTTGTGCGTGCGCAGCAGAATCGTATCGTACGGCTTTAAGCTTTCCAGCAGGACGTCGTTGCTGACTGACTCTTCCTGTTCGTTCGCAGAAAGAGCAGCGTGCGTTTTAGGGAGCCGGCAGGCACGGCAAAGGGCCAATGCTGGGTCAATCTCAAGCTTCGTAATCTCAATTTCACGGCCGCACTTTGAACAATGGCCGTAGGAGCCCGCCATCAAACGATCGAGAGCGTCGTCAACCTTGCGCAAACGCGATTGCAGTATCTGGCGTCCGATGTAAGTCGCTTCTTTAAGCAACGACTCACAAATCTCTTCGCGCTCTACGTGCAAACGGTTCCACGTAAATCCGTCTTTCCCACCAATGGGGACATCAACTAGATGAGTAATGTTATTTTCGCGCATGATTTGTCTCCCTCAACTCTCGAACTATGAATGCGAAACTTCCCAGTACTTTTCGTGTACTCGCTTGGCCCAACTCCAGAAATGACCTTGCCTGACGGTGGCCGGCTCGTCTGTCGAAAAATCTTTGTGCACGTAAATGCTCCCCGCGCCGATTTCATCAATCACGAATCGCATCTCGTGCAGGTAACGTGAAACCGGTGCACGGCCATCGATTTCGGCGGCAAGGTTTGTGGCAGCAATTTCGGCTTGCCGCACGGCCATGTGGCCCATCTTCGGCCCGTCGAAATTGACGCAATCGCCAACTGCGTATATCCGCTCCATACCGGCCACACGCATCGTCGAATCAACGTGGATGTAACCCTCTTCGTTTGTGATTCCGAGGTACGAAGCTGCGGAAGAACCTCGGAACGGAGGTACGAGCATGAGCAGATCGAAATCGATGACATCACGATCTTCTGTGATGGCCGAGTCTTGCGTCAGTGATTCGATGCGGAGGTTCGGTAGAAATTCGATTCCGCGGCTGTCGAGTGCCTTCCTGAGCACGGCTGCGCCGGAACGATCCGCGAGCTCCTCTTCCAGTGTGGTCGGACTGACGACCGTTATCCTGACGCGGTCACGTTCGCCCGTCTCTTCCAGCCTGCGCGCGAGTGCAAACGCACTTTCGTAAACAGGAACTGGTAAGCGTGCTCCAGCGCATTGACCAAAAACAGCTCTTCCCTCGTGCAGCTTCCGCACTGCTTTACCGAAACTTATAGTCTTGTCTACATTCAACAAATGATGAGCATGCTCGTAGAAACCGGTAATGCGCTCTGTTGCTAAACGTCGCCCGAGGGCGAATACGAGATAGTCGTAAGGAAGCTTTCCTTCTACCTGGCCGTTCGCAATGGTGATGTTTCGTTCAAACGGATCGATATAAGCAACTTCAGCTTCGATGAAGTTGATCCTTCGATTCAGAAGTGTTTGTCTCAAATCGAATGAGACGTCTTCGGGCCGGCTTTGCTCAAAAGCGAGCCTCACCAGCGCTGGGTAGAAAATAAACTGCCGGCTCCGCGACACGAGCGTGATCTGATGTTCCTCGCCGAGTTGCTCAGCGAGACGCTCCGCGGCTACCACACCACCGAACCCACCACCCAGGATCAAAACCTTTGCCATCACTACTGTTCCTTGTCGTTCTGGTTTTTGTCTGCTCGAACAGCAGGCCTGCAACGGACTACCTCAACCGAACACTTCGCGTGCGAAACCACCGACTGAGAGACAGACCCGAGCAGAAATCGTTCCAGCGCGCGGTAACCGTGTGACCCGACTACGATCAAATCCGCGCGCCAGTCGTCGGCCTCATCAAGAATCACGCTCTGAGGCGAGCCGGGCAGGAGTTGACCATCCACCGCGATGGTTTTATTCAGGCGCGGCTTGAGTTTACCGATTGCGCGTTCCACAACATTTTGTGCCTGCTTGCGAAGCGCCACGTCCATCTCTTCAAAATAGTTGATTGGCAATGCCCAAGCCTCGGGAGTAGGCGGGCTCGGGAGTTCGAATGTGGTCAGCACTTTGATCGACGAGCCGTCCGGCCAGGGGCGGCGAGCGACCTCTTCAACTGCTGCATCGCTGCACGGCGAGCCATCGACTGCGAGTAATATTTTCATGCGTTCACTCCTCTCCCGGCCTGTGCCTGTGCACAACCCGTACCATCTAGTGTGGGGAGGGTTTAGCGTCGATTTAGAGTCGTGAAGCGGAGGAGGTTGCGAGGTATTTCCCAGCTTGCGGAAATTTCTCGCAACGTTCTGTGTTTGCGGTCGAAGTGTTCGATGCCACGGTGCTGGCGATGCCGGGGTGCTGGGGATGCCACGGTGCTGGGGATGCCACGGGCTTGTCCTGATGCCACGGGCTTGTCCCTGATGCCACGGGCTTGTCCCGTGGAGTCTCACGCTCGCAGCTACCTGCGCCGTTCC
>DAIOGT010000229.1:0-7210 GCA_036745095.1 Pyrinomonadaceae bacterium
CTGAAACGCAGGCGTTGCAGGATGAGATCGCCTCGAAGATCCCGACCGTGTTTCCCCACGGTGGCGACGGGACCATCGGAGGTACCGTGCCTTCGCTGTTCTGGGGCGCCGGCGGATACGCCAACATCTGGCATCAGGCGCCTTGGGCCAATCGCCAGGATCTATACATCTGGAAAGATGACTTTTCTCTCGTAACGGGATCGCACGAATGGAAATTCGGCGGCCTGTTCAGCCATAACTTTAAAGACGAGCCGGGCGGCGGCGCGGGTGGCGGCAACCAGCAACTTACCATTCAGGGATGCGGCGAGCAGACTCTTCACTGCATTGCCGACCTGCTTCTCAAAGATGCGGTGCTGCTGAATTATACCGAGATCGCCAATACGGAAGTCGCCGAAGGCGTCTGGCGCGATTTCGAGTTCTATGCAAACGACACCTGGAAGCTACACCCACGCGTAACTCTTACCCTCGGTCTGCGCTATTCAATGTTTCCGTCGGCCTGGGAAAAAGACAATCGCATCTCTAATTTCCTTCCCTCTCTTTACAATGGAGTCGACTTCAACACCGGTCTGGTGACGGCCGATGAGGCGGTTCAGTTGGGATTGCCTCGATCGACGGTCAACACCTACAAGCAAGGGTGGCAACCTCGTCTCGGTCTTGCTTGGGACGTCTGGGGTACCGGAAAAACGGCACTCAGGGCCGGGTTCGGACGATACATGAGCCGTTCGAACGTTATCGAAGATTTACTGCGTCTCACGGGTAATCCGCCGTGGACCACCACCGTCAGCGCGGGCTCAGGTTGGAATGGTCTCGGTACGACATTGGCTAACTGCCCGACGTGCCGTAGTCTCGACACGATCAACCCCGACCTGGCAACGAACGTGGCCGGCGTAAACCCGAATGCTGGTTTCAATGCCGTCGATCCGAACTTCAGACCGCCCGAGAGCTATCAGTGGAACCTGACCGTTTCGCATCAACTGCTGCAAGATACGACTCTCGAAGCGTCGTACATCGGTAATCGTGGCCAGCACATTTGGCGGCGAAATGTGAACCGAAACGATATCGCTCCGAACGTCCCCTGCCGCGGGCCCGAGTGCGATGGCAGTAATGCGGATGCAAGGCTTCAGATCGCGCGAGCCGGATTGGGAGTCGCGAGTCCCGTGCCCGGAGTCGGCGTACAGGATCAGGGGATCTTGATTGCCGACAACCGCCTGTTCCAGGGCATCGGCAATATCATCACCGACGAGTCAAATGGTAACTCCAGCTACCACGCACTGCAGCTGTGGCTGAACCGGCGCTTCACTAATCGCCTGGCATTCCAGGTCGCTTACACGTGGGGCCATGCCATCTCAGACGTGGCGCTGACGTCATTCACAAACACGACCAGCGATCCATTCAACTTCGACAGTGACAGGGGTGACGCGGATCTCGATCGCAGGCATACGTTCGTGACGAATGTGGTTTACGCGCTGCCAGCGTTCCGTAGTTGGGGCAAGGCGGCGGAGTTTGCCCTCGGCGACTGGCAGTTGAACGCAATTGCCTCCTACTTCGGTGCGACACCTATCGATATCACGACGGGCGCGAATACGATCGGCACCGCCAGTGCGGTGGGACAGCGTCCGAATTACACGGGGGCTCCGTTATATCTCGAAGGCGATCCCACTCGGCACCTGAATCCGTTGGCGTTTGCGCGGCCCGCGCCCGGCCAGCTTGGCACGTTGGGTAAGGGCTCGGTACGTGGAAAACCGATAACCAACATCGACTTCTCGATGGCAAAGAATTGGAGATTCAAAGAGCGTTATGGATTCCAGTTCCGTGCTGAATTCTTTAACGTATTCAACCACGCGAACTTTGTTGGTTATGATGTCGATATCCGAAACGCTACGTTCGGCCAGCTCAACCAGACGCAGGCCTCGCGTGAGATTCAGCTCGGTATCAAATTTACCTTCTGATATACTCCCCACGATCGAAACCAGGACGAAGTGCTGAGTGATTTACTCAGCACTTCGTTTGTTTTGCCGCAGGGCATTCGGCCGCAACAAAGTACAAAAACACAAACGTGATCAGGTTTTGTAGTGTGAATTTATGTCTTGTGCTGTTTGTGTCTTGTTGTGTCCTGACCCAGGCGCAGGGCGATCTCTTTCGTAAGCATTACGAGGCGGCGAATGCTGCCCATCGCGCGGGGAATTTCGCGGCTGCCGAGGCGGAGTTCAAGCTCCTACTTGGCGAAGCTTACGAGCGCCTCGCCAAAATCTACTCTGCACAAGGTAATTATCAAGCCTCAGTCGGCGCGTTTGAAGCCGCCGGCGCAATCCGACCCAACACGAGCAGCGCATTGATCGATCTCGCGATTGCTCATTTTCATCTTGGGCAATTTGCAAAAGGCATCGAACCACTCCAGCGTGTAATTGCTGCAGACCCAAAAAACGCGATAGCTCACCACCTGCTCGGCAAAACCTATTTCATGTTGGGCGATTTTGAAAAGGCCGGTCGTGAGCTCGAGCAGACGTTGAAGCTAACGCCTGGCGATTACGATGCGGCGTACACTCTCGGCCTTTCCTTCTTGAAAAGAAAAGACGTCACACAGGCACGCAAACTCTACGAGGGCATGGCCGAGCGGTTAGGTAATCGTCCGGCGCTGCGTGTGCTCATCGGACGTGCTTACCGTGAAACTGGTTTTCTTGCTGAATCGATCGACGAGTTCAAAAAAGCGATCGCGCTCGATTCGAAGTTTCCTCGCGTTCACTATTATCTCGGTCTGACTTACTTATACAAAGACGGCGCAGCTCGCATTCCTGACGCGATGGAAGAGTTCAAGATCGAGCTCGCTGCCAACCCGGAAGAATACTTCGCCAATTTTTATCTCGGCATTCTTTACATCATCGAGAGAAAGTGGGAACCCGCTATCGCCCTGCTCGAAAAGGCGGCCGCCAAACAGCCGGACAATCCGGATCCGTACTTTCATCTCGGCCAGGCTTACCAGGGCGCCGGCAGGCACAAGGAAGCGGTTGACGTGTTGGAGAAATCGATCGCTCTTAATCCGTCACTGTCGCACAACGACTACCAGGTGACCACGGCGCATTACCGCCTTGGACAGTCGCTGATGAAAGTAGGTCGAACTGAGGAAGGTCAGAAAGAGTTGCAGATCTCTGCGGACCTCAAGTCGAAAGGATTCAAGCTCGACGAGAAGAAGGTGGGCGCTTTTCTCAGTGGTAGCACTCTGCCTGAGCAGTCAGGCAAGTCAGAATTGGTCAAGGCTGAAGGCGTCATCGCCGAGTCGCCGCAAATCGACCCGGGTAAAGCAGAAAAGCTGAAAGCTGAAGAGACTTACTACTCCAAAGTAGTTGCGGCTGGTTACAACAGCATCGGCTTGCTGCGGGCGGAGCAACAGGATTTCCGCGAAGCTGCGGCGCAGTTTGCGCTCGCCGCAAAGTGGAACCCGAATCAGGAAGGTCTCAATTTCAATCTCGGGCTCGCTTATTACAAATCTGAAGCTTACAAACAAGCGATACCCGCTCTCGAAAACGAGCTCAAACTTAAACCGGACAACATCGCCATTAAGCAATTGTTGGGACTCAGTTACTTCATGACGACCGACTACGCCAAAGCGTCCGCGATGTTGACCGAGGTCGTCGCCGTGAAGTCGCAGGATGCGACATTGCACTATCCGCTCGCGCTGTCGTTACTGAAGGATGGAAAACTCGAAGCCGCAAATCGTGTGATCGAGCAGATGGTGGCGGTAGGAGGAAATAGCCCGCAACTGCACATTCTGTTTAGCCAGGCACATTACGAGCGTGGCGAAGTCGATAAGGCGCTTGAAGAATTACGTGCTGCGCTCGCGCTCGATAATAAAATCCGGATGGCCCACTTCTACATGGGCCTGATTCATCTCAAAGCCGGCAAGTTTCAGGACGCCGCCCGCGAGTTTCAACAGGAACTGTCGTTAAATCCGGGCGACTTCCAGGCCCGCTATCATCTTGCATTCGTAGTGCTCGCCCAGCAGGACACGAAACGCGGGATCAACTTGATGCAGGAGATCGTCCGCGAGCGACCCGACTTTGCCGATGCGCGTTATGAGTTGGGCAAAGCGCTACTTCAGAAAGGCGACGTGAAAGGCAGCGTTGAAAATCTTGAGGTAGCTGTGCGCCTGCAACCCGAACAGGCGCATGTTCATTATCAGCTCGGTCGCGCATACATCGCCGCCGGGCGCAAGGCTGAAGGCGAGAAGCAACTCGAGATGTCGAAAGAGTTAAAAGAAAAGGCGCGATCGAAGACCAATGAATAACCGGTGGCTAAGAACTCTGGGTCTGCTACTTCTGTGCTGCCTTTGCGCCTTTGCGCCTTTGCCCGACAAACTCGTAATAAGAGCGCAGCCTCTTAAAATGGCGTTCACTGACATCACCACCCAGGCCGGCATCACGTTCAAACACGTCGCCTCGCCTGATAAAAAATACATCGTTGAATCGATGAGTGGCGGTGTCGCGTTATTCGATTACGACAACGACGGCGATCTCGATGTCTATCTCGTCAACTCCCTGACCGTCGATCTCGTAAAGTCGAAAGGAAAAACAAAGAGCGACTTCTACCGCAACGACGGCAACGGCAAATTTGCGGAAGTCGGCGAGAAAGCCGGTGTGAGCGATATCGGTTGGGGAATGGGCGTCGCCGTCGGCGATTACGACAACGACGGCTTCGAAGATCTGTACGTCACTTGTCTCGGCCCGGACCACCTCTTGAAAAACAACGGCAACGGCACTTTCACGGATGTGACGGCAAAAGCCGGCGTCAACGATCCACGCTGGACCACCGGCGCCTCGTTTTTCGATTACGATAACGACGGGGATCTCGATCTCTTCGTTTCCAACTACGTTGACTTTGACATCAACAACCTGCCGGAATTCGGCCAGGGAAAGACGTGCCAGTACAAGTCGATTCCTGTGCAGTGTGGTCCAAGAGGTTTGAAAGGCGCCGGCGATTCACTCTTTCGTAATAACGGCAACGGCACTTTCACCGACGTCGCGAAGCAGGCAGGCGTGGCGGACGAGAACGGGTATTACGGTCTCGGCATTCTCACCGGTGATTTCGACGACGACGGCCATATCGATCTCTTTGTCGCAAACGACTCAACGCCAAACTTCCATTACCGGAACAAGGGCAACGGCACGTTTGAGGAGATCGGCTTTCCGGCGGGCACGGCCGTGAACGAGAATGGCAGCGAGCAGGGCAGCATGGGAGTGACCGCCGGAGATTACAATCACGACGGCAAGCTCGACATATTCATCACCAACTTCGCTGACGAATACAACACGCTTTACCATAACGACGGCAAGAACTCGTTTACCGATATCTCGTACGCGGCTAAAGTTGCGCCGGTGAGCCTGCCGCTTGTCGGCTGGGGCACAAAGTTTTTTGATTACGACAACGACGGCTGGGTCGATCTGTTTGTAGCGAACGGCCACGTCTATCCGCAACTGCCGGGTTATCGCCAGCCCCGACTGCTGCACCGGAACAATCGCGATTCGACGTTTACTGAAGTTTCCGCGGAATTTGGAGTAGTGTTGACCGAGAATCGTGCCAGCCGCGGCGTCGCGTTTGGTGACATCGATAACGACGGCGACGTGGATTTATTGATCGCGGATCTCGATGGTCCACCGCAACTGTTACGCAATGACCGAGGAAACACGAACAATTCGTTACTGATTAAAACGATCGGCGTGAAGAGTAATCGCACTGGCGCGGGTGCGCGCGTGACAGTCGTATCCGGCGACTTGACGCAAACGGACGAAGTGCGTAGTGGCGATAGTTACCTATCGCAGAGCGACCTGCGGTTGCACTTTGGTCTTGAGAAGCGCACGAAAATTGATTCGATCCTCGTGCGTTGGCCCAGCGGCACTGTGGATAAGATTTCGAATGTGGGCGTGAATAGAATCGTCACGATCAAAGAGGGTTTAGGCAAGGTCGATGAGAAAGAGTTCAGCAAACAGCCACAAAAGGGCACATAGAGCACCAGCGATTTTTCTTTTGTGCAGCTTGTGCGTTTTTGCAGGCACGGTTCGCGCGCAGAGCACGAATGTCGTACAGGCTTTTGAGCAATTGGCGGCGCTGATCCGAGACAACCGACTAGCCGAGGCGGAGAAGGAACTCACAAACGTCTTAAGAGTCACGCCGAACCTGCCGGTCGCGCTCAATCTCATGGGAAGTTTGCGCGCGAAGCAGGGCCGCTTAGTTGAAGCTGAGACGCTCTTTCTGCGCGCCGTGCAAAATGACAAAAACTTCACCGGCGCGCGGATGAATCTCGTCTATCTTTACCTGCTCAAGCGCGCTCCTGACAAAGCGATCGTGCAGTTGAACGAAGTCGTTGCTTTCGAGCCTGCGAACGTCGAGGCGAGGGCGATATTGGGCGATGTCTATCTCGCCAAAAATGATCTCCAAAAGGCGGAAGAGAACTATCTTGCGGCACTTGATGAACGACTGGACAACTCGGCGGCCCTTTTTGGTCTCGCGCAGATCTCGCGGTTGAAGGGAGAGACTCGCGAAGCGTCGATCTACTTGAACCGCGTCGCCAAGCTCACAGGCGATACGACATCCACCGAGTTTCTCTACAAGTTTGCACTCGAAGCGATGCGCGCGGGAATGTTCGACGAAGCGAAGTCAGCGCTCGATCGCGCGGTGCAGTTGAAACCGAAGGAGCTATCGTATTTGCTCGCGCTCGGCATTGCATGGTTACGCAAGGGCGACGTCTTCGAAGCCGAAAAACTATTCCGCCGCGTGGTCCAACTGCAACCAAACCACGCACAGGGCCAGCTTCACCTCGGGTATGTTCTGCTTAACCAAAAGAAATACGCCGAAGCACGCACATGGCTTGAGAAGAGCGCGAGGCCGGGCGCGGCGATACCCGAAGTCTTTTACTATCTCGGTCTCGTCGCCCAGGAGCAGAACGACGACGCGCGTGCGATAGTATTGTTTGAAAAAGCGGTAAAACTGCTGCCGTCGTACGCGCACGCTCGCGTCGCCCTCGGCTCGAGTTATATGAAACTGAAGAATTACGTGCGCGCGCGACAGGAATTGGAGATGGCGGTGAAACTCGATCCCGACGAGCCAACAGCGCATTACAACCTCGCGCTGTTGTATGCGCGTATAAAGGAACCCGCGCGCGCCCAGGAAGAGATGCGCATCATCGAACAACTCAAAGCCAAAGGCGCATCGACCGGCG
>DAIOGT010000230.1:0-2420 GCA_036745095.1 Pyrinomonadaceae bacterium
CAGGAAGGATCAAAATTGGCTGGCGGGGGCTCGAGCGCCTTCTTCAACAGCTTACGGCTATTTAAGAACATCGAGAGCCGATGGGACATCTCCGGCTTCACGAAGAAACCGGAAGAACACCACAGCGCAGCCAATTGAGGTAGGCGTAACTGTCGGGGAAATAGATTTGTTGACGCGGATAAATACCCGCGATCAGTAACACGATCGAGGCGGTAGTTTGCGTTTTGATCCATGCGTTAAGGCTAACGCCGGTGCGTTGGGCCAGCGTTCGTTGCCAATCCCGGAACGCGTCCATCGTCACGTTGTAATCACACTCGCCTTGCAGAATCAGCAAGGGTTGTTTCAGCTTGAGCGCCGCGGTGGCATTAACTGTTTGGCAAATTCTCGACTCAATCTTTCATTTCTGATAGTAATTTAAACCGTGAATTGCCTCGTCTAAAAGCAAAACTGATAATCTGTAACGAACTGGCGCCTGGTTTTGGTGTTCAGTTTGAGCTTGAGTCGAGCTTTGCTGCGTGTGTAAAATTCCGCGTCCTGGAGGCGGCGGAAGCATGTCCCGGATCCCACTTGTCGCTCACGTTACTTTGAAGCAAATTAACGGAGATATGGTCGCCCGGATTCGCGAGCCGAACAAAACAAAATCCGAACTCTTTAAGCGCTTAGATCATTGCTCCTGAGGTAGAGTCCACGCAGAGAGACTACGAATTGCCAGATTCAGCAAACGAAAGCCTCGGCGATTCCAAACACCGCATCGTTCCTACGGGAACTCAACCCACACATAACCTCAAACACTGGTGTTGGGCGGACACTATCAGCATCATACTCTTACTCGTCCTGGCTGCTCAGTTGCTACTGAGCTTTCGCAGAAACTCCGCCACCTACGATGAGCAATACCACATTGCCAATGGCATCTACTTCCTTCGTACAGGCGATCCTGGCCTCATACCTGCACATCCGCCACTTATTCAAGTAATTGCCTCGCTGCCCTTGCTGGCCGATCGCGATTTGGTGGTTCCAGTAAGAGATTCTGCATCTACTGTTAGCAACCTCGAATACTCCGATCAACTGCTGTGGAGGCTCAATCCGAACGGGCCCTCAATGGTCACTCGTGCGCGAGTACCGATCATTGCACTCACATTGTTGCTCGCAGTCACTGTCTACGCGTGGACTCGGCAATTGTTCGGACCAAATTCCGGACTCCTCGCGCTGACGCTGCTGACATTTGATCCCAATATATTGGCCCACGGAAACCTTGCTACAAACGACATCGGCGTTACCTTTTTTGCTACTCTCGCGTTGTTTGCATTTTGGCGCTGGATGACTCGCCCAACTGGAGCTCGCGCCGTTATAGCTGGTCTAACCCTCGGCCTGGCACTAGTCTCAAAGTTTTCTGCCGTCTACTTAATCCCCGCTGTAATAATCATTCTTCTAACTGATCGAATATGGAAATCAACGACCGCTGCGAGTCGGTTGACTGCCAAAACCACACTCCTTTACGTAGCCGTGATTGCCGCGGCAGCCTATTTCGCTATCTGGCTGGGGTACGGTTTTCGCGTGGGCACGCTCAAGGGCTTTCCAGTCCCGGCGCGCGAATATCTGACCGCCTTGAAGGAGGGTACGAGTTTGATCGCGGGCGGCAAACCCAGCTTTTTGTTGGGAGCACATTCCCCAACAGGCTGGTGGTACTATTTCCCGGTCGCTTTCGCGGTAAAGACTCCACTACCGACCCTCATTCTGATTGCGGCAAGCTTTGTATTTGTCTATCGACGAGGAACCTGGCGTTCATCATTACCCCTGCTGATCCCCGTTGTGGTCTACTTCGCCATCTGTTTAGCAACTACGTTTAATATCGGGTATCGACATCTACTTCCCATCCTTCCTTGTCTACTCATCTTCACGGGCCAACTGGCTCTCATTGACTGGAAAACATCGCGAGCAGGAACCGGAGCCATCCTGGCAATGGTCATTTGGTTGACTGTCGGATCGGTCATGATCTTTCCCCACTACCTCACCTTTTTTAATGAACTAGCAGGTGGACCGGATAACGGCCATAAAATTCTGGTGGACTCGAACCTGGATTGGGGACAGGACTTAATCGGGTTGCGGGAGTACATGGCCGCGGAGAATATTCCGTCGGTGAAGTTGAGTTACCACGGAACGGCAGATCCGAGCGCGTATGGTGTGGTGTATGAACCGCTACCCAGCTATCCACATAATCAGTGGACTGGTGATACTGTTCCGGATATCCTTCGAAACCCGCCCAATGGTGTGTACGCAATCAGCGTCAACAATCTGCAAGGCCTGCGGTTGAACAATCGCGATCTTTACGCGACGTTTCGCGAGCGTAAGCCGGACGCGATTGTGGGTCATTCAATCTTTATTTATCGCATTAACCGAACTGTCGTGCGGAATCCTACCCA
>DAIOGT010000230.1:2520-7202 GCA_036745095.1 Pyrinomonadaceae bacterium
CGGAGCTGGACCTTGTTTGCGCAATTCTTCCTGATTCATAAAACTCGAGAGAGTTGCACATCTCCCCGCAAGGGGCCCTTCCAGTGAACCTTTCGGCCATCTCGGAAACAAAGTGGTTTCTCGATCACGTAACGTTCGGACCAAAGTATTATGCGCTTGGTCAGGCTTCTTATCCCACTTTTTTTGGCGCTCGTAGTTTTTCCCGTCGTAAACGTTCACGCCCAGGAACGCCTGTGTGACACTGCCTTTGAGGATTGCCGCACTCCCCTTTGGGGACTCATCGATAACGAAACACAGGGAATCGACGTGGCGTTCTGGTTCATGCAGGACTCTTCATACGCCTCGAAACTGATCAATAAATTCAAGGCTGGTGTTCCCGTTCGAGTGCTGGTCGATCCGCGGGCCAATCCGACCTATGCCGGCAACGAAGCCGTACTCAACATGCTGCGCGACGCCGGCATCCCAATGCGTTACAAGCTGACCGACGGCATCGTGCATTGGAAAATGATGCTGTTTGTCGGCCAGAACAAAGTCGAGTTTAGCGGCGCCAATTATTCCGGAAACTTCTTTGTGCCTGATTCGCCAAACGTTAACTACATGGATGAGGCTATCTATTTCACCGATGATTCCTCAGTAATCCAAAGTTTCAAAACAAAGTATGACGACGTTTGGACGAACACGGTCGATTACGGAAATTACGGCAACATCACTGGCCCGCTGACACGCTATTATCCGACTTTTCCGATTAGTCCGGAGTTGAACTTCCCGCCGTCACAGGATTGGTCGCAGGACTACATCACGCGCACGCAGCAGCGCATCAACGCCGAAACGCAAAAGATCGATGTGATCATGTATCGCATCACCAACCAGGCGTTTAGCGATATGACCATCGCCGCGGTTAAGCGCGGCGTTCCGATTCGTTTAATTCACGAACCGGATGAGTACCGCAACCCTGCGCGACAGTGGGACTCATGGAACGTCGATCGCATGTACATGGGCGGCGTACAGATCAAGATGCGCAAGCACCTCGGTCTTAACCACCAGAAGTCAGTGCTTTTATATGGTCAGGGAATGACGATCTTCGGCTCTTCAAACTGGACGGGGCCCTCCGGAAACTACCAGCTCGAGCATAACTACTTCACCACGAAGGCGTGGTTCTTCGATTGGTTCGCCAATCAGTTTGAAGGCAAGTGGAATTCGACTGCCGAAAACGAGCCCTTTGTTCCGCTGCCGCCCAATCAGCCAAATTACGTCGCGCCGGCAAACTCGGCAGTTGGTCAGCCAACAACTGTGAAGCTGCAATGGGAAGGCGGCCCGTGGGCGCACAAGTACGATATCTACTTCGGCACCACGCCAAATCCACCGTTGTACGTCTCCGACGTCAGCACCGCGCAAAGCGGAGCGCAGCCGGATCAGCCGTTGCTTGATTCCGGTTCTGTTGACGTAGGTAACATGGAGAGGTACACAATTCCCCTCGATGTTCAACCCGGTACGACATACTTCTGGAAGATCGTCAGCAAGACGATGGCAAACGTCACGGCCACTGGTCCGACCTGGAGTTTTGTGACGGCTGGTGCGACGGCCGCGCCGTCAGCGCCAACAGGATTGACAGCGACCGCCCTTTCACAGACGCGAATCGATCTGAGTTGGAATGACGTCGACGACGAGACCGGCTATCGAGTTGAGAAAAGCGCCAGCGGTGCTGGTGGCTGGGCTGAGATAACCAGCTTGAGCGCCGATCAAACCACCCATTCCGATCTTACCGTTTCAGCGCAGCAGACCTGGTTCTACCGAGTGCGCGCACTGAACACGGGTGGCTTTTCGCCCTACAGCAACACGGCGAGTGCAACTACACCGGCGCCGCCACAACCTGCGGCGGGTGACGTGGTTCTGTGGGCTGCCGAATCCCCGACAAAAGTGGGAGCATGGTCGGTAGTGGGCGACGCGACCGCCGCCGGCGGCAGTCGCATTTCAAATCCTGATGCCGGCGCGCCTAAACGCGGCAATGCCTCGGCTAATCCCGCTGACTATTTTGAGATGACGTTCAATGCTCAGTCCGGGGTCAATTACCGTCTCTGGGTACGGAGCAAAGCGCAAGACGATTTCTGGGGGAACGATTCAGTCTTTATTCAATTCTCTGACAGTGTGGACAGTCGCGGCGCGGCAGTCTTTCGCATCGGCACCAACGGCGCCACCGAAATGAACCTCGAAGCCTGTTCCGGATGCGGAATACAAGGTTGGGGCTGGCAGGATAATGGCTGGGGCGTGAACGTGCTTGGTCCACTCATCCGTTTCCAAACAACCGGGACGCACACAATTCGAATTCAGGTGCGAGAAGATGGTCTTTCGATCGATCAGATCGTGCTGTCGCCACAGACTTACCTGAGCACCGCGCCCGGAGGCTTACGTAATGACAATACCATTCTGGCTAAATCCGTTGGTGGTCCAGCTCCGGCGCCGACCGTGACTTCGATCTCGCCGACCTCTGGTCCGACTACGGGCGGAACTGCGATCACGATCTCCGGAACTGGTTTTCACGAGGCAGCAACAGTGTCTCTCGGAGGCGCCGCTGCGACTAACGTTACGGTAGCCAACAGCAGTTCGATCACTGCGACTACCGGCGCGCGGAGCGCGGGTGTCGTGGATGTGGTCGTGACGAATCCCGATAACCAGAGCGGGACGCTGGCACAGGGTTTCAGTTATACGACAGCGCAGGCGTCACTGCCGACTTTCGATCACGTCTTCATTGTCTTGCTGGAAAATCAGAGTTTTACGGACGCTATGGGCGGCATGCCATTCCTGAATAAGATTGCAAACCGCTATGGAACGGCAGCGAACTTTTTCGCGAATACTCATCCATCGATCGGCAATTACTTCTGGCTCACTACCGGCCAGGTAATAACCAACGACAGCAATTTTGCCGGAACCGTTACCGCCGATAACATTGTTCGCCAACTGAATCTCTCCGGAAGGAGCTGGCGCGCTTATGCTGAGAGCCTCCCGTCAGTTGGTTATACGGGCGGCGATCAGTACCCGTATGTGAAGCGGCACAATCCGTTCTCGTACTTATCTGATGTGCTGAACAACCAGGCACAGGCAAACAACATCGTTCCGTTCTCGCAGTTCTCCATCGATCTGGCAAACGGCCAACTGCCCCAGTATTCGTTCATCATTCCGAACCAATACAACAACTCGCACGATTGTCCGCCGTCGATTCCGAACTGCACGAACGCCGACAAGTTGGCGACTGCAGACCAGTGGCTGAAAGACAACATCGATCCACTAATCGCCAGCCCGGCGCTCCGGCAGAATGGACTGCTGATAATCAGCTTTGACGAGTCAGTTAATACCGATACGCAGAATGGCGGCGGCCGTGTCGTAACCCTCGTAGTCGGCCCGAAAGTGAAACAAGCGTTTCAATCGAGCACCTTCTATCAGCATCAGAGCACGCTGCGCACCAGCGCTGAGGCGCTCGGCTTGACTGCGTTTCCGGGAGCCGCCGCGACGGCGTCAAACTTTGCCGAGTTCTTAACGACCACTCCCAATACCGTGCCGATCATCAGTGGTCTAACACCGGCGTCTGGTCCAGCCACGGGCGGCACCAGCGTAACTATCTCAGGGACTGGCTTCGCAACCGGCGCAACCGTCACGTTTGACGGCATAGCGGCCGCGAATGTAAACGTGCTCGGCAGTACGACGATCACGGCCGTCACACCGGCACACGCCGGCGGCGCCGTTAACGTGGTAGTCGCCAATCCGGGCGGCCAAATTGGCACGAGTGTAAATGGTTATGCTTACGCGGCGACTGTACAGCCACCAACTGTAGAGAGCGTTTCGCCAACTTCTGGTCCAACCACGGGCGGAACATCGATCACTATCACGGGCACTAATTTCGCAGCAGGAGCCAGTGTCACTCTCGGCGGAACTGTTGCGACCAATGTCGTGGTGACCAACAGCACAACGATCACTGCGACAACGCCTGCTCACGCCGCCGGTGTTGTCGACGTGGTTGTGACCAACACCAACGGGCAGAGTGGCGGGAAATTAAACGCCTTCACCTACACGACAGCCTCAGGTGAAACGTTGTTGCTGGCCGATGATTTCAATGACGCTTCGATAAACACGTCGAAGTGGCTGGCAAATAACCTGTACAGTGGTTTTACGGATTCGACCGTCGCCCTCACCGAAACGCAGACGCTCGCGATTGGACCACTCAAACAGAACACCGACGGATCCCACTACAACGGCATCCGCTCGATCAGTGCTTTTGATTTCACCGGAGCATATGCCTACGTGCAGCTCGTGCAGGCGCCCAATGCGCTTACCGCAGCCGACGCGTTCTACACGATCGGCCTAAACGTAGACAATTGTTATCGGATGTACTTCGAGTCGGGAAACCTGGTTCTTCAGAAGAAGATCGGGGGAGCGAAGACGACGACGCTGACGGTCACGTTCAATTCAACGAATCACGCGTTCTGGCGTATAAGGCACGACGCGATCTCGGGACAGGTTGTCTTTGAGACCGCGCCAGTCAATACCGGAGCACCGGGTACGTGGACTCAGCTTCACGCTGAGCCCTGGAACAGCTCGGCGGTGCCGTTGAGTTCTGTGATGTTTGAGTTAAAGGGCGGGACTTGGCGGATTGAAGGCAGCAATCCCGGCACGGTTATCTTTGATAACTT
>DAIOGT010000231.1:0-7149 GCA_036745095.1 Pyrinomonadaceae bacterium
CGAACGAGAATCACGGGATTCAGAGGCCGAGTTACCAGCGCGATCGAATGGAGCGTTACCTCGCGTGGTATGAGAAGTACATAAAGAAAGCCGTCACGCCGGCAAGCACTTCGACCGCTCGGTAAACCGTATATGTCGAGCGCAAGCGTGTTTTTGCGACGTCGGATTTACACGGATGGAAACTACATATTTTGCGCGGCTTTCACGCGCGGGACTTTTTGCAGCAACGTCGCGAGACTCTGGATGTCAAAGGGTTTTGTCAGGTGCGCGTAGAAGCCGTTCTCACGGGCGCGTTGAACGTCTTCGGGCCGCCCAAAACCGGTTAATGCCACGGCCGGCAGATCCGCTTTACCCGGAATTTCGCGCAGCTTGCTGAGAAACTCGAAGCCATCCATCTCGGGCATCGAAATGTCCGACAACACTACGTCAAACTCCTTCTCACGCGCGATACGTAGTGCTTCGACTCCGCTCGTCGCAGCAGAAACTGATGCCCCACCGATTTCGAGCAGATGTCGGACCATCTCGGTCGTGTCTTCCGAATCGTCGACGACCAGCACCGACATTCCTCCCAACGAGCCTATGCCGAGAGCATGGGCCGGTGAAGAATGCTGCTTGGAATTTCCGCTCCGTGGCAGCCGGATCGTAAACCTCGCGCCTTTTCCGATACCGGACGAATGCGCGCTCACGGATCCACCATGCAGCTCGACCAGTTGTTGGACCACAGCCAGACCAATTCCCATCCCCGGTTGCGCCCGGCTCGTCCCGGAGTCGGCCTGGCGAAAGATCTCGAATATGTGTGGCAGGAATGACGAATCGATTCCCTGTCCGTTGTCAGACACCGTCATGACAATGTCGCCATTCTCTTCCTCAAGTCGAACTGTGATGCGGCCACCAGCCGGTGTGAACTTCACTGAATTGTTCAGCAAGTTCCAGATGATCTGCTCGAGTCTCACCGGATCGGCCTGAACAAACAACACATCGTCCGGCGCCTCGACTTTGATCTCGATTCCTTTAGCCTCCGCATCCATACGCACCGTCTCAATCGCGTTTTCAATTGAAGCCACCGGCGAAACAGTCTCGCGGTTCAACTCCAGCTTGCCACTACGCAGTCGCGACAGGTCCAGCAAATCACGGATCAGCTTCGACTGTGCCACCGCGTTGCGTTTGACGGCGTCAGCCATGCGATGCAAGTGAGTTGACGATTTGATCTCATCCATTCGTAACAGCAATTCCGCATAACCAAGAATCACGTTGAGCGGGTTGCGCAACTCGTGTGACATGATCGCCAGAAACTCATCCTTCAACCGATTTGCTTCTTCGGCTGTTTGTCGCAACGCGTGCTCACGCGCCAGCAACTGTTCGCGCTCCTTTTCAACCAGCTTGCGTTCGAGGTAATCGGCAGCTTGACGCGCCAGCAAGTCCATCAGTCGAAGCTCTTGTTCGGTCGGTCGATACGTGTTGCTGAAATGGGTAGAAATGATTCCGAGAACTGTTCCAGTGCTGCTCACCAGCGGCAGTGATTGAACGGCGAGCACGTCTGCGTCGCGCAATACTGCCAGAGACGGCTTACCAGCGAAAATCTCGCTTTTGGTGATGTCTTCCACTATCACACGCTGCTTCGATTCGAGCGCCAGGCCACAAGCTGACTCTCCACTGACGACGGTGTCAAAATAGTCCAGGAACCAACCATCAAAACCTCTTTGCACCGCGAGCCTGAGCGTGCCCGAGTCTTCGTCAAGTAACTGGATGTTGCCTTTGTCGGCTCCGCTGATCTCGATCCCAACGTCGAGAATCTCGCGCAGACAGGCCGCCACATCTTCACCGTCTTTGGCGCAAACAGCACCAATCTCGTTCAGGCGCCGCATCGCCTTGAGGTCGGCGGCACTGTGCTCGAGCAGTCTAAACAGGCGTTTCTCACTCGCACGCAGTTCTTTCGTCCGATCTTCGACCAAATCTTCCAGGCAGTCTTTGGCCTGACGCAGCTTATCTTCCAGCTCTTTTTGTGCAGTCAGATCCGTGACGATGATACTTATCGAGTTTGTTTGCGGTTGCAGCTTCGCAAACGACATCAGCACCGGCACTTCTTTGCCGGCCTCGAGCTGAAGAGTATATTCGCGCCGCACGCCACGCTCGCGTGCCTCTTCCAGATCCTTAAGAAACTGATCCCGCATTTGCGGGACGATAAAATCGACGAGTGAGGCGCCGCTCATGTTTGTTTCCGGCTGGCCCACAATCCCGGCGAAGTTCCGATTGCTGTAAAGGATGAGCGAATCAGTCGACAGACTAACCGCGCCTTCGTTCATCTCATCGATCATCAGCCGGTAAGGATAATCGGCACTGGTGAGTGTGTAGATTACCTGACCGTGAGCATCGTCGATTACGAGTGCATCGACCTCACCCTGACGGATCGCACGCAAAGTTTCCTCGGCTTCCTCAAGCCTTCGTTGGAGATCCAGCAGTTGTTCGTCAACCCGTGTCAGAGTTTTTGTTTGCTTCGCCATTTTCATTTCACGCATACAAACCCTGCGCCCATAGTGCCCCCTGCCTAGTTAGACTCTTGCTCCTGCCTCTGGTAAAGGTCCAATCCAACCAAAATCTTCTCCGTGTTTGAGAGGTCGCCGACGAACTTTCGCAGCGGCGCCGGCAACTTTTTCACCAGCATCGGCACTGCGACAATCTGTTCTTCGCGCGCCATCTCGGGATTTTTACAAACGTCTATTACTTCGAGCTCGTAGTCGTTCGGAAAATTCTCTTCACATATCTTCTTAAGGTTATAAACAGCTCTCAGGGACCGCGGCGACGAGCCGATCACATACAGTCGCAGAATGTACTGCGCGCGTTTAAAAGCAGAGCCTACGTTCAGAGCGTCTTCAAAAGCCTCCGTCGTGCTGCGCAGTTTGCTTTTCAATCGTGCTTTGGCGCCTGCGTTTCCATTCTGTTTGTTTGCTTTGTCCATGAATCCTCACTAGCTACGCGGTTGGATGTCCAGGCCAACCAGGACCCGCTCGGTATTGGAAAGGTCGCCGATGATCTTTCTGATCGGCTCCGGCAGTTTCCTTACAAGCGTCGGGATAGCCAGGATCTGATCGCCACGCGCGAGTGTGGGATTCTCCATCAGATCAATGACTTCAATGTGGTATTTACCTTTCAGGTACTTCTCGCAAATGTCTTTGAGATTTTTGAAGGCGGTGAGTGAGCGAGGAGTTTGGCCCGCCACGTACAGACGCAAATTCCAGCGGTCAGGATCGCCATCGTGTTCTGACGAGTGACCATCACTGTTCCGTCGGTTTTGCTTTTTGGGCGTCGCCTTCATCTAGTCGTTCCTTTCCGTGCCTTCCGATCACCGTTTTCATCAACGTTTAGTGCCACCTCATCTGCCCGGCGAATTCGGGCCATTTCGAGTCGTTGGGTAGCAACTGTCTCTTCGCGGTTGCGAGCCTCATCAATCTCGCTCAGAATCGCGTCGCGCTCAGATTCAAACTGTCCTTTCAACGCCGCGACCTGCGCTTCATACAACTCCTGTTTGCGCTTGAGTTCACGATCTTTCTGGTGCACAAACTGGAGGCGCTCTTTTTCCGCAGACGCTTCGCGTGCGAGTTGAGACACGCGAGCTGTTCCCATCAACACGCCATCCAGACCAACGTAAGTATCAACCAGGTCCACGCCCTTATCTGTCAGCAGGAATTCCCTTACCTGGTTTGAATGGGCGATGCCGCGCGCCTTCAAAATGTACAACCCGCGATTGCGCTCGCCGTTCGATTCGATATTTTTCACGAGTATCCAGGTGTCCATCAGCGACGATACGCCGACTTCCGTTTCTTCAATTTCGTGTGCGCCTGCAGTCAAACTCGTGAACATCGCAGTGGTCTGACGTGTCTTCAGCAGATCAATGAGCCGGGTAAGCATTGATTTCGTTTCAAGGTTGTCTCCCACGGCGAGAAAATTTGTGATCGGATCGACAACTACCACCGAGGGAACATAATCGTCGATATTTTTGTGAATCATCGCGAGATGTACTTCAAGTCCCCAGGCATTCGGTCGGGAGTTGTGAAATTTCAAAAGACCCTTTTTCACGTACTTTTCCAGTTCAATTCCCACTGAACGCATGTTGCGAACGATCTGCTCCTGCGACTCTTCAAAACCAAAGTAGAGGGCGCGTTCGCCACGCTTGCACGCGGCCTCAACAAAATGCGCGGCGAGCGTGCTCTTTCCTGTTCCGGCGGTTCCCGACACGAGGATCGAGCTGCCGCGATAAAAGCCCTTTCCGCTCAGCATCGTATCGAGCCGCCGTATGCCGGATGAGACGAACTCGTTCGATGCTTTGTGAGTTAGACCAAGTGAAGTGATCGGAAGAACGGAGAAACCTTTATCGTCGATAAGAAATGGATATTCATTCGTTCCGTGCGACGTGCCGCGATACTTGATGATGCGCATCCGCCGCGTCGAAATCTGGTTCTCAACCCGATGGTCGAGAAGGATGACGCAGTCCGCGACGTACTCTTCGAGACCGTAGCGAGTCAGCGTTCCTTCGCCGCGTTCACAAGTAATGACTGCCGTCACGCCTTTCTGTTTCAGCCAGCGGAAAAGACGGCGCAGTTCAGCACGAATGATGGCTTCGTCGGCAAGTCCGGAAAAGAGTGCTTCGAGAGTGTCGAGCACAACGCGTTTGGCGCGAATCGAGTCGATTGCGTGTTCGAGCCGGAGAAAGAGACCTTCGAGGTTGTAGGCGCCCGTCTCTTCGATCTCGGAGCGCTCGATAAAAACGTAGTCAAGCAGCAGCTTTTTGTCTGCAATGAGTTGATTTAAATCAAATCCGAGTGAAGCGACGTTTGTGGCAAGCTCTTCGTCCGACTCCTCAAAGGACATAAAGACGCCCGGCTCGTCGTAGAGTATTGCGCCACGGACGAGAAACTCCATCGCAAAGAGCGTTTTCCCGGCGCCCGCGCTGCCGCAAACGAGTGTCGGTCGACCAGCAGGCACACCACCACGAGTGATTTCGTCAAAGCCCGGAATGCCGGTGCGTTCTTTCTGTAAACTCTTAAGGGGTTTGGAATTACGACGGAATTGTCGTGACACTAATAGTCCTCCGCGGCAATAGACACTTAGGGCTTAGTGGGAGATGGGTAAGAAAGGGGACAAAGGGGAAACAAATTTATACTTTATCTTGCCAGTCCTGTAAATGTTGCGCTAAAGGGAAATGCGCCGCTGGCGGTCGGTATTAACGTTGCTTCAAACGGGCTTTAATCTGATACTCATCGCAAAAGGCGCCATTGCGGTAGTGAGAAACAGGACAACATCAACACGCCGGTGTACCAGAAGACAGCGTTTTACGTTCGCCTTTATCTGTCTAACGTGCGCTGTCGCACGCGTGCTGGCTCAGCAGGAACCGGTGAAAATCAGTGGTGTGGTTTCCGACCAAACCGGAGCCGCGATTGCGAACGCCGCAGTTCAGTTTGACGCGGATGGCAACACGATTCGCACGGCCACCGACCTCTCCGGAAATTTCACCGTCTTGAGTAAACGAACGTCTGGAACACTCTCGATCAGCTCGCCAGGTTTCGGCACCGTGCAGATTAAAGTCACAAAAGCTGATGAGCCACTGCGGATACAGCTCTATCCCGCGGGCATAATGGAACGAATCGTCGTGAAGCCGCCCGTGAATTACGACGAGCGCATTCTCATCACACCAGTCAGTCAATACAATCTTGGCCCACGCGAGATCGAGTCTGCCGGGGCACTCACGATCGACGACATTCTCAGGCAAGTTCCAGGCTTCTCGCTGTTTCGCCGGTCAGGTGGTTTGACTACAAACCCGACCGCGCAAGGCGTTTCACTTAGAGGTGTCGGCGCGAGTGGTGCGAGCCGCGCGCTCGTTTTGTTCGACGGTGTGCCTCTCAATAGCCCGTTCGGCGGCTGGGTTTACTGGAATCGCGTCCCGCGCACGAGCATCGATAATGTGTTCGTACAGAATGGTGGAATTTCCAATCTCTACGGCAGCGCCGCGCTCGGCGGCGTCGTCAACATAACCAGCAAAAAGAGTTCGACAACCGGTCTTGACATTGAAGCCTCCGCGGGCAACAAAGGCACTGCTGCGACCTCGTTCACCGGAGCGAAGGTTTTTGGCGATTGGGCCATCTTCGCGTCAGGACAAGCGCTGCACACAGATGGATACGTGCTCGTGCCTGAGAACGAAAGAGGGTCGGTCGATACTGCTGCCGGAACCGGCGATCTCAGCGGCTCGGTTACGATTTCAAATAGTACTCATGGCAACGCATTCATACGCCTCAGCTCGTTTGGCGAGAGCCGCCGCAACGGCACGGCCATTCAGCTCAACGACACGCGGATCTCATCGATCGACATCGGATTCGACTCTTCGCGATCTTCGATCGGTCCTTTTTCGCTGCGACTGTATGGATCGAGTGAAACGTTTAATCAGAACTTTTCGGCGGTTGCAGCCGATCGCAATTCCGAGTCGTTGACGAACCGGCAACGCAATCCATCGCAACAGGCGGGTTTTGTATTTGAGGCCGCACCACTTCTCGGACGCCACCAGGTCCTGCGAATCGGGGTGGAAAGTCGTGAGGTGCGCGGTCACAGCGCGGAAACGACATTTAACAATTCGAGAATCACCGCTTTCGTGGACGCGGGCGGACGGCAAAGATCATTCGGTGTGTTTGCGAGTGATTCTGTTTACGTCGGATCGTGGCAATTCGGTTTTGGCGGTCGACTCGATCACTGGCGTAACAGTCGCGGATTTTCCAATCGCACGCCCGCCGTGGGCACACCCGTATTCAACGTCTTTCCGGATCGATCGGAAACGGCGTTTAGCCCGCGGGTGTGGGTTATCAAACGCTTTGACAAAGGTGTTGAACTCGGCGCTTCAGCGTATCGCGCCTTTCGCGCGCCAACGCTGAACGAGATCTATCGCAACTTCCGAGTCGGAAACGTCGTGACAAACGCCAACGCCGATCTTCACGCTGAGCGACTCACCGGCGGCGAGGCGGGCATCGGAGTCGAGCGGTTTAAAGGGCGACTGTTTGTACGCGGAAACGTGTTCTGGAGCGACATCGACGACTCAATCGCGAACGTTACTCTCACGACGACGCCTGCGCTCATCACGCGGCAACGGCAAAACCTCGGTGCGATTCG
>DAIOGT010000232.1:0-7107 GCA_036745095.1 Pyrinomonadaceae bacterium
ATGCAGCGGCCGTGGGTAAGACGATGGTCAGCAGTCAGATGATCGATCGCGTCGCAGGAAAATTGGACCGCAAGCTCTATGAGGTTCCGGTCGGCTTCAAGTGGTTCGTGGACGGCTTGCTCGACGGCACGCTCGGTTTTGGGGGAGAAGAAAGCGCGGGTGCATCTTTCCTGCGTCTCGATGGCACTGTTTGGACCACTGATAAAGATGGAATCGTTCCGGCGTTGCTCGCGGCGGAGATTACGGCTCGAATGGATCGCGATCCCGGCCAGATCTATCGGGAGCTGACAAGCGAGTTCGGCGAGTCGGTGTACACGCGCACTGAGGCTCCAGCCACAGTGCAAGAAAAAGAGATTTTAAAGAAACTCTCTCCGCAGCAGGTTCGGTCGAAAGAGCTTGCGGGTGAACAAATTCAAACGATCCTGACGCATGCTCCAGGTAATGGAGCGCCTCTCGGCGGGCTGAAGGTGGTAGCGGAGAGCGGATGGTTCGCTGCGCGTCCGTCCGGTACTGAGGACATCTACAAGATTTACGTGGAAAGCTTTCGTGGTATGGACCACCTTAAGCGCATTTTGGATGAGGCACAAACAATCGTTAGCGACGCGGTGGCTTAAATCGTCGCGCGCGCCGTCCCGACTCACTGCGAAATCATTTGGGTTTCGGTTTCTCTTTCCCCATCGAATCAAATAATTTGTGTGGCCGACAGGGCATTGAACGGCAAGGTTACATTGTGTTTAAGCCCTTCGTGGTAAGCCGCTTTTAAGTCTTTTAGCAAAACCTCCAGGGCTGTTTCCGCGGTCCACTCAGAAACGTCGGTCCAATTTCGAACTATCCAGCTATCACCGGTGCCGACTTTTAACAGGTTCACTACCTCTTGTTCAGGTAGGTCATAGTGTTTCGCGAATTTAAGTCCTTCAGCGCCTCGCGCTTTCGCGTAATATACTCTGTGCCTTAGACTCTACTGAACCGTTTTAATCATCTTGTCTCTTCGCGGGTTCCTGGTATGAAGAAAAAGTTGACCTTTGTCTTGTTGTTTTTTTTCGTCGGGTTGTCGTGTTCAAACTCAAAAGTCAATTCTGCACTCGACGCTGACCTTCAGCCCCGCAATGAACCCGTGAAGATCGGTGAGATGGCTCCGAATTTCACACTGGAAGATCAAAACGGGCAAAAGGTCACGCTGTCGGCGCTGCGCGGAAGTGCTCCAACCGTCCTCGCGTTCTATCGAGGCAATTGGTGACCATACTGTGCTCAGCAGTTAGCTGAGTTACGCTCTCTGAAGAAACCTGATGAAGCTCTTAATCTGCTGGCAATCAGTGTTGACACACCAGCACAAAGTAGAGAGTTTGCCGCAAATATCGCTGCTGATGGTAAAGGTAAAATTGATTACCCGATTCTGTCGGATCCCGGACATCGAGTAATCGATGCATTTGGAATTCGAGATCCCGACTATAACGGCCAAAAGTTTGAAGGCATTCCTCGTCCAACGGTTTATGTAATCGACAAGACGGGTCGCATTACGTGGATGAAAGTTGAATTGAACTACCAGGAAAGACCAACGAACGAGGATATACGAGCAGCACTCAACGCCTTAAAATAAAATCGAACCGTCGGACCGATTAGCGAAAGTTACTGAGTAATACCACATCACTTGATGCTGTACCGCGGCTTAGGATTAATTGCCGGCCATCTGGTGACCAATCGAACGAGAAAATTCGACTTGATTTAAAGTTAGTCAGTTGTTTTGCAGGTTCGCCTGAAACAGGCTGGCTCCACAAATTGGAAGCGTCACCTGCCGTCTGCACATACGTTAATGCCCGGCCATCGGCGGTCCACCGCAGCGAAGCGCTAACAGAATCAAACACGAACATGGCTCCCATGTCGAAAGTGCGGATTCGCTGGCCCCCATTTAAGCTAAATAGCCCTATCTTCATCCGCGCGTTCGGCTGTTCACGATAAAAACAGGCTATCGATTCGCCATCGGGCGAGACAGACGGATTGGTCGCATGTCCATCGATAATCTGTTGCGGTGCCCCGCCTTCGATCGACACACGCCAGACCGTCGGCTTCCCTGCCCCTAATAACGTGTACACCACCCATTTTCCATCGGGAGTGGAGTGTGGATATCCTTCGCCACTCCCACTTGTAAGCTGTCGCGGATGCGAGCCGTCGACGTCCATGCGCCAGATGTTGGAGGTTCCCGAACGATCAGAAGTAAAGATAAGGTAACGTCCGTCGCGTGTGAGGACCGGCTGAGTATTGTTGCGCGAGTTGGCTGTCAGCTGACGCTGGTTGCTACCATCCGCATTCATGGCCCATAGGTCCATATGGCCCGTAACAGTCGACGAATAGACCACCTTTCCGTCGCTCATATATGCAACTCCATTACGGCCATCAAGTCTGGAACCGGTTGTAACTTGCGTGGGTTGATTCCAATCAGCATTGTCAGCCACCCAAAGGTTGCAAGTAGACGCTGACTGAAGCGTCACCAATCTCCTTGAGTCGGACGTAACACTGATGCCTTGATAATTGTTCAGGTCGTTTGTAATTCGACGAACTTCACCTTCGGGGTATCGCACGAACCAGAGTTGTTTCGAATCGAGACCAGGTGAGTCCGGATCGGAAGCAGTAAAGACCAGTCCGCTAGAGTCGGGAACCCAGGCAATCTCTCCCATGGACGCCCAGGTTTGACTACCAAGCTGTTTTTCCCTGGGATCATCAAGTGGAATTTCGACGAGGTATGTATTGTAGGCAGGTACGAAACTACCTGCTGCACAAACAAGCGAATTGCCTTTTGGTGACCAGGTAAGCGAGCCAAAGAAGTTCGGTAGCTTACGCGCAGCAATCTTGCGCTCGTTGCTTCCACTTGTCTCGGCAACTACCACCACGTCCTCGCCGATGTCGGCCATTTTCCGAATGAACGCCACATTTTTCCCATCTGGCGAGATGGTCACGGCGCTCGTAACGTTCGAGATTAACTTTCTGGCACTACCACCTAAAGCAGGAATTGCGTAGAGGTTTGAAGAGACACTGTTCGTGTCGGTGGCCACGTAGTAAACGAAATCGCCATCAGGTGAAAAGATTAGTTTGTCGTAGCGCACATCTGAAGGCGCCACGACTTCTACGTCGCTGTTTGTGTTTACCTGACGCACGCGTAGGCTCTGCAGTCCATTTTCAGCGGCCGCATGAACAATGTATTTCCCGTCAGGAGAGATAACGGCCTGGTCTACCCGGCCTGTGGTTGTAAGCCGCGAAATTCGCATGTTCGTTGTGGGCTCAACTAAGCGGGTGTCGCTCACCCAATATTTTGAGAACACAAAAGCAGCGACGATCAGCGTCAAAACAATCCCGCCTATAAGCAGTTTTGAAGTGATTGAAACCCGGCGCGGATCTTTGATAAATGGCTCCGCGCTTGCGGTCGATCGTTGAAGAGATACAGGTGCTGTATCGGAAACGGGCCGTGAGAGATTCATGTCCGTTCGACTCTGCTGCTGTGGCCTGTCATCAGTTGAACCGACAGGTTGGACTGAGCGCTCAATCTCCGCATTCAGTTCAAGGTCGCGACGGAGGATTTTTAAGTCGATAGCCATCTCTTTCGCGAGGTGATAACGCTCATCAGGGTCCTTCTGTAATGCCTTGCGAACGATACGGTTCAGTTCATCGGGAACATCCGGCGAGAAACGCTGCAACGGCACCGGCTCACTTCTTAATATGGACGCAACCACATCGCTGGCACTGATCCCCTCGAAAGGAGGTCGACCGGCGATCAATTCATAGAGAATTACTCCGAGACTCCAGATGTCGGTGCGCGCATCCAGTTGCAGGCCACGTGTCTGCTCGGGCGACATGTAACTCACCGTGCCCATGACCTTACCCGGATCGGTTTGAATAACTTGTACGGTGGCTGCTTCCGGATCGCTGGCAAGATTCTTGTTCTCACTTAACTTGGCAAGACCGAAATCAAGCACCTTCACATAGCCGTCGCGCCGAACCATGATGTTGTCGGGCTTGATATCGCGATGGATGACCCCGGCCGCATGTGCAGCCGAAAGCGCCGAAGCGATCTGGGTCCCCCAGTCCAGGACCTGATCGAGCCGCACGGATTCCTCCGTGATGAGCTGGCGCAACGATTCGCCGTCGATGTATTCGGTGGCTAGGAAATGGGTGTCACCCTGTTGGCCAATTTCAAAAATCGTCAGGATATTCGGATGATTCAGGGAAGACGCAGCAAACGCTTCCTGCTTGAACCGGCGCAGCCGCTCTTCGTCATGCGAAATTTGGTGTGGCAAGAGCTTCAGTGCAACGGAGCGGCGCAACTGCAGGTCGTGCGCGAGATAAACCTCACCCATGCCGCCAACACCGAGTAGAGAACGAACTTCGTATCGACCTAATTGTGTACCGGAAGGAACCCGCATGTTTCGGATAGGCGGTAGAAGACAACTTCTCAGTGGCTTCTGGACATCGAGCGAGCGCGCCTATTGTAGATTACCAGGCGCATCAACGTCACGAATGAGTGTGGACGGGTGAAGAGCGCGGAGAGACTTTCTCCGCGCTCGGTGATGCCAGCCATATGGCAACATCGAGATCTACGTTTGTCACTTTCGAGTCTTTAGGCCATCGTTCGTCTATCTGTGGACTTTCAGAATTAACTGCCAACGAATGAGCTTCACCCTCATGGTTGACCGGGTTGAACAGGACCTATGCGGTAAGGACGCATCATCTCGTTATCCTCATGCTCGACGATATGGCAGTGCCACACGAATTGTCCCGGTGTGTTGAACTGGCCGCGAATTCGTGTGACCTCGCCGGGATACGCGATCACCGTGTCTTTGAAGCCGGATTCCCAAGCCTCCGGCGAACGCACCTCTCCAGTGAGTTCGACCGGCACGATGGGTCCGTCACCGTCCACGACCAGGCGTTCACGGTTCACGACCTCAAACGCGATTTCATGCACGTGCATCGGATGTGCATCGGCGGTCAAGTTGTAAAACTCCCAGACCTCTGTATCCCCAACATTTGGATTTTCACTGATTGGATCGGCCCACAACTTATGCATTGGCGTTCCGGTGTTGTCGATGTTGCCTAGTAGAGCTTCAGAGGGCCCATCAAAAACATCGGACATTTCCTCGAGAAGCGCCAGTGGTCTCGTGTTGCTTGACGCAGGTAATGGTGTGATCGTCGGTAATTGCAGAAACATGGCTGGCGTCGTGGGATCCGCCGATTCAGCCGGAACAACCCGGAACTCCATAACCTGGCCCGTAGTCTCGGGATCTGCAAGATCAAAATCATCGGGTGGCTCGCCGCCGCCGAAAGGCTCGTCTGGTCCAATGTTGCCGAGCACGTAATCGCCTATAGGAACGTTACTGAAGTCGACGATCACGTCCGCTCGCTCGGCTAGTCCCATCAGCAAACGGCCTCCGTGCTCAGCAGTGAGGTTTACGGGCGCCGCAAGGAACCCGCCATCGTTTCCAATCTGCCACACTTCAACTCCGGGGATGTTGCTGAAGTCCAGAATCAGAAATCGCGACTGGCAACCGTTCAAAAAGCGTAAGCGATAACGCCGCTGCTCGACTGTCTGGAAAGGCCAGGTGTTGCCGTTCACCATCATTACGTTACCAAAGAACTCTGGATTCCAGATTGGCGAAACATCGGTCTCGGGGATGAATGGTCCAGTGAACTCGTCAAAGAATTCACGAGTGTTCGGATAGAACAGCGAGCCGTCGGCATTAAAGGATCGGTCCTGTATAGCAATCGGAATTTCGTAGTACGTCTTGTTTGAGGGGAACTTGTCGTTCTCTTTGGGAGCAGGTCCGGGCAGGACTGCCGGCGCGCCGGATCGACTGTCGAGCACGGCGTCGTCTCCGTCTGGACCACCACGAATGAGGTAGAAGCCCGCTGGACCAGCGTACACATTCAGGCGCGTCATACCGAGCGCGTGATCGTGGTACCAAATTGTCGAAGCGCGGTTCTCATTCGGATATTGGAAAACAGCGAATCCCTGTCCCCACGTGGCGCCGAAATTTGTAGCCGCTTTGTCCTTAAAGAAGTTGTACCACGTGCCTTCAGAAGCATAGCCGCTCGGGATGTTGTTAGCCGCAGGAAGATACCAGGCTTCGGCGTAGCCGTCCGATTCATCACCGACACCAATTGCGCCGTGAACGTGCGTGACGATCGGCACCGGACCAACGTACGGACCAGGTGTGCTTGCAAAGGTTGGACGCATGTCGCGGCCTGATGTGCCACCGGGCGGGTTGGCCCAGTGCAGTGTTTGGTCGACCGGAAGTAAGTGTGGCAGGAACTCATCGTTTGCATTCGTGAGGTCATTGATCCACTTCACGCGCACAGGTGTGTTCCACCGCGCCTCGATAGTCAGCGACGGAGCGTTATGTATGAGCAATCCTCTCTTGCTCGACGACGAAACTGCGCCGTAGCCCCAGACCGTTGTCGCCGGGAAATCAGCAGGAAGAATTTGCTGGTCAAACTGCTTCATCGAGATTTCGTAGTAGTCAATATTCTTGCCGCCGCGCGCGACGATTCTTCCCGCCTTTGGCATCACAGGCGGAATAAGTAACGGCGTTTGAAACTTCGGGATCAGATTAGGGTCGAGTGTGCCACCTGGAATTTGTGCAATCGCCTTCGGAATCCCAAACCTGTTGAAGGCATACCACGTGAGCGCTGTCCCTGCGGTGTATTTCAAAAACGTGCGTCGAGAGATCATGGGTGTTCCTGATGTTGTTTCCGGTCGGAATAAAGGAATACTGCGGCTATTGCTAACCAAAAAGCAGCTCTTAACCAGTTACCAGCCTGGAATGCTTCCAGCAAAGAGAGCCCGAAGAAAAGCGCAAACACAGCAAAGTTACTGCCAAGGCGTAAACCGCTCATTGACTTCCCTCCTCACCGTTATTGCCTGCTTCCGTTTCTTTTCGTTCAAGCAGAATAAGGCATGGATTTGCAACGACTGTACCGCGCAAGCTGCGGCTGATTTACTGGCCGAATTTAAGGTGTCGCCAAGGTTCTCAGTGGAGTTGGGAACTTTTAGCAGGCGGAAGTGCGGAGTTTTACACAGCGGTTAGCGACGAACGTGAACCTCCACGGGACAAGCCCGTGGCA
>DAIOGT010000233.1:0-7079 GCA_036745095.1 Pyrinomonadaceae bacterium
TTTTAACTCATTCGACACACGAAATTCGCAGAATGCCTGGGAAGGGCCCAGAGTTCAGGCCTTCGAACTCTGTTTTCAGCTTCTTTCATGTACAAATTTATCGTTTCGTGCTACTACTGGCCAGCCGGAGAGCGCGGTCTTCGACTTCGAGCCTCGACCATTAAACAACTGTCTCGGGAAACTGGAAGCGGTCTCATTTACCCCCGACTAGGAAGACTGACCAGCTTGGATAACCTTGTCTCTTCAATCGAACGACGCAGAATGCGCCGCCTCAGAGTGCGATGTGAAGTCGAACTGACCGCCACGCTCTCGCTACTCGACAACGACGTCCAGAACTGTGAATCATCCCTCGTCTTTCTGGGACGGACGCACGATCTCAGTGCCGCGGGAATGGGAATGGTCCTGCCTTCCACGATCATCGACGAGCGATTTTGCAGTGGCATGAATCATTTGAATCTCTCGCTGCATGTTCCCGGAGGCGTGATCGGCATGGAAGTGAGCCCCGTCAGATGCGAACGGTTGAAGGGTCCGTTCGTAGGCCAGGGTTACCTGCTGGGTTCGAAGATCACGAACGTCGACGATCGCGCGCGTTTCGAGCAGTATCTCGAAACCCTGACAGATAAATCCGGATCAATCCGCGGCATCAGCAGTTAACAAAAAGTCTTTCGTTCGCGCGTCTTTGGGCGACTTCAGTACCTCGTCGGTTGGACCAAGTTCAACCGCCACGCCACCTTCCAAAAACAAAATGTTGTCGGAAACTCCGGCGAGAAATCCCATCGAGTGTGAAATGATGATCATCGTGTGACCGCGATCCACGAACGTCCGCAACAGCGTCCGCAAACTGTTGATACGTCGAGGATCGAGCGCACTCGTCGGCTCGTCAAGCAACAGCAACGCGGGATGCATCGCTAGCGCGCGCGCAATCGCGACACGCTGTTGCTCGCCACCGGACAACGAACCCGGATATCGCCGCGCCGCCTGCGTCAGTCCCACCGAATCCAATAACTCGTACGCTTCAGTCTCAGCCGTCTTCTTTGGCGTGCGCAGCACGTGTACGGGCGCCTCGATGATGTTTCCGATCACAGACAGGTGAGGGAAGAGATAAAAATGCTGGAAGACTGTGCCGACCTTCAGCCGTAGATCTTTGACACGTTTCCGATAATCCGCGGGTGATATGTTTGCCTCGAGACGAACGTTGTCGCACTCGATCGTGCCGCCATTGATTGTCTCCAGACCGTTGAGACAACGTAATAACGTTGACTTGCCACTGCCTGAGGCGCCGATCACACCGAGCACGGTTTGCGGTGGCACTTCGAAGTCGATCCCTTTCAGAATCTCATTGTTGCCGAAACGCTTGCGAAGACCGGTAACGCGAATCATGCCGTCGCCACCTCCGTCTCGACCACACGCTCCGTGGCACGATCGCGCAAACGTCTCTCAAGCAATCGTGCAAGATGGGCCATGGGCAAGCTCATCGCGAGATAGAATGCGGAAACCGCAAGGCCAAGCAGCAGGAACTGTCCCGAAGCATTCGCGAGCTCGCGATAGGCCGTCGCCAGCTCCCAGACTGAAATCGCGAAAGCGACTGAGGTGTCTTTGAAGAGCGAGACGAAGTCGTTCGTCATCGGCGGCAACGCGATACGAAACGCTTGCGGCAGGATGATACGACGAAACGCGAGCAGCGGACCCATGCCGAGCGAGTACGCAGCTTCCCACTGCCCGTTCGGAATCGCCTCGAGCGACGCACGATACACTTGCGATTCGTAAGCAGCGTAGTTCAAGCCGAGTCCGACCAGCGCTGTCAACCAACCAGGCATGGTGATGCCGATCACAGGCAAGCCAAAGTACAGAAACAACAGTTGGACCAGGACGGGCGTGCCGCGGAAAAATTCGACGTACAAGGTACATAGCGCGCTCAGCCACGGCGGGCCTTTCCATTGTCCGATAGCGAGTGGTAATCCCAGAACGATCGCGATGACCATCGCGCCCAGAGCAATCAGAACGGTGACAGCAGCGGCACGTGTCAGGCGCCACAGTGCTTCACCCCAGTTAAACGTCACGTTCGTTGTCGTGTACTCCTCGACTGTTGACGGCTGAGTTCCGGCGCGAATGGGCGCCTGAAACTCTGCTTGTGCGTCGTTCCAAAGTCCCCACTTCTTCAGGATCGTTTCGAGCGTGCCGTCGAGGATGATCTTGTCGATGGCTGCGTCAATTTCCGCTTTCAAAGCGAGATCGTCTTTACGGAGACCGATGACATATTGCCCGCGCGTGAATGGTGGTCCAGCGGGTTTCAGGTTCGGATTAGCTCGCGCGTAAAAAGCTTCGGCGGGAACGTCCATCACCACTGCGTCGATACGTTTCAGCTCGAGATCGCGATACGCACCGACTGGATCGGCATAGCTGCGAAACGGAATACCACGCTGTTGGAGGATGCGCGACGCGGCTGTATTTCCGAGCGTGCCGACAATACAATTCTTACAGTCGTCGAGTGACTTCATGCGATTGTCGTCGCGGCGTACAGTGAGTTGCAGTTGAAAGATGTAGTAGGCCTTGCTGAAGAGGATCTGTTGCGCGCGATCGCCGGTCGGTTCGAGTCCATTCACGATGACGTCGAACGAGCGGCGTTGCAGCGCGGAGACGAGCGTCTCCCAGTCGCTCGGCACAAACTCGGCGCGGCGGCCCATCGCCTGGGCCAGTGCGTCAACCATCTCTTTTTCGTAGCCGATGTAACGATCGGGATTTGCGGGATCGGTGAAGACGTACGGGGCGCCACCGCTCGGATCTGCTCCCCAGCGCAAAACTCTCTCTTGCGCCTCAGCCGTGGACCCTAGGCACAAAGAGGCGCAAAAAGCACATAACAGTTTGGTTAATGCTTTTCTGCACTTTGTGCTTATTGGTGGCAACTGTTTTCTTGTGCGTTGTGGTGGCCGATTTTAGCTGCTGAGAACTTTCAAATCCAGCTTCCGAGAAGGAGTGGTGTCGGCTTTCAGGACCGTCTCCATCTGCTTCAGAGCGTAGCGATTCTCTTCTTCCGTGTTTGAAACCACACTGTCCGCGGGAACAAAGACCTTGAAGTCGCGCATGTACGCGTCGTTGGCGGTGAAGAGCACGCAGTTGTTCCCGGCGATACCGGTGAGAATCAGGTTCGTTGCGTTCAGGTGTGTGAGTAACAGATCCAGAGTCGTTGAGTAGAAGCCCGAGTGTTTTGGTTTCAGCACGAAATAGTCGTCGTCATCCGGCACGAGAAGTTTGACGAAGTCTTTGCCCTTCGCATCGTCTGCGGTGCAACGTGCGACGATCTTTTTGAAGTCTGACTGCCACTTTCCAAAATTGTCGTTCACGTAAACACAGGGAATGCCTTCGGCTTCCGCTCGCTTCTTCAACTCGGCAATATTTTTGCCGACCGGCAAAGCGAGTCGCAGGAGTTCGTCGCCTTCTTCGAAACTGAAATCGTTGATGACGTCGATGAGCAGCAATGCCGCATTCGACTTGTCGGGAGCTGAACCATGAAGGTCGTGACTTGCGCGTGCCATTGCCTCAGATGTTAATCTGTGACCCGGATCTAAACAAATACCAACCACCGAGGGCCCCTACATCAATGTGTACCGATCGCAGAGATTTCCTACGCCTGTCCGCGGGTATCGCTGGCGCAACGCTGCTTGGCAGCTCGATTGCTTATGCGCACAGCGAATCGCTCGAGCCGCAGCAGCAAACAACACAGCCCGAGCCCATTCGACGATTGCGTCGCATGACGCAGAACGTCGTGCCGATCACGTTGGAGGAGCGCAAGGGTCGCATCGAGAAAGCGCAGCGACTGATGCGCGAACAACGCGTCGATGCGATTTACATCGAGCCCGGCAGCAGCATGTTCTACTACACGGGCATGCGCTGGGGCACGAGCGAGCGAATGTTTGCCGCCGTGATCCCAGCGCGCGGCGAGATCGCGTGGGTGTGTCCGAAGTTTGAAGAAGAGCGTGCTCGCGAGTTGATTCGCATGGGAAATGACATTCGCACGTGGGAAGAGGACGAGAGTCCATACCAGCGTGTGGCCCAGATACTAAAAGATCGCGGCATTCGCACGGGCACCATCGGCATTGAGGAACGCGTGCGGTTTTTTCTTTTCGACGGGATTCGGCAGGCAGCGCCGGCCGTGAAGTTTGTGAATGCGACGCCGATCACTGCCGGTTGCCGAATGTTTAAGTCGCCGACCGAGCTTGCGCTCATGCAGATCGCCAACGACATCACTATCGTTGCTTACAAAGCAACGCGCGAGTCGATGACTGAAGGCATGACGCAGGGCGAGTTTGCCGGAAACTGCGCTGCCGCTTTACGCGCGCTCGGATCGTCGGGCGGAGTTTTCGTCAGCTTTGGGAAGTACACTGCGTTTCCACACGGCAGCAGTACGCCGCAACGGTTGAAGGAAGGCGATGTCGTGCTCATGGATGGCGGTTGCAGTGTCGATGGATACCAGTCAGACATCACACGCACGTTCGTGTTTGGCAAAGCGACGGATCGACAGCGCCAGATCTGGGACCTCGAGCGAAAGGCGCAGGACGCCGGGTTTGCCGCAGCGAAGGTCGGTGCTCCGTGTGAAGCTGTCGATGCGGCAGCGCGCAAGGTGATCACTGATGCCGGGTTTGGTCCAGATTACAAAGTGCCGGGCCTGCCGCACCGTACGGGTCACGGTATTGGCCTCGACGGTCATGAGTGGACCAACTTCGTGCGCGGCAATAAAACGCCGATCCAGCCAGGCATGTGTTTCAGCGACGAGCCGACAGTTGTCATCTATGGAGAATTCGGTATTCGCCTCGAAGATTGTTTGTACATCACGCCCGAGGGGCCGAAGTTTTTCACTAAGCAGAGCGAGTCGATCGACGAGCCTTTTTAGTTCAACTAGAAAGCCCGTTGGTGAGGAACAGGTGGATACGGCGTCAGGGATTCACAACGCTCTCTGTCGGACGGCGGGTCTGCTTGCGATCGCAGTGTGTGGGGTGATGATGTTGACGGATCGGTCAGTTTTGCCAAACACCGACTCCGCAACGCTGGAGAAGATCAAAGTAGCAATCACGGAGTCGTTCGTGTTTGGCATTCGTAAGATTATGTTTGTTTCGGCAGCGTTGGCTGGACCCAGCGGCGCCAGTTCCTTGTTCTTCATCAGAAATCACGTTTGACTCGACCCGATTAGCAGTGAGACTAACCAGACGAGGACGAACGCTCCCACTGCCACAGCCGCACTCAGAAGGTAGATAAGGGACGTTTCTATTAGTTCGGAACTCTTTTTTGGGTTGATCATGGGGAGATTTCCTCAGCGTCTCGTTCAGAGTTCAACCAGCTTTCGCCGAAGAGTCACTCTAAACCTGAACCTCGTTGCTCGCGCTCAGGGCTTGCATTACAATCACTTCGCCGTCAAAGAACTTGTTCTCAACCTTTTCGAGCGCCTAATTTAGACGGGTAATGCGGGATAAGTCCTCAGGCAGTACTCAAGATTTCCTCAAAGATATTTCTCAAGGCGGGTTTAATGAGTCAGCAGGACAGTCACAGCTATGAATTTGGTCGTTTTCGCCTCATAACAGGCGAGCGCGTCCTGTTGCGTGAGGGAGAACTCGTTCCACTCACTCCGAAGGTGTTCGACATCCTCGTCACTCTCGTCGAAAACGGTGGACAGGTCGTGGCCAAAGACGATCTGATGAAGCGAGTGTGGCCCAACACCTTCGTCGAAGAAGGTAATCTGACTCAAAACATCTCACTGCTGCGAAAAGCCCTCGGCGAAAGTCCTGGAGGCGTTCAGTTTATTGAGACAGTGCCTCGTCGCGGGTACCGTTTCGTCGCTGATACGAACCAGACATGGGGCGAAAAGCCCCAAGAGACTGACACTCCGCTTGTCTCTACTGATCCGGCGCCGGTTGTTTCAATTCCAAACACGGCCACGCATGCGACCGTAAGCAGGAGAACTCCGCTTTACGCTTTCGCCGCGGGTATAGTCGTGCTTGGGCTTATCGGGCTCGTTTACTTCACGAGCTGGGGCAAAGCCGGCGAGCCCACTCCGATTCAGTCGATTGCGGTCTTGCCGTTTGTGGACGAGTCTGCTGATCCTGACGCTGAATACATCAACGACAAGATCGCTGAGAGTCTAATTAATAGTCTTTCCAAGCTGCCGCAGTTGCGCGTAGTGCCGCGTAGTGTTGTCGCGAGTTACAAGGGTAAGGAGATTGATCCCCGAAAAGTGGGCCAGGATTTGAATGTGCGCGCGGTCGTCACCGGACGCATGCGGCGGCACGGCGACATCATCAGTATCCAGGCGGACCTCATCGATCTAGAGAATGTCGCGCAGCTCTGGGGCCAGCATTACGATCACAAACTTTCCGACGTGCTTCTCGTTCAGGACGACATCTCGCGCGACATCTTTGAGAACCTGCGTCTGAAGTTGAACGTCGAAGAAAAGAAACAGCTCGAGGCTTACCGGCTCTATCTCAAAGGCCGCAACGCATGGAACAAACGCACCGGCGACGCATTGCAGCAGGCAATCGACTTTTTCAATCAGGCGATTGCTATCGATCCAAACTACGGCGCCGCGTATGCGGGTCTTGCGGACTGCTACAACATGCTTGTCGTCTACGGCAGGTTGCCGCCTAAAGAGGGTTTCCCGAAAGCGAAGGAAGCAGCGACGCGCGCCCTCGAAATCGACGAGAGCTCGGCTGAGGCACACACGTCGATGGCGTTTATCAAGTTTCGTTGGGATTGGGATCGTCCCGCGACCGAACGTGAGTTTCAGGAAGCGATTAGGCTAAAGCCCGCGTATGCTCCGGCGCACCAGTGGTACAGCTCGTACCTTGTGGCGGTCGAACGTTTTGACGAAGCGATCGCCGAAGCCAAACGAACCGAGGAGCTGGAGCCGTTGTCGTTTGTTGCCAGTTCGCATCTCGGCTGGATCTATTACTTATCGGGACAGAACGACAAAGCGATCGAGCAGTGCAAGAAGATCCTTGAACTCGATCCGAGCTCGTTCCCTGCGCGTCGCTATCTTGGTCTTGCGTATGAAGCGAAGGGAATGTACGCGGAGGCGATCGCGGAGTTTCAGA
>DAIOGT010000234.1:0-7025 GCA_036745095.1 Pyrinomonadaceae bacterium
TCGCCCAATGTTGCCGTGGTTGGATTAGGGACCGGATCAATGGCGTGCTACGCCCGTCCGGATCAGGATTGGACTTTCTACGAGATCAATCCCGCGGTGATCAGCATCGCGCAAACTACGGATTATTTTACCTACCTACAGAAATGCGCACGTGCGCCTGCGAGGATAGTCGTGGGTGATGCGCGTTTGCAGTTGCAGAATGCGCCGGACCATCACTACGGCCTCATAGTCCTCGACGCGTTTAATTCTGACGCCATTCCGATTCACCTCATGACGGAGGAAGCGATTAAGCTCTACATGTCGAAGCTGGCAACTGGAGGGATGCTCGCGTTTCACATTTCGAACCGCAGTCTGAAGCTCGATACAGTTCTTGCAGATCTGGCTAAACGCAACAATGCGCTGACCATCGGAGCCGTTGACGGAGAACATGATCCGGTAAGAGGGAAGGATCCTTCCGAGTGGGTAGTCATGGCGCGTCACTCGCCCGCATTCGACACCCTGGCCCAGCAGCTGAATTGGCGATTACTTCAAGGTCGAGTAGAGTCGCTCGCGTGGACCGATGATTTCTCGAATATCCTCAGCGTCTTCCGCTGGTATTGACACCAGGTAGCGCGTTTCCCACCATTCTTAAATGCCACAAACGAGACGGCCAAGGTGTTCTTTAACATATCGGATCTATCTCGTGAACAATTGATCTCACCACCGGCGAGAATGGAGGAAAAGCATGACTACTCTATCGCAGGACCTGCGCTATAGCTCACGAATGCTGCTAAAGCATAAGGGATTTACCGTCGTTGCCGTGCTGACGCTCGCTCTCGGGATTGGCGTCAATACGGCGATGTTCAGCGTGCTGAATACTTTTCTTTTTCGCTCGCTGCCGTATCCGCAATCGGAACAATTGATAAGAGTGTGGCGCACGTCGCCACATTCTCAGAGCTGGCCGCATTCAGCAGGAAATTTCTTTGACCAGCACGCCCAGAACACGGTTTTTGACAAGCTGGCGGCGTACCACTTTATCTCTCGTAACTTTACCGAACAGGGCCAAACAGCCGAACGCCTGCGCAGTCTCGCAGCTACCGGCGATTTCTTTCCGATGTTGGGAGTGGTTCCCGCGCGTGGCCGTGTATTTAACCCCGAAGAGTTTGAGCCCGGCGCCGATAACGTTGTCGTCCTGACCGATCGATTTTGGACCCGACGTTTTGGAAGCGATCCGAACGTAGTCGGACGAAGAATTCAACTCGATGGAAAGACAGTTGAGATCGTCGGCGTCATGCCTCCCGGATTTGAACATCCGATCCTTTGGGGGCCAGTCGATATCTGGCAGCCACTCGCATTTACTCCGGAACGGAAGACGAGCCGTGGCAGCAACTATCTTTCCTCTTTTGGCCGCCTCAAGCCAGGCGTCACGATCAAGCAGGCAGAGCAGAGCATGATTGCGCTCGCCGCGAATATCGGCAAGCAGAACTCATCGAATGTGGGCGAAAGCGTACGACTCGAGCCGCTCCAGCGATCGATGTCTGACAGCATCGGTCGAACTGTTATGTGGTTCACGTTTGGATTGTCAGCGTTTGTGTTGCTGATCGCGTGTGCGAATCTCGCGAATCTTCAACTCGTTCGGACTGCGGCCCGTGCGCGCGAGCTCGCCGTACGCGCCGCACTCGGCGCTGGTCGCTGGCGACTGCTCCGCCAGTCGCTAACAGAGAGCATTGTCGTCGCCATAATCGGGGGCATGGTCAGTCTCGTTATTGCGCTGGGCGCAGTTCGCTTTATTAGTGCACGTCTCTTCACCGACTTGCCGGGCGCGAGTGTGCAACTCGATTACAAAGTGTTCGGCTTCGCACTCTTGTGTTCACTGGTGACAGGAGTGCTCTTCGGTACAATTCCGGCATGGCTCGCATCACGTACGGATGTGAACCTCGCCCTGCGAGAAAACGCACGCGGATCGACTTCGGGCCGATCTCAACATCGTCTGCGACATGGACTCATCATCGGCGAGGTGGCGTTTGCAATGGTGTTGCTGGCGGCGGCAGGGTTGTTTCTGCGCGGTTTGCAGCGCTTCATCAATTCCGATCCGGGTTGGAATGTTGATGGATTGCTGACGGCCCAGATGAGCCTTAGCGGGGAGAAATACACAGAGGATAAGCAACGAACTGTTTTCATAACGGAACTGGAAAATCGTCTCCGCGCAATGCCGGGTGTGCAGCACGTTGCCATTGGCGGATCAAACCCGGTTTTTGGTTTTCACAGTAGTGGCTCGTTTCTGGTTGAGGGTCTTCCTGAGCCACCGCCGGACAAGTATCCGGAAATATTCTACGAACCGGTGAACGGCGATTACTTCGAAACCCTTGGTGCTCGTCTGCGACAGGGCCGTACCTTCAATGCAGCAGATACAACCGATCACCCAAACGTTGTTATCATCAACGAAACGACCGCGCGCAGTTTCTGGCCAGGCGAAAATCCGATCGGAAAACGAATCAGTAGTACTGGACCAGAAAGAGAGTTTTATCAAATCGTCGGCATAGTTAACGATCTCGCTTTTCCCGGTGACCTGGGAGAACCATACACACGCTTCCAGGCGTATCTTCCCGTGACACAAGTTGCTCCACCGTATCTCACGATCATTATGCGTAGTGCCGGTAACCCGGACGCGCTCGCTAATGGCCTGCGCAGCACCGTTGCCGGTTTAGATCCGGATTCACCGATTTACCGGATTCGCTCGGCACGATCGGCCGTCGATCAGGGACTCGGGAGTATCTCGCTACTGGGAAGCCTGCTGGGAGCGTTTGCGACAGTTGGTCTGATTCTCGCGGCAATCGGTATTTACGGCGTTGTGTCGTACACGGTCGTGCAGCGTACCGGAGAGCTCGGGATTCGCATGGCGTTGGGCGCTCAAAGGCGTGACGTTCTGTGGTTAGTGTTGGGCAAAGGCGCATTACTCATACTAATCGGAGCGTTGTTTGGCTTTGCGGGCGCGTACGCCGTGTCGCGACTCTTAGTTTCCTTGATTCCATCGCTGCCGACCCGCGATCCGCTTGTCGTCGCAATAACAGGTGTGGCTCTCGCCGTCGTCGCGCTCGTGGCCTGTTACATTCCGGCACGTCGCGCAACGAGAGTCGATCCACTCGTAGCGCTGCGGACGGAGTGAAGTAAGGGGGTACAGAAGTTCCTTAGGAGGGTTCAAATTTATTTCGATTCGTTACCCCAGGGTTGTCGCTACGTCCAACCACTGGGCTGACATTAGCGAACGCCTACGGCGTTAAAACAATGAGTCGCCGTTAGCGAACGCCTTCGGCGTATGTGAATCGCTTTTAATCTGAACCAGCACCAGAAATCCGATCGTAGAAATCGCACCCGCAGATCTGTTATCGTTACAGACGACCTCCAATCCCAGCACACTACGGAGGTTGGGCTCGCTGTTCCAAATTTCCTCAACTAAGAAAGCAGCCGTCCTTTACAGGGTCGATGGTGACTTAAAACGAGATCAGCATGAATAACAATCAATTCCCCCGGAATCTGAGGAGGAGAATCGCCTTCCTCCTGGTCCTCAGTGTCTGCAACGTCGTCGCGTCTCCACTTTTCCCAGCAATCAGTACGAAGGTTAAGGCCGCGCCCCTCAAACCCTTTGACGAACCAACCGAGTTCATCAGACGCATTCCTCTAACGACGAATGATCTCGTCTACAGCAGCACGACAGGGAAGATCTACGCGAGCTTGCCAAGCAGCGCCGGAAGTAGCGGCAATAGCATCGCCGCTATTGATCCATCGACGGGCTCGGTAACTAACTCGACGTTCGTCGGCAGCGAGCCAACAAAGCTCGCACTCTCAGACGACGGTCACAATTTGTATGTCTGGCTGAATGGTTCACTCATGTTCAGACGTTTCGACGCGCTCACAAACACCCCCGGTCTTCAATTCTCCATGGGCCAGGATCCGGCGAACGGCCGTTTCACCTTCAGGGACTTTGCTGTTGCTCCAGCCAATCCGAGTGTGCTCGCAGTCGCGCGTGGAATCGTTAACGTTGGTGCGCCGCAGGGAGTCGCGATATTCGACGACGGTGTTCGCCGCACGAACGTCGGTCCCACCGGCTCAAGCGGCGCTGACGCTGTTGCCTTCTCCGCAACTGCTTCAAAACTCTATGGGACGGGACCGGGCAGCGGTCTTCAGACGATGACGATCGATGCAGCGGGCGTGAGCGTGAGCTCTACCAGTTCGTTGGCGCCAAGCACCACAATCAAATTCAGTAATGGGTTGATATTCAGTTCGCAGGGACACGTCATCAATCCGGATACCAACACGCTTCTCGGCACGTTCGCCAGCTCGAGCTCGCATGCATTTGTGCCGGACGCTGCCGCCGGCCGTGCATACTACTTGATCCCCGGTACGGGCTTCGACACCGGCAGCGTGAGTCTTAAAGCTTTCGACATAAATACCTTTGTACTGCTGGGCTCGCTCAAAATTAACGGCATTAACCAAACTCCTACTTCGCTGGTTCGCTGGGGAGCGAACGGTCTTGCGTTTCGCACCGACAACGAGTTGTTCATCATTCAAACAGCTCTGATCCCGTCAGCGGAACCGATACCGACGCCAACTCCGACACCTTCGCCAACTCCTTCTCCGTCGCCTTCACCGGGAGCGCCTGCGTTCGTCAGACAGATGACCTTAGCTACAAACGATCTTGTGTTCAGTCAAGCGAGGCAAAAACTGTATGCGAGTGTTCCCAGCAGCGAAGGGAGCAACGGCAACAGCGTCGCCGAGATCGATCCTGTATCCGGCTCGATCACGAACCAGACTTTTGTGGGAAGTGAACCGACTCAGTTGGCCCAGTCGGACGACGGCGCCACGCTTTACGTTGGCCTCGATGCTGCGGCTTCAATACGGAGTTATAACATTTTCACACATACTGCCGGAGCGCAGTTCATTGTGGGACGAGATAACTCTGATGGACCATATGGGTTCAGCGACATTGCAGTAAGTCCGGGTAATCCCCTCGTTATCGCCGTGGCGCGGCAAAAGCGCCACTCTTCGCCCTCGGAAGCGGGCGTGGCGATTTTTGATAATGGAGTGCTGCGTCCAAACACGGGCCCTGCTGTCTTTAACGGAAGCGGATCTATAGCTTTCGCTTCTTCGTCGGTTCTGTACGGAGATAATCATCTCCAGGGTCTCACGACCATGTCAGTTGACAACTCGGGCGTTACAGTCACCGGCACACACCATTTCGTAAACGGAAACTCGATCATTCTTGCGAATGGCCTGGTCTATAGTTCGTCTGGTCAGGTAATCAATCCCACGACAGGGGAGTTGGTCGGCACTTTCAGCGGCCCTTTTATGTCTGACGCGCTTCACGCGGTCGATCCGGCAAACGGGCGCGTGTTCTTCCTCGTCTCTACCGGTTCGGGTCTTCAGATCAGGGCTTACGATATCAATACCTTTCTTCAGGTCGGTTTCATCAATATCTCGGGAACAACCGGATTCCCGCGCGGTCTGGTTAGATGGGGCACGAATGGCCTGGCATTCCGCACGGACAATCGGAGGGTAGTGCTGATCGAGACGGCTCTCGTCAATGCGAATGTCGCTATTCCCAGTCCGACCCCGACTCCATCGCCGACGCCGTCGCCGTCGCCACCGTACATTCCGACATTTGTCAGGCGAGTAAATCTACCGGCAAACAATCTCGTCATCAGCGCAGCGACGCAAGCTTTATATGCGAGCGTACCCGGTAACGCAGGTACTAACGGTAACAGCATAACGAAGATAAATCCTGAAACCGCGGCGATAGGACCATCCGTCTTTATCGGCAGTGAACCAAATAGAATGGCTCTCTCGAACGACGGCCAAACACTGTGGGTGCATCTGAATGGCGCCAATGCTGCTCGTCGGTTTGACATTTTGACTGAGACTCCGGGTCTGCAATTCGCTACCAGCCCCGTGCCGCCGACAGACATGGAAGTTGTTCCGGGAAGTCCTCAGTCAGTGGTCCTCGCAAAAGGACAGTCCGGCGGTGGAGTAGCGATTTACGACGACGGCGTTCAACGGCCCAACACTGGAAATACAGTTCCTTCAGTTGGACCAATAGAGTTTGGCGCGAATGCATCAGTGTTGTATGGCTATAACAGTTTCAGCGACAGTTTTGACTTAGTGAAGTTTTTGGTTGATTCGTCTGGCGCGACGACATCTGAGGTTACGCCAAGATTTTTTCCGGAGTCGGGGAATGCGTTGAAGTTTGTAGATGGGCTTTTATATACGGGCTCAGGCCGGGTAGTGGATCCGGAGAGCAAGACGTGGCTCGGAAAATTTCAGGTGGGCGGTTTTCAAGTGATGGCTGTCGATGTCGCGAATCACCGCGTGTTCTATGCGGCTCCGACCGGTTCATTTACTGGCGGAGTCATTATCAGGGCTTTCGACTCAAATACCTTTCTGCCGCTTGGGACGATAACCGTCCCCGGCATCACGAATACACCAGTCAATTTGGTGCGGTGGGGAGTGAATGGTCTTGCATTCAACACTGCGGTGCCGTTTGGCTTCACAGAACCGAGCCGGGTGTATCTGGTGCAGAGTGAGCTCGTGTCTGACGCAGGGTCGATTCCGATCGGGCTTGAGCTTGAGCGCGACCAATTCTCCATTACCGAAAGCGGCTCTGTCATGCAGGTCAAGGTTACGCGAACCGGGGATGACTCAGGCGCGGTTTCAGTTAACTATGCCACGACGGACGGAACTGCAACTGCCGGATCCGATTACACGGCGACGAGTGGTACTCTCGACTTTGCCGCAGGCGAGTTAACGAAGTTCATTTCCGTCCCGATCACTAACGATAATTTGTTCGAGAATGCAGATGAGACTTTCAGCCTCACCTTGAGTAGTCCCACGAACTCAGCCATCCTTGTGACGCCTACGGCTGCAACCGTTACGATTTTTGATGACGACTTCAAACCCTTTGTCTTCATTTCCTCGAACTCAGTTTTTAACGTCGCCGAAGGTGACTCGGGGACGACGAATCTCACTTTCCGGCTCAATCTGAACAACCCGTC
>DAIOGT010000235.1:0-7018 GCA_036745095.1 Pyrinomonadaceae bacterium
AATCCGTGTGCTATTATCAATTTCCGGAGTTCCGCGCCGCACTCTGACGAGCGCGCTCCATCCAATTCAGATGTCCACCGATGCAAGTCATAGAAGTAGCGGTCCATTAACGTCAGACAGGGTAACCGGCAGGCTCAGGCCAACCCCACCCGCTGAGCCGGCGACTGACACGTCTCCGCAATCGCCCGCCAGCCTGATGCGCCGCATGAGCCCCTCCGAGTTCAACACCGCGATGATCCATTTCTATCGTGGTGAAGTGCAGCGCTCAAACACGTGGCGAAATCGACTCGATACCACGACAAACTGGGCCGTTATCACCGCGGGTGCGACGCTCTCGTTCGTCTTTAGCTCGCCCAACAACCCGCACTTCGTAATTCCGATCAACTCAATCCTCGTGATGATCTTCCTGCTGATGGAAGCGCGGCGTTATCGTTACTACGAGATCTGGTCCAGCCGTGTGAGAATTCTCGAGACGGGTTACTTCGCAAACCTGCTGATGCCTGACAAAAGACAGGGTGACGAAGCGTGGGCTGAGCACCTCGCCGCCGATCTCACGACGCCACACTTCACGATCACCGAATGGGAGGCAGTGGGCCGTCGCCTGCGCCGCAACTATCTCTGGATCTTCGTGCTGCTCGCATTGAGCTGGAACCTGAAAGTCTATCTCTCGCCTTTGCCGGCGCGCGACTTCGATGCTTTCATCGATCGCGCTACGGTTGGCATCGTTCCCGGTTGGATCGTGTTTGTGATCGGGATAGTATTCAACGCCGCCGTGTTTGGCTTTGCCCTTGGAACTGTTCGACTGCGTGAAGCGACGGGCGAGGTATTACCGAAACACGAGTTTTCATTACAACCACTGAAACGAATGACAAGCTGGACAGCCGCAACAACTAGACGCACCACCGTACGTGCAAAGCGCGCACGCCAACGTGTGGGCAGCCGGAAAGCATCCGCAGAGTACAAAAAGATCGACATTTCCGAGACACCTGAGACGCGAGCTGAGGTTCGTTAGGCTTTATGCTTCAGCTCAACGGTCAACAACTCACTCTCAAGCAAATTGCAGACATCGCCGAGGGCCGGGAACAGGTTGTTCTTTCCGCTGAGGCACGCGCGCGTGTTGACCACGCGCGCAAAGTGGTCCAGGACATCGTCACGCAGGGCCGGACTGTTTACGGCGTCAACACGGGCTTCGGCAAGTTGTCAGACGTAAGCATCGAGCGCGCCGATCTGATTCAGTTGCAACTGAACCTCGTGCGTAGTCACTCGTGCGGCCTCGGTGATCCACTCTCAGAGGCGGAAGCACGCGCGATGTTGCTGTTGCGTGCGAATGTGCTGGCGTCAGGTTTCAGCGGCGCGCGGCCCCTCGTGATCGATACGTTGATCGCGATGCTCGAAAACGGCGTCACGCCTGTTATTCCCGAAAAGGGAAGCGTCGGCGCAAGCGGCGATCTCGCGCCACTTGCACATCTTGCACTCGCAGCGATCGGCGAGGGAGAAGTTTTCTACAAAGGCGAGCGAATGCCAGCTGCGATTGGTCTCGAACGCACACAGATCGCGCCGCTCCAACTCGAAGTTAAAGAAGGCCTCGCGCTTCTCAACGGAACGCAGGCAATGGGCGCAGTCGGTGCGCTCGCGCTTTATCGCGCGGAAAGACTCGTTCGCCTGGCTGATGTCGCGGGCGCAATGACGCTCGAAGCTCTTAAAGGTACGCCTGTCGCTTTCGATCAGCGTATTCATGCCGCGCGCCCGCACGCGGGACAGCTCGCAGTCGCCGCGCACCTGCGAGAGTTACTGCAAGATAGTGAGATCCGCCAATCTCATCTTGTCAACGATCCACGCGTGCAGGATGCTTACAGCCTGCGTTGCATGCCCCAGGTGCATGGCGCGATTCGCACGGCGCTGACCCATGCAAGACAGGTGGTCGAAATCGAGAGTGGCAGTGCGACGGACAATCCGCTCGTGTTTGCGGAGACGGGCGAAGTGTTGTCGGGTGGAAATTTTCACGGCGCGCCACTCGCACTCGTTTTTGACTATGCTGCCATCGCTCTGACAGACTTGATGAGTATCACTGAGCGTCGCATCGACCGTTTAGTGAATCCCGATTCGAACGAAGGATTGCCGCCGTTTCTGACGGCGCATCCGGGAATCTCGTCGGGATTCATGATGCTGCAAGTGACTGCAGTCGCGCTGTTGAACGAAGCGAAAGTGCTGGCGCATCCGGCGAGCATTGACAACGTACCGACGGACGGCGGCAAAGAAGATCATGTCTCGATGGGCATGACTTCTGCGACGAAGCTACGCGGGATCGTGAAACTAGCGGAGCTGGCCACGGCGATCGAGCTGGTAGTCGCGGCGCAGGCGCTGGAATACCATGCGCCGCTCGCACCCGGACGCGGAGTGAAGCAGGCGTATGAGATCGTGAGGCGCGATGTGGCGCCGCTCGAGCAGGACCGGGCGATGACGGGTGATATCGAAAAGATCAGGGAAGCGATGGTGCGTGGTGATTTTGATTTACTGGCCACAGATAAAACAAATTAGGAGCTGATCAATGTCGAACGGAATGGATGAGCGGAGAAAAGGTCTCGAAGAAGAATACTTTCATCGCAAGAACCAGGAAGCAATCGAGCGACTGCGCGAGAAGATGAAGGTCTCGGAAGAAGCCAAGGCCGCCGGCAAGTCGTCAATGATGTGCCCGCGCTGCGACGGCAGTCTCAAGGAAAGCAAGTTCGAAGAAGTGATGATCGATACTTGCGAAAACTGCGGCGGTGTGTGGCTCGACTCAGGCGAGCTCCAGCAACTCACGAAAAAAGATAAAGGCGGCTGGTTGAGCCGTTACTGGGGTACCGCAGAATAGTTCGATGAGCAATCGAGTCGTCCACGCTCCGCGGGGCGCGCAGTTAAGCTGCAAAGGATGGCATCAGGAAGCAGCGCTTCGTTGCCTGATGAACAATCTCGACCCCGACGTTGCCGAACGTCCGGACGAGTTGATCGTCTATGGCGGCGCCGGTAAGGCTGCGCGCAACTGGGCCTCGTTTGACGCGATCGTGCGCGAACTCCGCGCCCTCGAAAACGACGAAACCCTCCTGGTCCAATCAGGCAAACCCGTTGCCGTTTTTCGCACGCACGAGCACGCGCCTCGCGTTCTGATCGCGAATTCCAATCTTGTCGGCGCGTGGGCCAACTGGGAACATTTTCACGAGCTCGAACGCCGGGGCTTGATGATGTACGGCCAGATGACCGCCGGGAGTTGGATCTACATCGGTACGCAGGGGATCGTTCAGGGCACGTTCGAGACTTTTGCGGCCATGGCTGACAAACAGTTTGGCAGTGACCTGTCCGGCAAGCTCGTAGTGTCAGGCGGTATGGGTGGAATGGGCGGCGCACAGCCGCTCGCGGCAACTTTGAACGGCGCTGTCTTTCTCGGTATCGACGTCGATCCGGAGCGCATCGAGCGGCGCGTTCGTACCGGATACTGCGATCGGCTCGCGATGACGCTCGACGAAGCACTCGCAATCTGTGAAGACGCATTCGAGCAAAAACGTGCGGTCTCGGTTGGCCTCGTGGGAAACTGCGCGGAAGTTTTGCCGGAGCTTGTGCGACGTGGTGTTCGAGTGGATGTTGTAACGGATCAAACGAGCGCACACGATCCATTGAATGGTTATGTGCCGGATAGGATGACGCTTGATGAAGCCGCAGAACTGCGGCAAGCGGATCCCGGTGCTTATGTTTCGAAGTCGAAGGAGTCGATGGTGCGGCACGTGGAAGCAATGCTGGCGTTGAAACGCGGTGGTGCCGTTGCTTTTGATTACGGAAACAATATTCGCAAGCAGGCATTCGATGCGGGCTGCAAAGATGCGTTCGAGATACCGGGTTTTGTTCCCGAATACATTCGGCCGCTGTTCTGCGAAGGAAAGGGACCGTTTCGCTGGGTCGCGTTATCGGGCGATCCAGACGACATTCGCAAAACCGACGATCTCGCGTTGGAGATGTTTCCGGACGATCGCACGTTGAATCGGTGGCTGCGTTTGGCGCGCGATCGTGTTCACTTTCAGGGGCTACCGGCGCGCATCTGTTGGCTCGGATATGGCGAGCGGGCGGAGATGGGCGAAGCGATCAACGATCTCGTAAAGCGTGGCGATCTGAAAGCGCCGATCGCGATCGGGCGCGATCATCTTGACACCGGTTCAGTTGCATCGCCGTTCCGCGAAACTGAAGCGATGAAAGACGGCTCCGACGCAGTTGCCGATTGGCCCATACTGAATGCGTTGCTGAACACGGCGAGCGGCGCGAGCTGGGTTTCGTTTCATCATGGTGGTGGAGTTGGCATTGGTTATTCGCTGCATGCCGGACAGGTGTCGGTCGCGGATGGAACCGATGAAGCGGCGAAACGATTGAATCGCGTGTTGACGAATGATCCGGGGCTCGGCGTGGCGCGCCATGTCGATGCGGGATATGAGGAAGCTGAAGAGACCGCCCGCGCAAAAGGGATCCACATTCCATTGGCCACCGATTAACACGGAAACGGATTACGTGCTCAACTTTGCCACTGAAATCGCGCGTGACGCAGGCCAACTCCTGGTGCAGAAACTGGGCGTCGCGAAGATCACGAACAAGGGCGACATCAACCTCGTCACCGAAGCAGATATCGCTGCCGAAAACCTGATCATCGAGCGCATTCGTTCTTATTACCCGCAACACGGAATTCTCGCGGAGGAGTCAGGCGAGGCTGTTCTCGTCGGAGGAAAGCGCAGCGAGTGGAAATGGATCATCGATCCGCTTGATGGCACCACGAACTACGCGCACGGCTACCCGTGTTTCTGTGTTTCGATCGCTTTGGAACGAGCGGGAGTACTCGAGATCGGTGTTGTTTACGATCCGATGCGCGACGAGATGTTTGCGGCGGAACGGGGCCAGGGTGCGACGCTCAACGATCGAAAGATCCGTGTGTCGTCGGTGGACCAGTTGAGCCAGTCGATGTTGTGCACGGGGTTTCCGTACAACGTACGCGAGCGACCGGACTTCGCGCGTGAGTTCACAAACTTCACTATGATTGCGCAGGCAGTAAGGCGCGATGGCTCAGCGGCGCTGGATCTGGCGTACGTTGCGTGTGGAAGGTTCGATGGATTCTGGGAAGATGGATTGAGCCCGTGGGACATCGCGGCAGGCGCCCTCTTGATCTTTGAAGCGCGCGGGCGCGTGACGAATTTCAGTGACGAACCGCTGGATATTTATAACGAGCAGGTGCTGGCGACGAACGGCTTGATCCACGATGACATGATGAACGTCCTCAGATCTTAGCCACAGATTTCATGGATTTATAAAGCCGATGCGATGACTTGTGCGAGGCGGTCGCTTTCGCGTCGCGCGCACGCACGCGTCTCTTCGTCCGGACACGGCGCCGCGTGGATCAACGGATGGTAAGTCACAATAACCTTTCCCCGTCGCGGAAACCGCCAGCCTCTCGGCCAAATACGATTTCCACCTTTGATTGTCACCGGCAGTATCGGTACCTGCGCTTCCAACGCCATCCGCACCGCGCCCGCCTTAAACCGTTCCAATGAGCCAGTCTCCGTGCTTCGACCGCCCTCGGGAAAAATCACCACCGCGCCGCCATTGCGCAGCCACTGTAACGACGTACGAATCGCAGCCGGATCACTTCCCTCGAGCGCGAGTGGCCACGCGCCCAGCCATTTGAGTCCCGTACCAACAACCGGCCAACGGAACGCCGCACTCCATGCCAGGTAACGTGTCGGCCGTTTGATTGGAAGCGAAAGCCAGAAGGGATCGAGATACGTCTGGTGATTCGCGGCAATGATCAGCCCGCCGTGGGAAGGCACGTTCTCAACACCATAAAATTCGATTTTGAACAACGCGCGACTGAAAGCACCGACAACGGGACGGATCATTTCCAAAGCCCATTGGGGGAGCATGGAATTGTCGACCGCTGCGCGCGGTTTTTCTTTTATAGCTGCGTTGCCGTTGTTATTCAAAGTGCTCACGTCGAATCGTTCGTATCTTACAACGGCCATTCCTTATCTATGAACTCGACGTGAATTCTGGGAACGCCGTCAGCGCCGGTGCTTCGTGAGCGAATCGCAGCGTGTGCGGTGATCTTGTATTGTTCGCTGGTCACGCGAACAAAACGGCCAAGAGGAATTTCGAGCGTCGTGAAAAGCGTCGCGCCATTGCTGCTGATGTTTTCAGTCACGGTTTGCTCGCGTTCGATTACTTCGCCGCTTTCGTTGACGATCTCCAACCGCATATCGACGGCGATGTTGTGACGGGTAGACGTGCGCTGGTCGATAAATGGGATCAGGAGCTCGTCAGCAGACTTTGCCGCTTCCATGGTGGTATTCGTGACCTCGTAACGTTTCCACGGCTCTTTCTCGTAACTCGCGGGCGGACGTTTGCCTATGAATGCAACACCCACAGCAAACACGGTGGCCTTGTCAACAATCGAGGTCTTGATGTGCCTCACGATGGCCCAGACCCGGTACTGGTCCTCAATGTGATCGAATACGCGCAACTGCCGCGGCATCGGAATCGTCATGTGCAGCAGGCGGCCTTTTTCGGTTGGATGTCTGAGGGTGAATCCAGCTCCGAATGGCGTCACATTCGTAAGCCTCGTCATCTCCGTCCACTCGAATGTCGGCGTTTCCCGGCCTCGCACTCGCACCGGCAGATGGAGTGGAAGGCGCTCGCGAATTCGTTTCCAATCTCGTTGTTCACTCATGGGAGCCGACGACGTGAGAAGCGGTCCGAAAAACGTCGGGAGTGTTTACACAAAGGTGTTGATTTTATTAGAGTTTTCGCCGATTTCGTGTTTGCAAAACACCCTCATAAAAGGCTAAAATACGGCTACTTTGAGCCAGATGCTTCACCCGGTTTTTCGTCTCCGAAAAAGCGCCAAACTCAAGCTCGGTATCTCTTGAAAAAGGGACCAGACTGCGTGGCGGATTGTACTGGAAAGGCTAGTAGATGGAAACAACTTCTGAACGCAATCACATAAACATCGAAG
>DAIOGT010000236.1:0-6985 GCA_036745095.1 Pyrinomonadaceae bacterium
ACCAAAAATACAGGACAGAATCCAATGTTCAGAAAATTGATCGCCACCTCTCCAACGTGGTTTACAGTGCCAATCCGTTTGGCGCTCGCAGCCGTCATGATTGCGCACGGCTCACAAAAAGTTCTCGGGACTTTCAACGGTTCGGGTTTTAAAGCGTTTATCGCGGGCGACACTCCGTTTGGATTTATGCGACCCGCATGGCTCTGGCTTGCGGCCGCCGCATTTTCCGAATTTGTCGGCGGGATACTTGTCGGCCTCGGTTTCCTGACCCGGGTCGCCGCGTTCTTCATTGCGTGCGTCATGTTGACGGCGATCGTGGGAGTGCACTGGATGGGCGGCTTCTTCGCCTCGAACCGCGGTTACGAGTATCCGTTGGCTCTGCTGGCAATGGCGCTGGCGCTGCTGATCGCAGGCGGCGGCCAAGCTTCCGTTGATCGAGCGTTGAGCGGAGGAAGAAGATAATCCAGCGCGGTCTGCGCACATAAACGCCGATTATGAATCGCTCACCGCTCGTCGTCATCTTTACGACCGTCTTCATCGATCTCGTTGGTTTCGGAATCGTAATTCCGGTGTTGCCTTTCTACGCCGAAGGCACTGCCTTCAACGCAACCCCTCGCATGGTCGGGCTGCTCTTCGCGTCGTACTCCGTGATGCAACTGATCTTCTCACCCGTCCTCGGTGGCTTGTCGGACAAATATGGACGCAGACCGGTGCTGTTACTCTCGATAATCGGCACAGGCATCGGCTTTCTCATACTCGGCCTCGCAACGACGCTTGTGATGCTATTCGTCGGCCGCATCATCGACGGCATCACAGGCGGAAACATCTCGACCGCGTACGCTTACATCGCCGACATCACCACTGAAGAGAACCGCGCGAAAGGCATGGGTCTGATCGGCGCCGCCTTTGGTCTCGGCTTTATTTTAGGACCGGCCATCGGTGGCATCCTCAGCGGCTGGGGAATTCACGTGCCGTTTTTCTTTGCGGCGATCTTGTGCTTTGCAAACGCAGTGCTTTTGTATTTCACCTTGCCTGAAACGGTGACGCCGGATCATCCCGCAAAGAACCGCGCGGGCGGCCGCAGTCTGCGACAAGTGGCCCTTGCGTTAAAGCAACCGCGACTGGCGTTTGTTTTAGTGATCTATTTTTTGTTCGTCGTCGCGTTCTCGATCATGACCACGGCGTTCTCGCTGTACACGATGTTTCGCTTCGGCTACGACGCTCAGCACACCGGCTATCTGTTCGCGTACGTCGGATTGATCGCCGTGATCATCCAGGGAGGATTGATTGGGCGACTCGTGAAGCGCTTCGGCGAGTTACCGCTCGTGATCTTCGGCGCGCTCTGTTTCGCGATCAGTTTGTTTGCAGTGCCGTTTGTTGGACCAGCGGCTGGAGGATTGGCGGCGTTGCTCGTTGGCGGCGGCGTGTTTTCGATGGGCAACTCGCTCGCGACACCGGCGCTGACTAGTCTGGCGTCGAAGAGTGCCGGCGCGGCACAGCAGGGTGTTGTTTTAGGTGTTACGCAATCGGTGGCGAGTTTGGCGCGGGCGGTTGGGCCGTTTCTGGCGGCAGTGCTAATCAATAGCTCGATCGCGCATCTCGGCGCTGATGGAATTCCGCACTACATGAGCGATCATTCGCTCTTCGTGACGTTCTGGACAGGCGCGGCGATCATGCTGCTCGCATTCTTCCTCGCGTTTTATTACAGCCGCGGATTCGCGCAGGTTACTTCGCGAACTGTCCAATCGGACCGTCTGGGTTGATGAGGTCTTTCAAGTTCGCATAAGGCACGACGACAAACTGCGGTCCGGCGGCGTATGGGCCAACCTGGTAGGCGTCGAAGTTGATCCCCAAACCCTTCTTCGTAATCGTCCAGCTTTGATAATTTTTAGCATTAGCTGAAGCGCCCTTTTCAATCTCCTCGTCAAGCAGACCTTTTTCTTTCCCTTGCTTCTTCAGATCCGCAATGCAGTAGCTCGCAATCGCCTGCAAATACTTCGCGCCCGGCTTAAACAGATCCGCAAGTTTCAGTTCTTTGCCGTTCTTCAAATCGTAGTTAACAACTTCTGAAAACGAGTTCGGATGCGCCGCACCCTGATAGTAACTGCCGATACTGAACTCAACGCTGATGAGATCATCCTGCGCGAGGGCCACTTCGTAACTGACATTCAAATCGCTGCCCATCGATCCTTCCGGACGCGGTTCCTCACCTGCTTCCGGCGCCATGTCTTTCTTGAAACTCGCGACTTTCTTCGTCACTGACGCACGCACGACGTTATTAAACTTCTCGAAGTTTTGATTGCTGCCTCCGGTGAGTTGCGGATAGCGCGCGTCAACCTCATACATCAGCTTCTTGTTGGTCTCCTTGATCTGCTTAGCGAGGAGCTCGACGTCGCCAGTGAAAGAGATCGGCTCTTCGTGGACCGAGAACGCCGTCTTCTTATCGCTGTCCTTGTCACTCGGCGGCTTCGACCAGTTACCGGCGAGTTTGACCAGCCCGTCGCTGGGATCGACGGTCCAGAGTCCTTTAAACACGCCCGTTTGCTTACCGCTCTTGTCAAACTCTTCGAGCATCAGGGTGCCGTCTTTGTCGACGTTGCCACGCAGGTCAATACGAGTGCCGATCTTCTGATAGAAATAACTACCGGCAAGCTGATCTCCCGTGCGAACGAGTTTCATTTGCAAATCGAGCGACGAACCGATTGAGCCTTTGAAGTGCTTCGTTTGCGCCGTCGGCACCGCACCGCCCTGCGAATGGTCCAGGACTGTCGTCGGGCTCGCCTGTGTCTGCGGTGGCCCGGGCGCGGTCGGAGGTGTGGCTGCCTTCCGGCAACCAGGCAAAACAATCAAACACAAACCAATTAGAAAAATCCGTATCATCAGGTTTTTTCCGCGGAAATCCTTGCCAAAATCTCTTTCTTTACATCCGCAAACGTGAGCTCACAAAGCCGCCCGCCGCTAAACAACGGATCATTAGTCACATCGAGCAGCGCGAACGGCGGTTTCGGAAAGCTGTCGAGCTCTTCTTCAGTGTCAAAGCTGATCTCGGCCAGCACGAGACCAAACAGATCGCCGAGAAACATGTCGACGGAAAACTTCCGGCCATCAAACTCGAATGGATAACGGTTCTTGCGAATCTCGTTTGTGTCGAAGACTGATAAGACTTCTGCTTCGAGAGCGTTGAGGTAGGTATTCGTGATGATCGTGCGAGATAAGTCGTTCGGGTCGGGCGCGTACTTCTGTGTGAACTTCACGGTCCACTTGTTAGAACGCGGCTCACGCACCTTGCGAATGCGGAGCCGCGTGCCGGTGATGTAATTGTCCGTGATTTGTAGATGCGGATCGACTCGCGTAATTCCCTCAGGCAGATCGCTCAACACGTAACGACGCTCGCGCTCGATCCGCGCGTACTTGCTCTCCGGGACGATCGTGTTTTGATCGGTAAGTTTAGCGACGCCCACCTAGCTTTTTCCGGCCTTCCAGTTAGCGAGACGTTTTTCGAAAGCCGCCGTGTCAGCCTTGTCGGTCTTTCCTTTTTGCACCGCTTGTTCGCCAAGTGCAATCGCCTCGTCCTTTTTGCCGGCTTTGAACAACGCATTCGACTTTGCGACGAGGTTCTGGAACGTCTCTTTAACCTTGATCGACTGGTCCAACCACATCATTCCCTGCGCATCGTCCGCCGGATTGGGGTTGTTGATCAGATAGTTCCCAGCCTGCAGTGGCGTACGCCAGTCGTCTGCTTTCGCGTTACCCACGGTAGTTTTCAGCTTCGCCAGCGTCGTCGCGGCAACGTCCGGCACCTTCACTGTGAAAGGAACGCTGATTTTTTCCCAGCGAATGTTTACCTGCGCTGAGTCTTCGGTAACCGGATCGAAATCGAAGCTGAGCCATTCCTGATTGTCGGTTACAGGCTGTGGCTTCGTTTTGACGCGGAGCGTGTCTTTGGCGGGATCGTAGTTAAAGCTGCCCCACTGGTTCGCAGTCCCGTTGAAGACAATCGTCCACTCGTCCTTGTTTGGGATCGTGTGCAGGCTGTAACTTCCGGCCGCCAGCTTTTGACCGTTGATCAAAACGTCGTCCGTCACGACGAACATCGTTGCTTCGTTCGCGCCGGTGCGCCACATGTGACCGTAAGGAACGATCGGAGCGCCTGCGGGCCGCTCGTTTTGATTGTCGAGTGTCGCCTCACCCGTAACCTTGGCTTGCTCCGGCAGTGGATCGCCCCAGATCTTTCTGCCTTTCACGCCCGGACGGCTGTACGTGATCGTGATGTCGGTGACGCCGACTCTTTGCATCACGCTTGCTTTCTGACTCGGCCGCGGCACATCCACCTGCGCGAGCGCGGAAACGCCAGAGCACAAAACAAACAAGACGGCGAACAGGGAAACAGAACTACGTTTCAGAGAACTCATTGTCTTTCTCCTCATGATGGGTTTGGAAGGGAATGATACAATCCAGCCAAAGACAATTTCAATCTGTCCGGTTGTTTCTGATAGTGAAAATTGAATCCCGAGTTTAGAGTTCAGCCTTTAGGCTGCTGCTTTAACGAACAAGCTAAAGCTTGAACTCCGACCGTTACTTTGGAGGAATCGCCCCATGTCTACCCGTCTCGCTTCCCTGCTTTTACTCGTCTTCTGCTTCATGGTGTTTTCCGCAAACACCGGAGCCCAAAACGGACACGGAGGCCCAACGCGGCTCCTGCGCACGCCTACCGTCAGCGCCACTCAAATCGGTTTTGCTTACGCAAACAACATCTGGGTCGTGCCGCGTGCAGGCGGAAGCGCCAAACGTCTGACGAGTTTCCACGGGCAGACCGGAAACCCACACTTCTCGCCTGACGGAAGATGGATCGCGTTCAGCGGCGAATATACCGGCAACTTCGACGTCTACATCGTCGCGTCTGACGGTGGCGAACCGAGGCGACTCACCTGGCATCCAGGCGCTGATCTCGTCGAAGGCTGGACGCCCGACGGCAAGTCGATTCTCTTCTCCTCCAATCGTGGCAGCTGGGCGCCAAGCGGAGCCCCACGATTCTACACCGTGCCGTCCGAAGGCGGCGTTGAAGAACCGATGGCCCTCCCGCGCGCGTACCAGGGCAAGATCTCACCCGACGGCACTCGCATCGCTTATCGCATGAACAATTCGTGGGACGAAGAACGTCGCAACTATCGCGGCGGACAAAACCGTCCGATCTGGATCGTCGATCTAAAAACCTACGACCTCGTTTCACCGCCATGGACCGATTCGAAAGACCTGTATCCAGTTTGGATCGACGACTCAGTCTTCTTCATCTCCGATCGCGACGGCGTCGCAAACGTTTGGGAGTATCAAACGAAGACAAAGAAACTCGCCCAGATCACGAAGTTTACTGACTTCGACGTAAAGTCGATGGACTCGGGCGCAGGCTCTGTCGTGTTCGAACAAGCGGGCTACGTGCACGAGCTCGATCCAAAGAGTGGAAAGTCGAAGATCGTAAACATCGTCGCGGCCGGCGACTTTCCATGGATGATGCCGAACTGGGAAGACGTTTCGAATCGTCTCAGCAACATCGCCCTCTCGCCGACAGGCAAACGGGTCGCCGTTGAAGCGCGAGGCGAGATCTTCACGATACCCGCAGACAAAGGCGACGTGCGCAACCTGACAAACTCCAGTGCGTCTGCGGAGCGCTATCCGGCATGGTCGCCGGACGGCAAGTTTGTTTCGTACTTCAGCGACAAATCAGGCGAGTACAAACTCATCATCGAAGCACAGGATGGACTCACGCCGCCGCGCGAGATCACGCTTGCGAAGCCGACGCACTACTACACCCCTTCGTGGTCGCCGGATTCGAAGAAGCTGCTTTTCACTGACACGAACCTGAAAGTTTGGGTGCTCGATGTCGCAACCGAGCAGGCGAAGATCGTGGGTCAGGACCCGTGGATGGTGCCGCAGCGCACGTTAAATCCGGTGTGGAGTCCGGATTCGAAGTGGGTCGCTTATGCGAGCCGGCTGCGATCGTTGTATCACGCGATCTTTATCAGTAATGTCGAAACGGGCGAGACGAAGCAGATTACTGACGGGCTTGCAGACGCTGTTTGGCCCACGTGGGATGCAAATGGAAAGTATCTCTGGTTTCTCGCTTCAACCGATTTCGGATTGCGATCTCAATGGCTCGACATGACCTCGTACGATCGCAATCCGACCTTTGGGCTGTATCTCACCGTGCTGCGAAAAACTGATGCCAGCCCATTGCTGCCTGAGAGCGACGAAGATCGCGGCGTCGGTACCGGCACGCGCAGACTGCAACCCGGCGCGTGTGCGACGGATGGCGGTGGTCCTGCTGAAAGCGGTGGCGCTGGGGAAGGCGGCGGTGGCCCACGTGGTCCACGCGCGCCTGTAACTGTGCAGATCGATTTTGACGGTTTACAGCAGCGCATCGTGGCTGTGCCGGGCGTGCCGGAACGCCAATACGCCGATCTTCAGGCGGGTATTGATGGCCACGTATTTTATCTCGAAGCGGGTCGTCCGGGTGGCGGCGGTGGCGGACAAGGCGGTGGCGGCCAGGCGGGAAATGAGCTGTGGCGCTATCGTCTCTGCGATCGTCGTGCGACTTCGTTCGTCAACAACGTCGCCACATACGAACTCAGCGCCGATCGCCGCAAGCTTGTTTATCGCGCGGCCGGCGGTGGTGGGCAAGGTGGTGGTCCAGGTGGCGGCTTTGGCGCGAATGCTCCGGCGCCGCAGTTGTTTCTCGTCGATGCAGATCGAACGCCGCCACAGCCCGGCTCAGGACGTTTGAACTTCTCTCTCCGCATGTATCTCGAGCCGAAAGAAGAGTTCAAACAAATCTTCAACGAAGGCTGGCGCAATCAACGTGACTATCTCTACGTGACGAACATGCACGGCGCGGACTGGCCCAAAATGCGACAGATGTATGGACAGTTGCTGCCTTACGCGATGCATCGCGCGGATCTCAATTACCTGATGGACATGATGGGCGCCGAGA
>DAIOGT010000237.1:0-6976 GCA_036745095.1 Pyrinomonadaceae bacterium
GGCTACGCACGTGCGGCGTGTGCTATTTGTCGATTGCGACGTAGCCGCTGGTGTCAAAAACGATAAAGGTAAAGTCTCGATCGCCTGTCGAAAACCGTGTGACGCCTTCGGGTTTGAGTTTGCGATCGAAAGTGTCAGTTTCGCGAAGACCTGGCGCGGATGTATCTCCGTTCCACTCCCAGAGTTTAAAATCAGCTTTCTCGTTGTTAGCTGCGGCTCCCGTGATGATGACGAACGCCTTCCGCCGCTCGTCAAATTCTATGCTCCTGATTCCGACGCCTGCAAGCGGAAGCCTGATCGCTTTGCCGTCTTCAACCTTCAGGTTCTCTTGAGAAAATGGACCAGCCGGATCCTGTAACTTTAAGGGCACGACGAGGGCATGCCCATCCACCACCGGCGAACGGAGGCCGAGCAAGAGTCTCGATCCATTCGCATCCCACCCTATACCTTCAACGTTGATACCACCATCTTTGTACGATGTGTTCGCCATCCCGCGCAGCTCAGCCACGTTGTCTGCCAGAAACCTCTTCAGCCCCGCTACAGACTCCACCCCCTCCACGCGCTGGCCGTCTGCATGAAACTTGAAGCGCACAAGTCCAGTTAAGTCGCCGCCCTTGGATTTCGATTGCGAGCCCACGATATAGAAATGTGAGCCGTCGGTTGTCATGCCTTCGAGATCGATAACACTCGCTCCGAGTTTTATTGCCTTGATTGGACCAGTCTGAGTGCGATTCTCGCCGAGCTGCATCCAGAAGATCTCGTCGGGCCGTCCATCGTCAACAAAAAGTACACCGCTGGTTCCGGGAACATGGGCCACTCCGGAGGCTTCAAAAATCCCACCCGAAAACGCTGTCATAGCAGCGGAAGTCGAAGCAGGATCAGCAGACGTTCGTGTCGTAAACGAAAGCAGAATTCCGCCAGCAAGCAAAACAGCAAGGGCGTACGCGCCCGCTCGCAGTTCTAAACCGCTTACCCATTTCCTCATATGCATGGCTTCACGGTACCAAATCCTCGGTAAACGGTCGGTAAACGTGAGAAGTGCCGCTGTGACAGTAACTTATGAGACGGGCGCGGGAAGTCGAACGAGGAAGGTAGAGCCGTCGTCGCCGGAAGCTGCTAATTCAATTTCGCCGTCGTGAGCATTTGCAATCCACTTGGCGATCGGGAGACCTAAGCCGCCGCCTCCGTCGTTTTCGCGCGTCCGGGCTTTGTCAGCCCTGTAAAACCGCTCGAATACGTGTTCGCGTGCGTCTGGAGTTATGCCGGATCCGGTGTCTGAGACCGAGAGCAGGTATTGATTCTCTTTCCGCGTGAGATCAAGTTTTACGACTCCACCTGGAGGAGTGAATTTCACAGCGTTATCCACGAGGTTCAGCACCATCTGCCGTAATAGATCTTCGTCACCGTGAAATGGCGCCTCCTCGAAGTCGCTCACCATCAGTTTTACATTCCTGGCTGACGCCAGCACGCCGCCGCTACGCGTTATCTCATCAAGCAGGTCATTCAGATAGAGCGCCTTCTTTTGTAATGGATAGCGACCGGCATCAGCGCGAGCGAGTGTGAACAAATCGTTCACGATTCGCGACAGCCTTTTCGTCTGCTCGGCCATCATCTCGATCGCTTCCCTGTACTCTTCTTCGTTGCGGTGTGTTTTCTTGAGAGTGACGCCGGCCGCTGCACTCATTATTGAGAGAGGCGTGCGTAATTCATGTGAGGCGTCGGCCATGAACCGGCGTTGTTCCGCGAAGGCTGAATTGAGCCGCGAGAGTAAATCGTTGAAAGTCGTCGCGAGTTGGCCCAGTTCATCGCGCGGATTAGCGACCGGCAGTTGCTTATCCAGACTGCCGGATCCGATCTGTCGCGCGCTCCGCGCCATTGCCGCTACCGGCGCAAGACCCTGACGAGCAAGGAACCATCCGCCCAGACCTGCCAGTAGCAATAACACCGGCGTCGCGAAATAGAGGATTTCACGAAGCGACTCCAACTCTTCTTCAACCGCTTCGAGTGATTGGCTGGCGAGGATGATGTAAGGCGTGTCCGCCGGAGGTATCTGAACTCTACGAACGGCAAGCCGGTGTCGATCATTTGCATCGCCCTCACCAGCCACTGTGTAGAGGTAAACTTCGTCCGCGGGAATCGCGTTGAGATCGGGCAGAAGTATGTGAAGGTTGTCCTCGTAAGGATGTTCGGCCAACAATTTTCCGTCCGTGTCGAAGATCATCATTGCCTGCTGAGGATGTGACAACTCTGCCGCCGTGCTTTGCGCTGCGCTCTCGCGCGATTGTCCTTCCTGCGCGTCGTGCGTCAACGACCTGATCGAGATTTCGATGGTGGAGCTCAGCGCCTGGTCCACGCGCCGGTGCAATGCGCGCGATAGCATGACGTAGACGGCGACTCCGAAAATTATCAGGATTAACGCGAGCGCACTGACGTACCACAACGTCAGACGCGCACGAACCGACTCAAACATCCGAAACTCCCTCCCCTGCCGTGAGCACGTAACCTTCACCGCGTCGCGTGCGGATCAACTTGACGGCGTGACCGTCGTCGATCTTGCGTCGCAACCGCTGGATAAAGACGTCAATTACTTTCGAGAATGGATCATAGGATTGGTCCCAGACGTGTTCTGAGATCTCCGCACGGCCCACAACCTCGCCGGCGTGCCGTACCAAATATTCGAGGAGTGCGAATTCTTTTGCGGTGAGGTCCAGCTCCTTGCCGCCGCGTGACACACGGCGTCCGCGGATGTCCACGGATAAGTCAGCGACAGTCATGACCTCGCGGTAAAGCGCCGGTTTTCGTCGCAAAAGTGCGCGGACCCTGGCGAGTAGCTCTTCAAACTCAAATGGCTTCAACAAGTAATCGTCCGCGCCCGAATCGAGTCCTTCGACGCGGTCCTCGACTGCGTCGCGCGCCGTCAGCATCAGCACAGGGACGGTGGAGCCTGCGGCGCGGAGGTCACGACACACGTGGAAGCCATCCCTGCGCGGCAGCATGACGTCGAGAATGATGAGGTCGTAATCGTTCAACTGGGCCACTTCAAAAGCTCGCTCGCCGTCGTCGACGACGTCAACAGCGTAAGCTTCTTCGCGCAAGCCCTTCGCGAGCATGCGGGCGGCAGCCGGCTCGTCTTCAACTAACAAGATCCTCACCCTGTGTTCTCCCTTGCACCGCACGACATCAGCAAGCAGCCTAAAGGCTGAACTCTAAACTTTATACCCGAACCTCAGACGTAAGTTTAGAGTTCAAGCTTGCGTGTTTACGAAGATGCAACTTCCTATGGTTAGCACGACTGATATTGCGGCTGTTTGAAATTAACGCCGTAGGCGTTCGCTAATTTCAGCCCAGCGGGGAGCGTAGCGACAACCCTGGGAACGCACGTATGCAAAGCGTATGAACCCTGTGAGGGTTCGCTAATCGCCCAAGCCTTCGGAAGGGTTTGCCATTGGCGAACGCTTTCAGCGTTTTCGTTCCTTCGATTTTTGCTGACCCAGGTTGTCGCTGCGCTCCCACGCTGGGCTGAAATTAGCAAACGCCTTCGACGTAAATCTCAAGTTCTCGAAATGCCACACCGCCACTAACGATTGAGATACTAGAACAGTTTGAGAGATTCTTTCAGGTCTGGCAGGCACAATCCGAATGGATGAGTGAGGTTGGAACCTTAAAGCGCCCAGTCCATCTCCCACCTTACGTGAATGATATGGACTGGGAGCTTCACGAGTTAATGTTTTGCGTCTCAGTTACGCGATGTCTCACGCTTCGAGCCGATGTACTTTTCAAACCACTCGAGGTTTGCCTTCATGGTCGCGAGCTGCATCTTCGGTTCATTCGGTCCGTGCGGTTGTCGCGGCAGGACGAGCATGCGCGTCGGCACGCCCTTTACCTTCAACGCATTGTAAAACTCGTAACCCTGCGATACCGGCACACGAACGTCAGCCTCGCCATGCTGAATCATCGTCGGCGTCGTAACATTCTTCACGTTGAACATCGGCGAGTGCTTCTGGTAGGCGTCCATGACTTCCCAGAACTGCCCGCCGAAGTAATCCGGAATAAACGCGGGAATGTCCGCGGTGCCGTTAAAGCTCATGAGGTTCGTAACCGGCGCGCCCGCCGAGGCGGCTTTGAAGCGCGACGTTTGCGTAACTATCCACGACGTCATAAATCCGCCGTAGCTCCAACCCATCACTCCGAGCCGCTCCGGATCCGCAACTCCCATCTCGATCACACGATCGACTCCGGTCATCAAATCCTGGTAGTCGCCGAATCCCCAGTCTTTGATATTTGCACGACGAAACTCAGTACCATAACCACTCGAGCCACGCGGGTTCGGACGCAGGATCGCGTAACCATGCGAGGCAAACGTCGCGAGCGGGTAAACGCCCCGACCACCAACGAACGTCTGCTGAAACACGCCCGCCGGTCCGCCGTGAACGTTCAAAATCAAAGGCACGCGTTGCCCCGTTTGATAACCGACCGGATAGGTCAAGAGACCCTCGATCTGTTTTCCGTCTTTCGATTTCCAGGTGATGACTTCGGTGCGGCCGACTGGCGGCATTTTCAAATTGGCGTTCACCGTCGTGATTTGCACGGGCGTGAAATCGGCGCCGGCAGACGCGATGAAAACATCTCCAGGCGTGTCCGAGGTTTGTCTTACAAAACCGAACGTCGTGCCGGAGTCGTTCAAATTAATGCCGCTGATCACAGCGGGGGTGGCTTTAATCTCAGCGATACGATTCGCTGTGACGTCGAGGACGTAGATCTGCGTGCCGGTTCCTTTTGGTTCGCTGAAGTAGATGCGTTTGCTGTCGCTGGACCAGCCGGCAAGGGACGGTTGGGCATCGAAGGAGCCCACCAGATTTTTCGGCTGTCCGCCACTCGCGGAGAAGATTTGGATGATCTCCGACTGCGCCCAACGCGGCGGGTTGTCGCTCGCGAGCACCGCAATCCACTTTCCGTCCGGCGAATACCGCGGAGAGGTTTCAGCAGCCGGCGTGTTGGCCAGCACACTCGTCTTTCCGCTCGCGACCTCAATGATCGAAACATCGGAACTGGGCCAATCGTTTGCCACCGGCGATTTGACGTGACCAAACACAATCCGCGAACCGTCGCTGGACCAATCGAAAGCTTCAACGTGGTAGTTGGCAGTCGTGAGTTTGCGTGGGTCGCGTTTGCCGTTTGCGTTCTTCTGAACCGGGAGCACGTAAAGCCGCGCCAGCTTTACGGTTTCATCGACCCAACGAAAGTCGTTTTTGCCTTTGTCGTTCTTCTCTTCCTCTTCAGTCTTCGGATCAGTCATGGTAAAGGCGATCGAGCGACCGTCAGGCGACCACGAAAAATTCCCCACGGCGCTCTTGCCGTCGGTGAGCGGCTCGGCCTCACCGCCATTCATGCTCAGCAGGTAGAGTTGGTTGCGATTTTCTTTACGATTCGACGTGAACGCGAGCCAGTTTCCGTCCGGCGACCACCTCGGGTTTGTTGAAGACTTCTCGCCGAATGTGAGCTGCGTGCTCTGCTTAGTGGCGATGTTAGCCATCCAAATCTGCGTCACAAATTCGCTTTTATCGGCTGCCATGACGGCTTCGTTGACGGTGTAAACCACTCGCTTGCCGTCAGGAGAAACTCTTGGTGTCCCGACTGTTTTGAACTTCAATTGCATCTCGGGATCCCACGTTTGCGCTGTAGCAGTCGCAGTTAAAACAAGCAGAAGAGTCAGAACTGTGGCTTTGAGTTTCATGATAGTTCTCCTGGGGTCGGCATTGTTGAAGGTGCCAAACTTTTACTCTTGAGTAGCTCGAAAGTCAATGATCATTGTAAGCTCCGAAACCGTGGATTTAATTCCATTATCCGCCATTCATGAAGCGCGCCGTGTGATCGCGAAAACGGCGATTCGTACGCCTCTCGTGCGTCTGAATCTGCTCGACTCTGCCGCGCAGATCTACCTGAAGTTGGAGAATTTGCAACCGATCGGATCGTTCAAGATTCGGGGCGCTGCGAATGCGATCGCGCGTCTTTCGCCGGAGCGGCTTGAGCGAGGAGTGGTGACGGCCTCAGCGGGAAACATGGCCCAGGGTGTCGCATGGTGTGCGCGCGAGCTTCGCGTTCCCTGCACTGTGATCGCGCCATCTTCCGCACCGGACGCGAAGATCCAGGCGATTGAGCGGTTGGGCGGACGCGTGATCAAAGTCTCGTTTGACGAATGGTGGCGAGCGTTTGAAGAGCGCGGCTTTCCGGATGTTGATGGAACGTTTATCCATGCGTTTGATGATCCGTTTGTGATGGCGGGAAACGGCACGATCGGTTTGGAAATTCTCGAAGACTTACCCGACGTCGATGCGGTCGTCATTCCGTGGGGCGGTGGCGGACTCACGTGTGGCATCGCATCTGCGCTACGTCAGTTACGTCCGGCTTGTAAAGTTTTTACCGCGGAAGTGGCGACTGCCGCACCACTCGCGGCGTCGATGTCGGCGGGTTTTCCGACTGAGATAGATTATCAACCGTCATGGGTCGACGGCATCGGCGCGAAGGCCGTGTTCCCGCAGATGTTCGAACGCGCCCGTACATTGATCGACGGCACGCTAGTCGCGGATTTAGATTCTGTCGCCGCTGCGCTTCGTCTTCTCGTCACCCGCAATCACATCGTGGCGGAGGGCGCCGGCGCTTGTCCCGTCGCGTGCGCATTTTCGGGCGAAGCGGGCGCCGGCAAGATCGTCTGCATTGTCTCGGGCGGCAACCTCGACACCGCCAAACTCGCTCACCTTCTACGAAGTTAAGTCACAAAGAAGCCCAAAAAACAGTTTGTACTTCGTACTATTTCGCGGCTCAAATAAGTTGCACTTAGGAAACAGCTTTGTGAAAACGTGCTGACAGCATGAGACCGAGCACTATCTGTTATTAACGAGCAAGGGTAAGAAGGAAAGGAGTTAAACATGTCAACGAGATATGACGATCGTGACGATCGTGATTATGACCGTGACAG
>DAIOGT010000238.1:0-3614 GCA_036745095.1 Pyrinomonadaceae bacterium
TGCGGGCGGCGCAAACACCCCCACCAACCCTACTTCTATCTGGAGGAGAAAAATATGAAGAAAGTTTTCGCGTTACTTCTTTTCGTCGGCCTTTGCAGCGCTGTGTTCCTTTCATCACCACCTGCGGGCAAGGCAAAAAACGACAAACTCCGCAAAAACTCAAACAGGATTGAGAACAGTTATATCGTTGTGCTTGACGAAAATGTCGTCGGCGAGCGAGGACGTTTCTCCATCGCGCCTTACGTCGCGCAGGAATTGGCCGCTACCCACCGCGGGCAGCTCAAGCACGTCTATCAACACGCGATCAATGGGTTCGCCGTAGAGATGACGCCCGAGGAAGCTGAACGGCTAAGCATGGACTTCCGCGTCGCATACGTCGAAGAGGACGGCATCGTCACGGCTGATGCTACACAAAGCAATCCGCCCTGGGGCCTGGATCGAATCGATCAACGCAGCCGACCATTAAACGCAAGCTACACGTTCAACTGGACCGGCGCCGGCGTTTTCGCATATGTGATTGATACCGGCATCCGCACTGCGCACACCCAGTTCGGCGGACGCGCCGCAAATGTGTTCGATGCCTTTGGTGGCAGCGGGCAGGATTGTAACGGTCACGGCACTCACGTCGCCGGCACGATCGGCGGATCGACCTTTGGGGTGGCTAAGAGTGTTAACCTTCGCGGCGTTCGAGTCCTTAATTGCTCCGGTTCCGGTTCCAATTCAGGCGTGATCGCGGGTGTCGATTTCGTGAGATTGAACCGGCAGAACCCGGCGGTCGCGAATATGAGTCTCGGCGGCGGAGCCTCGAGTGCCCTCGACACGGCTGTGAACAACCTCTCGAACTCAGGAGTGGCGATTGCTGTCGCAGCCGGTAATAGCAATACCAACGCCTGCAACTCGTCGCCGGCGCGCGCGGCGAATGCAATCACAGTTGGCTCGACGACCACGAGTGATTCGCGCTCTTCATTCTCGAATTTCGGCTCGTGTTTGGATCTCTTCGCGCCAGGTTCCGGAATCCTGTCAGCGTGGGCTACGTCTAACACCGCTACAGCTACGTTGAGTGGAACCTCAATGGCGTCACCACACGTGGCTGGCGTGGCAGCGCTTTACAAACAAGCAAATCCGGGAGCTTCGGCGTCAACCGTTCGCAACGCTATTGTCAATGGCGCGACGACAAACGTTGTGACTAATGCCGGCACCGGCTCACCAAACCGGTTACTGTATTCGTTGTTCTTCTAAAAACCTTTTTGGGTTATTGACGCGGGTGACGGGGATCTGTTCTGATCTGCGTCATCCGCGTTTTGTTTTTAGTCCCACAACAGTGAGGTAACTCTCATGAAGCTCCAACGAAGTGTCGCCCTGGTTTGCACGTTAGCCTTGCTTGCCACAATGACGGTGGCGCAACAGGCGCCGGCTCCCGCCAAACGCCCGCTCACACATCAGGATTACGATTCGTGGCGATCGATTCTGGCCCAACAAGTTTCTCGCGATGGGAAGTTTGTAGCGTATGCCTACGCGCCGCAGGACGGCGACGGCGAGATCGTTGTGCGCAACGTCGTGACGGGCGTCGATTGGCGCGCGCCGCGGGGGTATCGTCCGCCCGTGCCGCCACCGGACGATCCAGGGACGAACCTGGCGGAGTTTCAAGCAGAGCAGGCCCGTTTGCTGCGACCAGTCTTCACGGCTGACAGCCGGTTCGTGGTGTTTGGCGTCGAGCCAACCAAAGCTGAGTTGACGAAGGCAAAGAAAGAAAAAAAGAAGCCGGAGGACATGCCCAGGAATGGCCTCGCGATCATGAACCTCTCGAACGGTACGGTGACGCGCATCGAAAGAGTGAAGAATTTCCGCGTACCTGAAGACGGTGGAGGCTTCATCGCGTACTTGTTGGAGGCTACAACACCGCCGGCACGATCCGGTGGACCGAGCGCGCCGGCGCCTGGCAGCTCTCCCGAGCCGAGCACAACGCCGCCGTCTCCGGAGCCGAGCCCGGCAGCGCCGAGCAGTTCCCCGGAGCCGAGCCCGGCGCCTTCAACAGAAGCCGGGGCACCAACGCCGAGTCCGCGCCCTGCCGGTCGTTCTCGGGGTAAAAAAGAATACGGCACGGAGCTCGTCCTTCGTAACACAGCAACCGGCGCCGAGCGGAAGTTCAGCGATGCCCTTGACTTCACCATCAGCAAAGACGCTAAGACACTCGTATTCACAACTTCGTCGCGTAAGGAAGACACTAACGGCGTCTACGCAGTCACGACTGACTCCGACGCTTCACCCATCGCACTGCTCAGCGGCAAAGGAAAGTATCAACGTCTCACGTGGGATGAAGACAACACGCAGCTCGCGTTCACGAGCGATAAGGAAGACGCCGCCGCGAAGCAACCGAGGTTTCGCGTCTACCACTGGAACCGCAAAGATCCGCAGGCGACGGAGATCGTCTCCATTTCTTCGCCCGGCTTCCGCAAAGAGTTCGTGGTGAGCGAGCGTGCAAATCTCAGTTTCTCACTCGACGGCAGTCGTCTATTTTTCGGCACTGCGCCTCCGCCTGAGCCCGAAAAAAATCCAGATGAGGAACCGGCTACGGATGAAAAAGTGCTCGTCGATCTGTGGCACTGGAAAGACGATTACGTGCAGCCCATTCAGAAGGTACGCGCCGAGCAGGATCGAAACCGCTCGTATCGTGCGGTCTACCATCTAAACGAGAAAAAATTTGTTCAGCTCGCCGATGAAACGATGGAAAACCTCGCGCCGTCGAATGACGGCAGCTACGCGATCGGATCTGACAATCGTAAATACCGAGTGAGCAACGACTACGATCCGGGCTTCAGTGACTACTACCTCGTCAACACCTCTGACGGTTCGCGCAAGCCACTGCTAACGAAGCAACGCGGCAATGTTTCGCTTTCTCCAAACGCGAAATATGCCGTCTACTTCGACGGCAAAGACTGGCATTCCTATTCGGTCAACGGCGGCTCGAGCGTAAACCTCACGAAAAGCATCGCCGTTAGTTTCTACAACGAAGAGAACGACACGCCTTCGACACCTAACTCCTACGGCGTCGCCGGTTGGACCAAAGACGATGCCGACGTGTTGATTTACGATCGCTATGACATCTGGCGCGTGGCGCCTGACGGCAGCGCGGCAACAAACCTCACTGACGAAGTCGGCCGAAAAGAAAAGACCACGCTGCGCTATGTGCGACTCGATCCGCGTGAACGCTGGATCGATCCGGACAAGCCGATGCTGCTGTCAGCAGAAAACCAGGAAACTCGTGATTCCGGTTTTTATCGAGACAAAGTCAACAGCACCGCCGCGCCGCAAAAGCTGCTGATGGCCGCGAAAGATTTCAACAATCCGACCAAAGCAAAAGATGCAGACGTGTTGATTATGACTGCTTCGCGCTTCGATCAGTTTCCCGATGTTTGGATGACGAATAGCACGTTCCGCGAGTTGAAACGCGTCAGCAACGGCGACGCGCAACGCGCTGCATACACGTGGGGCACCGGTGAGCTCGTGAGTTTCAAGAACATTGACGGCGTGCCTTTGAAGGGTCTGCTTCTCAAACCGGACAACTTCGATCCGAAGAAGAAGTACCCGATGATCGTCTACATCTACGAGAGGCT
>DAIOGT010000238.1:3714-6917 GCA_036745095.1 Pyrinomonadaceae bacterium
TCCTCGGACCACGCCGTGATCCCGCCTTTGAGATTGATCAGGCGACCCTGGTATCCCGCGCGCTTCAAAGCCTCGATCGCTTTCGCGCTGCGCACACCGCCTTTGCAGTGAACGATCGTTTCGACCTCGGGATCGATCTCGTTCATCCGGCTCACGACGTGGCCCAGCGGTATCAATTTTGTCCCCGGTATGCGTGCGATCTCAAACTCGTGCGGCTCGCGCACGTCGACGATCTGGATCTTATCGCCGCGTAAGCGACGCGCGTTCAATTCGGTTGCCGAGATCTCTTCGAGCTTCGACTCAGGCTGTGGCAGTTGGTGCGCAGCGATGCCGCAAAACTCTTCATAGTCGATCAGTTCCTTGATCGTCGGTTGCTCCCCGCAAACGGGACACTTCGGATCCTTACGCAGCTTGAACTCGCGAAACTTCATGGGCCACGCGTCAAACAACAGCAGACGATTGATCAGCAGATCTTCAGCACCGAGAATAATCTTGATCGTTTCGTTCGCCTGGATCGCGCCGACGATCCCGGGCAACACGCCGAGCACGCCACCTTCAGCACACGACGGCACAAGTCCGGGCGGCGGCGGCTCCGGATACAAGCAGCGGTAGCACGCGCCCTTCTCGGCCCAGAACACGCTCGCCTGCCCTTCAAACCTGAAGATCGAGCCGTAAACATTTGGCTTGCCGCTCAACACACACGCATCGTTGACGAGATAACGTGTGGGAAAGTTGTCAGTGCCATCGACGATGATGTCGTAGTTGCGAAAGAGCCGCATCGCGTTGTGACTCGTGAGACGTGACTCGTGAGTCTCGATCTCGATGTGCGGGTTGATGTCACGCAAACGATCTCGCGCGGATTCGATCTTGCGGCGGCCGAGATCTTTCGTGCCGTGAATGATCTGTCGTTGCAAATTCGATTCTTCCACAACGTCGAAATCGACGATACCGATTCGCCCGACGCCCGCTGCGGCCAGATACATTCCCACCGGCGCGCCGAGGCCGCCCGTGCCGATCATCAATACACTCGCGGCTTTGAGACGACGCTGCCCCTGCATGCCGACTTCCGGCATGATCAAGTGACGGCTGTACCGCAAAATCTCTTCGTTTGAGAGCTCCGGCAACGACTGGCCCACTTCCGACTCGATCACAGCGCCGCCCGCGATTGATGGAACGATCATGATCGTATCGCCGTCTTTTACCGGGGTCTCAGGACCAGACGCGTGGCGAATGTCTTCGTCGTTGAGATAAACGTTGACGAAGTTGCGCAGCACGTTCTGATCGTTGAACAGATGGCGACGCAGCGCAGCGTGTGTTGAGGTGAGTAGATCGAGCGCCTCGCCGGCAGTTTTCGCTTCCACCGTGATCTGTGATTGTCCACTGGCGAACTGTCTCAACGGCGCTGGAATTGTGATTGTGACTGGCATTTAAAAACCTCTTTTACCGCGGACTTATATCTATTTCTTCTGGATTGAATTTTGACCGATCAGGCTCCTGTTCCCACGAAAATAGATCCGTCGCCTCGCTCACACGCGTGGAAACGATGATGTACGAATATGTGGGCCACGCGTGCTCGAGATCGTATTGCGACGGCACGGCTGGTGAGTCGGGATGCGAATGGTAAAACCCGACGACTTCAAGATCTCTATCGCGCGCATATCGCTCACCGCGCATCAACTCCTCGGGCGCGATCAAAAACCGGTTGCGCTTCGCACTTTCTTCGCGCGCATTAGAGATCGGATATGTCTCACTTACTGTCTTGGCATCGGTTTCGTATCGCCCCAGCAGCAACCCACAACACTCGTACGGATAATCCCTCACGCCATGCGCGCGAATTTCGTCTATCTGTTTTTCAGCGATTCGGATCATCCGTCTAATCCGTGTTTGATATCGGCAATGAGGTCGTCGATCTTTTCGATACCGACCGAGATGCGCACGAGACCATCGACAATCCCCAGCTCTGCTCGTCTCGCCGGCAACAGATCTCGGTGTGAAGCCGTCGCCGGATGCAGGACACTCGAAAAAACGTCGCCGAGACTAGTCGATCGAACAATCAACTTCAACGCGTCCATGAAACGGAACGCTGCTTCTTTTGTATTGTCGCGCAGCTCAATGGAAACCAGCGCGCCAAGACCGGGATAATGAACGCGACCGATGCGTTCGTGTTCCTTTAGATAACCAGCCAGCGCGCGCGCATTGTCACACTGACGGTCCATCCGGACGGCCAGCGTCTTCAACCCCCGCAGGATCTCGTGCGCTTCCCAAACACCCAAGACACCGCCGACAAGTTTCATCACGCTGATGAGCGCGATGCTGTCCATCTCGTCGCGCGAGATCACGAGGCCGCCCATCGTGTCGCCATGACCTCCCATATATTTCGTCGCGCTGTGCACAACGATGTCTGCGCCGAGCGTTAACGGCTGCCGCAGGTAAGGCGTGGCGAACGTATTGTCGATAATCAAACGTGCGCCGTTCTCGCGCGCGATCTCGACACACGCTTCGATATCACAGACCTTCAGCAACGGATTTGAGATCGTTTCCGCGATCATCACTTGCGGCCGAATCTCGCGTGCCTTCGCGCGCACGGTTTCGAGATCACTGTAATCAACGTGAACTGTCTTCACGCCGAAGTTAGCGAACACCGTGTTGAGCAGGCTGGTGGTTGCACCATAGAGATCCTGCGAAGCGAGAACAGTCGATCCCGATTTCAAGTCGCACGCGATAAGCGCTGCATGCACGGCCGCCATGCCGGTCGCGTATGCGCAAGCGAACGCGCCTTCTTCGACTTCGCAAACTGCTTCTTCGAGTGCGGCGATTGTCGGGTTGCCGTAACGCGTGTAGATGAATCCCTGTTTTTCACCGCTAAAGACCTGATCGATCTCCTGCATCGTGTCGTAGGTGAACGTTGCGGAGGCATAGATCGGCGTGGAGACGGGCATCGCGTCCGGCAATGCGCGTCGCTCGCCGGCGTGCACGAGTCTTGTAGAAATGTTTGGTTTAGTCATTTAAGTAACGTTCGCCACCATCGCACAGCACTGTCACTACAACCGCCGGCTCACGCAGCGCAGCAGCCACACGCCACGCGGCAAAAACATTCGCGCCGGAGCTCGGGCCAACCAGTAATCCTTCTTGACGGGCTAATTTCATCGTCATTAATAACGCATCTTCGGTAGCAACTTCCAGCGTCTCCGTGACCAGTGACT
>DAIOGT010000239.1:0-1225 GCA_036745095.1 Pyrinomonadaceae bacterium
ACCGCAAAGCTGTTTCCCAAGTCGGTTAGCGACTGGATATCTGCGCTGCCAAGGAGTTCTTCATCGTTCGGCGCTGCTCCCCTGATCCACTTTTCCTCGAAGGCCTCAACGTAACGGCTGCCCAATCGGCCGTAAGCTCGCAAGCCCTCACGCTTAACGCGCGAAAGGGGTGGGTTGAACGAAAGTAGAGGGCTGAAAAGCAACAAAATCATGAAGACCACTAAACCGGCGAGTTCCATCTTAAAAGCCATAAGATTCTCACCACCATGCAAGACCCGGTTGGCAATTAGCCCAGCAAGCATAGTGCCCTGCGCAAACAGAATAGGACCAAAGGCATAAGCACTCTGACCGAGGAAGCCAATTCCCGCAGCCCGATCAGGGTGAGTGGCAATGAGGCGCAAGTTAAGCTTGGAGACTCTCCAAAGAAACTGGAACCAGATGAAGAACCGCAGGTACCAACGCACCAGCATGAATTGAAAGATCGGGATGCTGACGAAAGCATACCAATACCCGGCAAGTGTGAGATGCAAGGCCGTTCCTTCAGGCTTTGTATACCAGCTTGGGGAGCCGGTTGCGATCTGGCTCCGCCACAACCACAGTCCCAGCGTGTATACAAGAATCAGCAGTGTGACTTCTACCGCCAATGAGTTGCGGATACGCATCGCCGAGTCGATGGCCGCATGAAATTTCGTCATGTCTTCAGGGACGATTAGGCGCCGCTCCACAAATCTTCTGACCGTGTGAACGAGGCGAGAATGGACGATCACTTCGGCGACGATCAAAATCGGAAGTGCTATCAGAAAACGAACCTGCGCCTCGATATCGTAAAGGAATGGAATCTGCAGTTCTCCGCCGATGGCGTGCCCGCCAATCAACGCTAAGAACAAGAGCGGCAGCCACGCCACACCTGCGATCACCACGACCCGGCGCCGCGCAAATTCCAGAGTATGGCCCGATAGACGTGCCCGCCGGAAAAAGTCAAACAGTGGACCACCTAATACGAGTGAGAATTCCGGAGCTTCGTTTGAGATTTCTGGCGGGGCCATGTGTAGTGCTCTCGGTCTCAAAAGTAGAAAGCTAGTGATGCCCCTATGGCATTCACATGCTGTATTTCAGCGCGGCTGTCGTTTTGCCGCATGTAGTAGAGATCCAGAATGACCTGACGCTTGGGCAGCAGCATTTTTCGGAGCGGGCCACGCCTCAATGATTGCTGAACGCCGACGGC
>DAIOGT010000239.1:1325-4844 GCA_036745095.1 Pyrinomonadaceae bacterium
ATCGATCTCGGGCCAAAATTCATTGCGCGTATCGGACTGTTGTGCTTTAACCGCCTGCGTACAGCTCATAAACATAAAGAGAAACAGCGTGAGGGCGATCTTGATCGCAGAAACACAGCCACAAAGAGCCGAACCAAGACAGAGAAAGGATGTGTCCTTTGGCATAGTTTTGGGTGATCGGCTGTTTTTCTTGAATGTCTATTGGCTTAGAACTTGAATCCCAATCCCAGGATGGGTCCGCGCTGGTTCATGTCGTAGACAAAATTATTTTTGTCGTAGTCGACATCCAGAACTCGGTAACCAAATATCAAAGCGATTTTCGGATTAAGGTTGTAGCCTGCGCCGCCAAATACCTGCCACGTAAACTGCGAACCACCGCCGCCGAGATCAAATTTGCCGGTTAGAAACATCTTCTGTGAGAGGGCCATTTTGCCGCGCAGTCCGCCCACCGCATCCACCCAACTTCGACTGGCCTCGATCCGAGTTGCCGGAAGGATTCCAGCACCAAACTCGAAGTCCGTTTTCACACGCCAGACTCGAGCGCCCCCTACTACGTCGAGCGATGCGCCTTTCTCCGAATTTTCCAAAACGCGGTAGCCCACCTCTTGATCAAAGATGAAGACTTTGAAGCCTGCATCGACGGTAGAGAACAGTGGACCTGGCGTTGCCTTTTCGTCAGAGACACTCACGTATTCCAGATCCGTTAGCGAAATGAACTTGCCCTTCCGCGCCTCAAACGTTCCCATCAAGGCGAAGTTCAACGCGTCAAAGACATCGCTGAAACTCTCATCCACAGCGACGGTGCGGTTGCCAACGCCGCCAGTGCCGTGAAGGCCGGCGAGCCAGAAGTAGGGGCTAAACTGAAACTGCCATTTGTCCGGGTCCGGATCCGTGGTTTGCGGGACTGGCGTCGGCGGCGAATTTATCGGTTTGGCAGTTGCACTGGAAACAGCGACGCGCACGGTGTCAACATTGGCAGTGACGTCAGACTTCTTGCTGTCGATCGCCTTTGGCGCATTGGTTGAAGCCGCAGTTGCGGCGGTACTGGTTGACGAGTTTTCAGTTGGAGTCTGCGCATTAAGGCTGATTGCGCCGACACTCGCTAAGACCAAAGCAACGCTGAGCGCGATGCATAGTCTCGGAATGAATGACATTGATTTCATTTTCCTTTCAATTGTAGAAAGCTGCTTGCCACGACGTACTCATCTACGAGGCAGTTGCGATAAATTCAATCTATATGTGGACTCGGACATATACCGTGCGGCCGCCGTATATTTGCGGCCGGTAATAAACGCCCCCCACGGTGTAGTAGCGCGCACCCGAAACGACGACGGCGCGATAACCACCCGGCAGGGCTGCGATGTACCCATGCGGCAGCGCGGTTCCGCCCGCGACGACAGTGGTTCTACTAGCCACCACAGTCGTATTCGGGCCTCTCACCACTGCCGTTCGCCGAACGCCGTAAACCTGGGCCAGCGCGACGGACACACTGGACAGCACCAGGGCGCCAACGAGAGCAACACGGCTAATTGTTTTGCCTAGTTCAAGGGCGGCTCGAAACTTCCCGCGGTAACTTCTGTTTGTTGTTTTCATCGCTTTTAAGTTCCCTTCTCCCTTGTGACTGATGTCACGGATTTTTGCGGGTTGGCACTTCCGCTGCAGCGCTTTCTTTTGCTGCGGCCTCTTTCATCTGTGCTTCAGTGATCATCTCGATCTTCTCGACGTCATTTCCCGCGACGAACGCGAACATCTTGTCATCCAAAGTGGGAGACAGATTCCAATTCGAGAAAACTGCCTGAAGTTGCGGGTTGCCTTCGCGATTCTTGAACGTCGCCACCAGCTTACGCGGCAACAGATCGGCGGTACCGATCCACAGTTCTGAGTCGGCCTCGTCGGCGGATAAGCTCAGATGATGACACTCAACGCCGGCTATACTCTCCTTACCTTTGTAAGTCCTGGTCTTGATTTGCTTGCTCAGCGCTCCGTAGGGATCGCTGAGAATGAACTCGGCCAAAGGCGGTGTGAATCCGTACGTTTCATCGATCTTTGCCACGGCTTCATCAATCGTGCCGACCACCGGCGCAGTGGCGTAGAGCTTCATGGTCTGGTCGTAAATCGAAAGACTCTGGCCGTCAAAGAAAATCTGACGAGCGTTGTCTGTGCTGTCCGACTTAGCGTGAAACTTGCCTGGTCGAGAGACTGAGATTTCTATCACAGCGTTCTCAGCAACATTTCGTCCTTCAACCAATGCCGCATCCAACTTGCGCTCAACTTTGAAGCTGAGGTTCTTTGCTTGAGCAAGCTTCTCCGACATCTGCCGCAGCAATTGATCCGGATCATTATTGGCGGTAGTAGTCGCGGGTTGTTCGGCGGCGCGACTGCAAGCCAAAGCGAGCGCCAGAAGGATAAAGGTGAAACAGAAAAGCAGTGGACGGAACTTGCAATGATGAACAGGTCGCTGCTCAGCACGAGGGTTTTTAAGCATAGAAGTCCTTTCTCAAAGGTTTGCGTTCTGGTCATCTCACGTTCATAACGTCAAAGTAGACGCGTGTGGAATAACGGGAACTCTAAGGCTCAGTTCAGGTCGTTATCTTTGTAGTACTTCGTGCCTTTGCCGGTAAGCTCCAGCGCAAGGCCCTTATCGGTGAGTTGATACATCCAGACTCCCGACATCACTTGCACCGCTCCCTGATATGAGCCTCCCTTGTCGCTCGACTTCGCTGCCGCTGTAGCCTGGCCGCCAAACTCCCAGCCGTTGTTCACGAAATGGTCCATCGAGTCTGTTGTTTCAAAGACAAAGATGGTGCGGAATTTCTTGATACCCATTCCCAAACCTGCCTGAAGCTCGATCATCTTCATATATGTGACCTTCTTCGTGGCGTTGTCGAAGGCGATACCCTGTCCCTTGCCACCGCCGGCCAAAAGGATCTTCATGCCGAAATTGCTGAAGGTTGCATATCCGGCCGCGGCTTTGATCGTGGCCTTAGCGGAGGGTTGTACCTTGTAAAGCTTTGCGAGTGTTTGCTGAGCGCTCTTGCTGACGGCGGCCCGCTTCTGCTCCTTCGTTTTCGCGAAGCAGGGAGCCGCGATAAACAGGCTCATGGCAAACACCATTGCGATCGGCACTCTACGTTTCATTACTTTCTCCTCTTCACCAATAACTTTTCATTAGCTGGTCGCAAACCAACCGATACACTGTTCGCCCTCCTCTGCCTAAAGGCGTTAGTTAGACAGCCCCACCTTCACAGCGGCTTTCCTCCGCGCTTTGTCTACTTCGCTTGCGGTCGCCGGCGTAGTAGTCGGTTGCAGTTCGATTGTCACCTTTTTGATCTTGCCGTTGAATTTGAACGGCACCGCATAACCTGCACTGACCGCTGTGCCTTCGTCGGTCCCAACGTCGGCGCCTTCGTCCGCTGAGAACATGCAACATTGGGTTTGTTCGATCCGACTCGAAGCTACCTTTTGGCCGTTGACAAGAATCGTGCCCACGCCGCCTTTGCCGGCGCCACCTCCGTCATA
>DAIOGT010000239.1:4944-6827 GCA_036745095.1 Pyrinomonadaceae bacterium
GCCGCGTTCAGCCGATCCAGCGTTCGGTCATCCAGAGGCAGGACGTGGTACTTAGCAGCTTCCGACAGAAAAAGAGCTTGCATTTCTTTGAGTTTGGCAGGGTTCTGTGCGGCCAGATTATTGGCCAGACTGAAGTCCGCCCGGGTGTCAAACAACTCCCAAACGTCGGCTTCGAGCGTCCCTCGTGGTTTGAATTCCCACGCAGCCCGATGAATGGTGCGGGCGAACCAACCATCGTTGTAGATGGCCCGGTTGCCAAAGATCTCGAAATACTGCGTGGTGTGGCGGTCCGGGGCCTTCGCGTTAGCGAAGGTGTAGAGCATGCTCACTCCTTCGATTGGCCTTTGCACTGTTCCGTTCACGCTCTTCGGCTCAGGCAGGCCCGCTGCCTCCAGTATGGTTGGAGCGACGTCGATTACGTGATGCCACTGCGAGCGCATCTCGTTCTTAGCGGTGATGCCCTTGGGCCAGTGGACAATCATTCCGTTGCGGGTACCGCCATAATCAGAAGGAACCTGCTTGGTCCATGCGAAAGGAGTGTCGCCGGCAACCGCCCAGCCGGCAGCGAAGTGCGGGTAGGTCGATGCGTCACCGAGCTTGTCGTAATGTTTCAGGATGTCTGCAACGGCCTCGCGCTGGCCGTTGAAATAGGTCATCTCGTTGTAGAGCCCGCTCATGCCGCCTTCCGCGCTGGTACCGTTGTCGCCGACGATGTAGAAAATGAGTGTGTTGTCGAGCTGACCCGTATCGCCAATCGCATCTATTAGCCTCCCGACTTCTGTATCGGTGTACTCGCCAAAGCCAGCGAAGACTTCCATCTGTCGAGCGAAGAGCTTCTTCTCATCAGCGGACAGGGTGTTCCAGTCCTTGATCGCCTCCGGCTTCGGCGCGAGCTTGGTGCCTGCTGGAACAACTCCCAACTTGATCTGCCGCGCCAGCGTTTCCTCACGCAGCTTGTCCCAGCCCTGATCAAACTTGCCCTTGTACTTCGCGATCCATTCCTTCGGCACGTGATGAGGCGCGTGTGTTGCCCCCGGCGCGAAATACATAAAGAAGGGCTTGTCAGGCGTGAGAGATTTCTGAGCACCCATCCAACTGATTGCCTTGTCGGTCATGTCTGTCATGAAATGGTAGTTCGGGTCCTTCGGCAGCTCGACCGGGGTCATCCCGTCGTACAGAAACGGCGCCCATTGATTTGTCTCGCCGCCCATAAAGCCGTAGAACTTGTCGAAACCGGAGCGGGTTGGCCAGCGATCAAACGGGCCCGAAGGACTGACCTCCCAGGGTGCAGTTTCGTGGTTCTTGCCAAACTGTGCTGTGCTGTAACCGTTCAGCCGGACCATCTCCGCCAGATATGCGACGCTGTTGGGACGTTGGCCCGTTTGTCCGGGGAAGGACGTGGCTGTCTCTGCGATCGAGCCGAAGTTGGCCGAGTGGTGGTTACGGCCGCTCATTAGCGCCGCGCGGGTTGGGGAGCAGAGCGCCGTGGTGTGAAACTGGTTGTAGCGAAGCCCGTTATTTCCCAGGCGCGTAGCCGTCGGCATTTTGATGGGTCCGCCAAAAGCTTCGGACATGCCGAAACCCATGTCGTCGATCAGCACAATAAGAACGTTGGGCGCGTCCTTCGGTGCCCTCACCACAAAGCGGTCCGGCGGCGTTGCACTGCGGGCATCGAACACGGTGCTATTAGGAACTTTGGGTTCAGGGATCGGTAGTATCGTCCGGTCGGTGGGCTCAACTACTTTTGATTGCGCAACCACGCGCAACGTTGAAACTGGTCCCACCAACATTACGAGGGTGAGCAAATTAGCGACAACAACGGCAATTCTCTTCATGACTTTCTGGTCTCCTTAATTTGTTTGCAAACTGTCCCCATTAGACCG
>DAIOGT010000240.1:0-6822 GCA_036745095.1 Pyrinomonadaceae bacterium
ACCGCCACCACGATAATCGCGCCGATAATAATCTCCTGAATGTAGTTGGGCCAACCGACCTGCTGGCAACCATTACGCAGGAACGCCATGATCAACGCGCCGATCATCGATCCCAGAATGCTTCCCTCACCGCCATTCAAACTGCCACCGCCGATCACGACCGCCGCAATGATGTCCAACTCCGATCCCGCCGCGACTGTCGGATCGCCTTGTCGCAAACGCGACATCTGCATGACACCGGCGAGTCCAAACAGCAACCCCGCAAGGCCGTAGATCCAAATCTTTAGCCTGTCAGTCGCAATACCACACGCCCGTGCAGCAGCTTCGTTTGAGCCGAGCGCAAACACGCGTCGCCCAAACACCGTGTTGCGCAAAACAATCGCAGCACAAAGAGCGAGTATGATTGCGATCCACACGCCCGGCGCAACCAGCAGCCATGACGGGTTCGGAAACATTACCAGGAGTTCATTCAACCACGTGCCCGGCATGTTAACCGTCTGCTGGTTCGCCAGCCACTTCGCCACGCCACGAGCGACGCCGAGCATTCCGAGAGTGGCAATGAACGGCACGACTCTCAAACGCGTGATCACGAAACCATTGATGACGCCGACGAGTCCGCCGATCAAAATTCCGGACATCAAAGCGCCTGACGGCGGCATGCCGGCGTTGATCGCGAGAGCTGTGACGACGCCTGTCAAAGCGATCGTCGATCCGACGGCCAGATCGATGCCGCCGCTTATAATGATCAGCGTCATGCCGATCGCGCCAATCGCGACGATGACCGTCTGTGAAAGGACGATGCGCAAATTGTTTGGTGAGAGCAGCCTGCCGGGAGTATCGACGAGGAGCGAGAAGATGCCGATCACCAGCAGCAGGCCGAGCACCGGGCCGAAGCCGCGGATTACACGAATAAAAAATCCCGATTTATTTATCCGTGCCATCTGCGGTCTATTTTAAATACTGGTCCAACGGCGGATGGAGTAATGCGTTAACTTCCGGCGACTGAAGATTTTCTTTCGTGACGAGCATCACGCCGGTGTCGATCTTCTTCTCAACCGGTTTACCGAGCAGGCTGTCAACCATAGTGCGCACACCCAGGTAACCCATGTTGAACGGGTTCTGTACGACGATGCCGTGCAACTGGTTCGCGTTGATGGCGTCGATAAAACTCTGGCTCGAATCGAAGCCGACAAACGAAATCTTCCCGGCCTTGCCGATGTCCTGAAGCGCCAGCAGCATGCCCGCGGTCGACGACTCATTCGGCGTGAAGATCCCTTGCACTTCGTCGGCAAAACGATTCAAAAGATTTTCCGCCGCTCGTTTTGCGGTATCACGCGTCCCGCCCGCGTATTGATCCGTCGATACCAGTTCTATCTCCGGAAACTTCGCTTTCATTTGTGAGACGAAACCTTGTTCACGTTCGTTCGTGCTCGCCGACCCTTCCGCGTATCGCAGCATGAGCACCTTGCCTTTGCCATTCAGAAGTTGGCCCATGCGATCGGCGGCAAGTGTCCCGCCTTTGCGGTTGTCGGTCGCGACGAAGCTGACATACTGATCCGATTCCAAACCCGAGTCGATGATTACTGTTGGCACACCCGCACGTTGCGCATCCGCAACCGGACGAACGAGCGCGCGATCGTCGAGCGGCGCGAGCACGATGCCGCTCACGCCCTGCGCGGCAAAACCTTCAACGACCTGTATCTGCTGTTCGCGATCGTCTTCGCGCAAAGGGCCTTTCCAAATCACTTCGACTTCGGTGCCTTGCGCGCTGAGCTCACTCGCGGCCTTGTTGCTGCCGGCGTGAATGCTTTTCCAGAATTCGTGCGTCGTGCCTTTCGGGATAACCGCTATTGTGAATTTCTTCTTCGTGTTGTCAGTGGCTGGGCCACCATTCGGCGTGCAGGCGATCGCTAAAGTCAGGACAAGCAGTATCAGAAACAATTTGCGCATGATGTTTTCCTGTTAAGAGTTTTCCCGCTAACTACGCTGCTGCGTTAACGATCACGAACAACTCCCGCGGGCCGTGCACACCGATCGCGAGTGTTAACTCGATGTCGGCCGTGCGCGATGGTCCGGTAATAAATGTGACTGCCGGGCTGATCTCTTTATCTTTTCGCAAGACTGCCAGGGCTTCGCTCAGCGTTTCGCAAATTTTCGAAGCGTTGACGATGGCAATATGCACTGGAGGCACAAGCGAAACCAACCGATGGCGTTCGCAACTGCTGTCGAGCACGAGCGTGCCCGTTTCTGCAATCGCGGCTTGAGCACTCGAAATCCCAACATCAAAATCGAAGATATCGTGCGCGTTCGGGGCGTTATCTGATTTCGCGATACGCTCCGGTTTCAGATCCGCGATGATCTGATTTATAGCATCCGTGACCTCCGTGGTTATGATGCAGTGTGCTGATACAGCTTCAACGGATTCCTTGAACCGATGTATCGGATCTGATTTAGGCAGAGTTATAGGAATTTCCGGATAAGAATAATTTTCCTCGACGTCGAACGGCGCACTTGCCGCAAGGTGCGTGCGGATGGAGCTGAGAATCGATGCGCGTGCGGATTTAGTCATTGGACCACAAATCGTGAAAACTCTTCGACTCAATCGGACGCAGGTCGCGGCCGTTGGTCCATGCTCTCGAAACGGGCACAACGCGCTGAAGGATCCGGCCAGCAACCGAGCTTATTTTGTAAAGCGCCGGATTTGTCATCACTCTCGCCCACACCTTGAAAGCAAAACGCTCAGCGAAACTGCCTTTGCGCGGGCTGATTTCTCCACGCAGATGTAACAACAACCGCGGTATGTCGATCTTGACCGGACAAACTTCACGGCACGCGCCACACAAACTCGAGGCGTACGGAAGTTGCGCTGTTTTTTCTATCCCCATCAATTGGGGCGTGATTACCGCACCGATCGGACCCGGATAAACAGATCCGTAAGCATGTCCGCCGACCTGCTGGTACACCGGGCACGCATTCAAACACGCGCCGCAACGGATACAAGCGAGCGATTGGCGCGTCACTGGATGGGCCAGCATTCGCGACCGCCCGTTATCGAGCAACACGATGTGTAACTCCTCCGGCCCTTCATCCGTCGGTCTGTGTTTTATTCCCGTGATGAACGACTGGTAAGTCGTTAAACTTTGTCCTGTGCCGGAACGAGGCAGCAGCTTCAGAAACACATCGAGGTCGGCAAAGTGCGGTATGACTTTTTCGATTCCCATCACCGCGATGTGTATACGCGGCAAACTCGTGGTTAAACGAATGTTCCCTTCGTTCTCGACGATCACGATCGTGCCGGTTTCAGCGATTGCGAAGTTCACACCGCTGATGCCGAGGTCGGCAGCGGCGAAACGATCGCGCAGCGTCGCGCGCGCGGTGCGCGTCAGTTCGGCTACATCGTCGGTTGGCGGCATGCCTAGCTCGGCAGTGAAGAGCTCGCCGATCTGCCGACGCGTTTTGTGAATCGCGGGCGCGATGATGTGTGAAGGCGGCTCGCCGGCGAGCTGAATGATGTACTCGCCGAGATCTGTTTCAACCACCTGCATCCCCGCGGCTTCAAGAGCGTCGTTGAGATGCGTCTCTTCAGTCGTCATGCTCTTGCTTTTGACGACGATGCGCGCGTTTCGCTCGGCGGCTAGTCCGCAAATTATCGAATTTGCTTCCGCCGCGTCGCGTGCCCAGTGAACTATGGCGCCGCGACTCTCAGCATTGCCGACAAACTCTTCGAGATACCGATCGAGATGCGAAAGCACTTCGTCTTTGATCGCGCGGGCCTGGCTGCGCAGATCTTCCCAGTTCGGAAGGCTTGCGGCCGCTGCTTTGCGCCGCTCACCAAACAGCGAGGTGGCGTTCTTCAGGGCACCGCGCAGTTGCACATCTGCGAGCGCCGCTCTGGCATTCTCCTTGAAGGTCTCACTGCTCAGATGATTCATTTAACAGTTCCGCCAGATGCATGACTCGCACCTTCGATCGCTTCCGCGATAACCTGCCACCGATCTGCATCAGGCAGCTCGCATCACCTGACACCACGGCCTGCACGCCCGCACGCTCGATCGCGTCGATCTTCTGGTCCAGGATCGCTACAGAGATCTCAGGATATTTCACTGAGAAAGTGCCGCCAAAACCGCAACACGCATCCGCGTTCTCGAGTTCGACGAATTCTGCGCCCCGCACGTTGCGAATCAACCTGCGCGGTTCCATTTTGATATTTAGATCACGCAGACCGTGACACGCGTCGTGCCACGTCAATCGTCCGTTCCACGACGCGCCAACGTCTTCCTTTTTGAGCACGCGGACGAGGAACGAGCTTAGCTCGTGCGTCTTCGCCGCAATCGCTTTAGCTCGGGGGAGCCACTCGGCGTCACCCGCAAACAATTGCTCGTAATGATGGACCATCGCCGTGCAGGAACCTGAAGGACTGACAATCGCGTCGGCTTTGCTCTCTTCGAAGATGCTTATGAAACGTCGCGCAACAAGGCGCGCTTCGTCAAGATAACCGGTGTTGAATGCCGGTTGCGCGCAGCACGTCTGGCGCTTATCAAACTCAACCTCACAACCGACACGCCGCAGCACCTCGACACTGCTCACGCCGATGCTGGTCCACATTTGATCGACGAGACACGTGACGAAAAGTGAGACCTTCAAAACACCACAACTCCTTCAACACGCTGAGATTCCGCAGGGCTGGCGCCGCATATTAACATCCGCACACAGACTAAGGCCGCTAAAATTCGGATTTCATAAAAACTTTTCCCAACTCGCGAGTATCGTACGGAGCTCGTCTTCTTCGTTGGGACTGACATTGACGAGTGGCGGACGTACTGGACCCCCATTCAGACCAACCATGTCCATCATCGCTTTCATCGCCGAAACTTCGTACCCCTTTCGGCGCGCACGCAACGCGTAAAGCGGAATCACACAGCGGTCCAACAATCCGTTGAGCGCCTCCCAATCACCACCGTCAGCCAATTCGTGCAGCTTCAACGCCAGCCGAGGTGCGACGGTTGCAATGCTCGAACTGAATGTACTGACACCGATGCTGAAGTAAGCCGCGATCAGATCGTCGCCGGCGCCGCCAATCCAGTGCAACCGGTCCCCGATGTGATTGATGAGCGTCTGCAAGCGACGAATGTCGCCCTGGCCGTCTTTCCACCCAATCAAAGTGGGAATCGCAGTCAAGCGGTCCGCCATCGACGGAGTGAAGCTCGCCCAATCCCGACTGTAGATCAACATGCCGAGCGGCGTGGCATCGCCAATCGCCCGGTAATACTCAAACAGCCCGTCATCTTCAGCCTGCGCATAGTAAGGCGGGAAAGCGAGAATCCCGTCGGCGCCTGCTTTCTCGGCTGCCTGCGCCATCTCAATCGCGAGGCGCTGCCCGAATCCGACACCAGCGATCACCGGAACACGGTCCTCGACAGCAAGCGCCGTCAATTCGATTACGCGCGTGTATTCTGCGGGCGTTAGCGAGTACATCTCGCCAGTACCACCGGCAGCAACGATTGCGGAGATCTGAAACTGTAGCAAGTGCGTCAGATTCTGATGAAGCGCTGGAAGATCCAAAGACAGATCTGCTTTAAAAGGCGTGACGGGAAAAGCGATCACGCCGGAAAGTCTGTCACGTAGCACGCCTGGATGCATGGTATTCACTGACCTGTGATAATTTATAGCGACCAATTTAGAACACAGTGACCGCTGATAAACCCGGAAATGGGTTGACCAATAACACTACTGCGGGAGAGAAGCAATGACCAAGTCTCGTGAAGATCGTGAGAAGCAGCAACAAACCGCTCATGATCCAGGCAGGCGCAAGTTTCTAAAAGGCGTCGGTATCGCCGGTGCGGGAGCGGCTATCGCCGACCACCTCTGGGTCGAAGCAGAAGCAGCCGAGCCGGCCGCAAATCCGCAATCACTCTCGGGAACCGTGAAAGTAGTTCTCGACGTGAATGGACAGAAACGCGAGGCGCAGGTTGAGCCGCGCACGACTCTGCTCAACACGCTGCGCAATCATCTCGAACCTGCGGTCACTGGTCCAAAACTCGTTTGCGATATGGGAACGTGCGGAGCGTGCACCGTACTGCTCGACGGCAAACCTGTTTACTCCTGCCTCGTTCTCGCGGTCGATGCGGCAAATAAAAAGATCACCACGGTCGAGGGTTTGGGAACGCCGGAAAATCCGAATGCCGTTCAGGCTGCATTCGTCGAGAAGGACGCGTTGATGTGTGGCTTCTGTACGCCTGGATTCGTCACCACTATCTCGGCGTATCTGAAGAAGAACCCGAATCCATCACTCGCGGAAGTGCGCGAAGCATGTAAAGGCAACTTCTGCCGTTGTGGAACTTACCCGCGCGTTTTTGAAGCGGCTCTCGCTGCCGCAAAAGGATCTCAGGCTTAAGCAACAGGAAGCACCATGCAACAGCAACCACAAGCACAACCGTCACCATCACCAAAGCCCAAAAAGAAGATCCGCGTGCCGCGTGTTGTGAACGGCGTCGAGCAGATGGTCGAGATCGAAGTCGACGCGGATTCCGGTCCAGGCTGGGGTCCAAACGACAAACACAAGTTGCTCAATCAACGCATCACGCGTGTTGATGGTCCACTGAAAGCCGCGGGCGCAGCGCGCTACACCTATGATCAGCGTCTGCCCGGCATGCTTTACGCACGCGTGCTTCGCTGCCCTCACGCACACGCGCGCGTCACAAAGCTCGACACTGAGGCGGCCGCGAAGATTCCCGGGGTGAAAGCGATCATCCCCGCGCCGCTTACTGAACTTCGCTTCGCGGGGGCTCCGGTTGCGGCGGTCGCCGCAACGACACCCGAGAT
>DAIOGT010000241.1:0-6732 GCA_036745095.1 Pyrinomonadaceae bacterium
AAGGAGTTATGAGAAAAAACAATTGCGAACTGATTCGTCGAGAGCTCGATGAGCTGATGCCTGATGAAGCGTGCAGCACCGCGGCGACCGTGCATCTGCGCGAGTGTGCTCCGTGCCGTGAGTTTCAGGAGCAGCAGACGAAGCTACGGCAAATCGTTAGGAGTCTCGGCACTGTAGAGGCGCCGGCAGATTTTGATTTTCGTTTGCGTGCACGACTTGCTAATGAACCGAGCGGCGCTTCGTATTTCTGGCCGTTTGCCCGCCGCGGTTTGGCTGTGGCAGCGATGCTGCTGTTGTTCGCGACGGGCGCTGTTGTCGTTCGAAACGTTTTGAACGAGCCAAGAAATGTTGACGAAGTGGCTCGACAGCCTGAACTGTCTAAACCGGCCGTGACTTCGGAGCAGCCACCGGCCGCAACAACAAACATTTCTGCACCGACGACTGTGGCTGTTAATGACGAGGAGCCTCCGGTTATCCGAAAGGGCCGCCGTCCGCAGATCGAGTACAAGAAACGAGCAGTGTCGTCGATGGATTTCAGCAAGGAGCGCGCGGAAGTAATCGGTGTGATGGAGCGGGCGGGAGTATCAGCAGCTTTTCCGATAGATGCTTCGCTGCAGCCGTTCACAGTTTCTCTCGATGATGGTCGCGGAAATGCGAAAACGATCTCGGTCCCGACGATTAGTTTTGGTTCACAACAAATCGTGCCAACTGGAAACCAGGTTGCACCGAAGCGTGACTGGTAAGTGAGAGTTTTAAGTTTAGAGTTCAAGCATTAGCTTGTTCTTTTTGGGGCAAAGCGGCCTGAAGTCTAAACGTTAGTTTTAGCAAGATGACGATTTTTAATACATCAATTCGAGTGGCGACATTAGGCACCGCACTACTTTGTGGCGCGATCGCGACCGCGCAGACTCCGGCGCCGTCACCAAATCTGCCTGCTGCACCGCAAAAAGCCGCGAGCGCCGACAGAGCTCCTGCTGCGCCGCAGGTTGTAACGATCATTCATCGTCTGAACGGGCTCAAGATGTTTCGCCTCCTGCTTCGCTCCGAGCAGGCGCAGTCGATCGCAGCGCTCGATTCAGCTTTCAACCTGACCGACGACGTACACACGAACGTCATCGCCGGTCTCGCGATGGACGACGGCGAAACAATCGCAGCATGGTTGCCGGAAGCTGAAGTGGAGTTTGGACCACCGGCTGTGCCGTTGCGTGTAGTGCCTCGTGGGCCGAGAGCAACCGGAATGTTTCCACGCATCGGCAGCCAATTGCTCGATGCTCCGGACGTAACAGTAGTTGGTCCTGACGGAAAACGGCTGCCGGCGAAGTACATCGGTTTCGATGGCGTGACCGGACTCTCGATCCTGAAACTCGAAAACAAGAATTCGAGTCAAGCTGGCGCGTTCAGCGCCGAGGCCGTTAGCACTGGTGACACTGTCTTGTTGTTTGGTCCAGAGCCGGTGAGTAAGTCGCGTCCGCTGTTGGCGCGCATGGGTGCGATCGAAGGTCGTGTGCAAGACGTTCAACGCGCGCCCTCCGGTGGCGTTGCGCGGTTTAAAGTCAGTGCGCCGAAACTGTCAAAGGCAAACATCGGTGGCGTTGCTGTCAACCAGGACGGTGAGACGATCGGGATCATCGATGGTTTGGAAGGAAGTGAAGCGAGCATTTTGCCCGCCGCATTGATAAAACGTGCCGCGCAACGTGTGTTGGAGCGGCAGGCGAGTGTGCCGCGACCATGGCTCGGCGTGAAGGGTGAAGCAGTCGCGGAGCTCAAAGTCGGTCAGATTCAGAATCACGGTTGGGAGTTGAAACGCGCGGCGGCACTGGCCGGTAGGCATCGCGGGATCATGTTGACGTCGATCGTGCCGGGCAGTCCGGCCGAGCTTGCGGCGTTGCGCGCGGGCGATGTGATTTTGAAGATCGACGACAAGGACATTCAGACCGCTGACGATTTCACGTGGTGGTTGGAGCAGGCTGGTCCGAGTAGTTTCGTGGAGTTTACAGTCGCCCGGCCTGATCGTCCGGCGGAAGAGCCAATCAATGTGAAGTTGAGTGGGATGCTGGATCGATCTTTCAACTTCAACTGGCGCCCGCGTTTCCCTTCGCCGCGAGCCTTTTCGTTAATTGGCCAGGGGATCGAGACCATAGAGTTGCAGCCGCTGGTTGCATCGCAGCTCGGAACCACTGCCGGCCTTTTAGTGGTCTATGTGGATCCGGTGACGGCCGCTTTCGATGCCGGCCTGGAGCCGGGTGACGTTATTCAGTCAATCAACGGCAAACCGGTTTCGGTATTTCGCGTCACCCCTCAGCTCGACTCGTACACGTTCGAGGTCGTTCGCAAAAAACAGAAACTCGTCGTCAAAGTCCCAGCCAGGAAGAAGTAACCGCAAAAAGGCACATAAGGCAAAGCTGCTTGAACTCTAAACTTCGTTTTGTGATTTTTGTGCCTTTTTGCGGCTGTTTCCGGGTTCGGCGACGCAACGGGCTTCGGTCTTTGAGTAAGTCCGAGTGTTTTGTCTGTAGTTTATGAGTCAATCGCTGATATGAGATACCGAGAGTGCGCGCGGCAAAAGTAACTCGGCCCTCAGCGTCGTCAAGTGCGTATTTTATTAGCTCATGCTCGAGTAAAAAGATTTCCTCGTCCAATGGTCTGCCCGAAGTCGTTATCTCTTCTTTAATCGCCAGCCTTGCTTCCAATTCCTGAAACGCCGTGAGCGCAACGTCCGCCGCGCGATTCAAACTATCTTGAGATAAATCGATAGCGCGCCGGAAAGCATTGAGTGCGGTGCTGTAATGCCCCAGCCGGGCTAATGCCATGCCGTGTCGTTTCAATGCTTCTGCCAACAACGATGGTCTGTCAGTGTTTTCCAGCGTCTGTACTGACGAGCGGGCGGCCTTTTCTGCTTCTGCATCCCGTTTCTCTGTAAGGAATACGCGAGCCCGGGTTTCGTCAACCTGGGCCAACGCAATCCTATCCTTGAGACACGTAAAGATCCGTCGGGCGCGGCTCAAATGCTCATGCGCCTCTTTGAAGCGGTTGACCTCGAGATATAGAAAACCCAAATTGTTTTCGACATTCGCGAGATAGCGTCTGTGTTCGGCTTGTTCAAAGTGATAACTCGCCGCGGTGTATTCCAGAAAAGCACGATCGAGGTACTCTTCCGATCTATCTATTTCGCAAACATCCTTGAGCACATCACCCAGAGTTTGGTGGTAACAACCTCTGAGCAACGGACTGTTGATCTTATCGAATAAAGGCCCGTTATTACTGAGATATGTCAACGCTTCATCGAGCAAGCTTGCGTGTCGCTTGACGATGCCCGAGCGAAGTACGGCTTTTGCTTTTAATTCGCTGTCTGTCGTCAACTGCGCGAGTGCGAGCTTGAGAAGATCGGAGGCGTTGTCATACTCGCCCACTCGCATGTAACACAAAGCCAGCTCAGTCTGTGCTTCGGCTATTTTCTTTTTGTAGCTTCGCGTTTCGAAGATCGTGAGGCTTTCGCTGATGAAGTCTTTCGCTTGCTCCTGTACGTTTGTAACCTGATCGCTGCCGATCCAGCCCGTCAACACGCCCGCTCGCAGCAGTACTTCCGCCGCGATATCCGGTTCCAAACCTTTAACTTCCGGGCGCTGATCCACGCGGGGCCAGAGGCCGCTAAGCATTTCGCGCGCTTCTTCATATTCACCTTTGTTTTCAAACTCCCTGGCAAGTTTGCAGCATAGCTCCGCACGGCCTCCCACATCGAGGTTTGGATTTACTAGTTCGCGTAAGAGTGAGGTCGGTAACGTCATCGTGAGAACCGCTTAACACTGAACGCAAGGAAAAAAATCGTACTCCCAACTGCGCACCCACTTTAACGCAGTTTGTTTGCACCTGCAACAAAAAGTTTCCACTGTTTGAGTTTAATGCAAAGGATTTTGTATCTTTCGGGAGTTCACAAAATAGTGAATTACTGGAGGTTACAAAATAGTGAATAAATTACGCCGAACCTGCGCCGTTGCGATCGTGGCCGCGGTGCTGGCTGTCTCTGCGGTTGGCGGAACGATAGACTCACCGGGCGTCGTCGGAACTATAGACTCGCCGGGCGTTGTCGCGCCGCCGCCACCACCGCCACCGCCGAGCCAAACATCATCAGCCTCAACCAGCAGTACGATAACGGTGATCCTTACGATCCTCAGTTTGATTCGCGGCTAAGGACGTTATCTGACTTTTTGTATTGAGGGCCGGTACCCACCCTCCGTGGGACAGGCTTCGTGTGTCTGCAATTGCCGCAAGAAAATTTGTATGAGATTTGCCAGTTCAATTATCCCGCATGGCCTTGCGACAACGGTCCCATGCCGGATACAAAACGAGCGCCAATGACACGTAAAAGCCTCTATTCCTTTTCAAAACGCGCGTTCTTAAATCCGGCGTCAACTCATCTGACCTCGTACATACAGGCTCACGTTCAAACGGGTCCTGACGGTCCGGATCGATGGGGCGACAACATGGTGTTCATCGCTGATTGTAAAAAGGTCGTCCAGCTCGAATTCTTTCTCGGATCGAAACGCGACAGGCGCATAAGCCTTGCAAAGATCGATTTGCTGATCAAAGTACTGATGCAGTTTCGCCGCGCGCTGGCGAAAGAGATCAGGCTGATCGAAAGCGACACAAGTGTTTCAGCCACAAAAAAGCAGCGAAGACACAAATCTGATTAACTCGTGAAGTTTCTTTTGTGCTTTTTGTGCCTTTTTACGGCAAGTGTTAACCTAGCGGCTCATGTTTCCAGAAGCCGTTGCGCGCTATCACGATCTGCTCTCCAACCAAGATCTGGCCGAATCATCTCGTGCTCTCCTCGACGAGGGTCTCGAAAAGGCGAGGCTGATCTTCGGCGGCCGCCGGTTGTCACCCTACCTGCGCCCACACTTCGTCTCTGAAACAGACTTCGCACGTATCTGCCAGATCTGCGAAACCGTGTGGTCCGCGATTCAGAAAGTGAAGGACGCAGCCGTCGCTAATCCGCATGTCGTCGATGATCTTGGCCTGACAGAGATTGAACGTGAACTTGTCGCCATCGATCCCGGCTACGTCGCAGTTTCGCCAACATCGCGTCTTGACTCGTTCCTGACGAAGTCTGCATACAGTTTTGTCGAGCTAAACGGCGAGAGTCCAGCGGGCATCGCTTACGCCGACGCCGCATACGATATCTTTTCGTCACTGCCGGTGATGAAGGAGTTTGCCGCCGAATACAACCTGCGCCCGATGTATGGCCGGCGCCTCATGTTGGACGTCCTGCTGAGCTCACACGAAGAGTTTCTTGGCAGAAAACCGGACCGGCGTCCGCGCATCGCGATTGTCGATCTGCCGGACGTGCCCACAGTAAAAGAGTTTGAGCTATTCCGAGAGTTCTTCGAACAGGCAGGCTACCCGTCAGTAATCTGCACGCCACAGGAACTGGAATTTCGCGACGGTCGTTTGAGTGTTCGCGGGCTAAAGATCGACATTGTTTATAAGCGGCTTCTTGTAAATGAGTATCTGCCGATAATCCGCGAGTACCCGGCGCTGCTCGATGCGTATCGCGCCGGCGCGATCTGCATGGTCAACAGTTTTCGTTCAAAGCTAATACACAAGAAGGCACTCTTCGCCGTACTGACAGATCCGCGGCACGCAACGCTGTTTTCAAGTAACGAGCTTGCTGCAATTCGTGCTCACGTGCCGTGGACGCGCATGGTGAGGGATGAATGGACCGATTACTACGGCCGCGACGTGAACCTGCTCGATTTTATCCGCGCCGACGGCGAGCGACTGGTGCTAAAGCCGAATGACGATTACGGCGGTCACGGCATCACGATCGGCTGGAACGTGGACCAGCGCGGCTGGGACGAAGCGATCAACAATGCCCTTGCTGACGGCGATTATATCGTGCAGGAGCGCGTACCGACCGCCCGCGAGACTTTTCCGGCCCTGACCGACGATGGGCGGGTGGAATTCGCGGAACAGCTTGTCGATCTGGATCCACTGCTTTTCAATGGCAAAGTCGGTTCGGCGTTTACGCGACTTTCCTTTACCGAGCTCGCGAACGTCAGCTCCGGCGGCGGCATGGTCCCCACCTACATCATCAGCAAAAAGTGACGAAAAACAGGTACAATCAGCGCCTGCAGAACCGAGCGCTATTAGCGCCGGAACAAATTGTCTGAGGAGACTCACAGTGCCTGACGACAAAGACCGAGGCTTTGAAACACAGGAAGAGCGCCGGAGCCATGACCGCTCTCGACTCATCGTCGATGTCTTTTTTGACGGAAAAGACGTTACGGGTGTTGCTAGTACAAAAGACATCAGCCCCGGCGGGCTTTACATGAACACTCAGGCTGAGATTCCCGAAGGCGCGTTGCTGCTCGTACGCATACCGTTCCAACAGGATGTACAGGTCGTGTGCAATGCCGTAGTGGTTTACAGCAATCCGGGTCGTGGCGTCGGTTTGAAGTTTCAGGGTTTATCCGACGAAGTGCAGGCCATACTCGAGCGTGAAGTTTCCAATGGCTAAAGCTGAGGTGCGGGCGAGTTCGCTGACGTGGGCGGATCTTTCGGAGGAGACGAAGGATCTTTTAACCGGAAAGCTCCGCGGCCTATGGGGCGCAGCGAGCGACGCGGCGGCCTTTGATTCGTGGCCACTCGACAAACAACGGGCGCTACTGCTTCTGCTAAAGCGAATGCACGAAAAGAAGCTCTGGCACCTCGTCAGAAGAATAACTAACGTAT
>DAIOGT010000242.1:0-6659 GCA_036745095.1 Pyrinomonadaceae bacterium
CGTGAAAATGAACGCCACTTAATCAAGGTAAACGCAACGAAATAGCGAGCGAACAGCCAAACCGGGGTGACGGTTCGCGACCTTGGTTAGCAGCTTGGTCACCGCAGCTTCAGAATCTCGGTGCTCAGAATTTCGTGCTGAGAATTTCGTTGACAAAATCTCCACCAAGTTATAACGTGCGGCGCACCTCGCAACAAACTTGGGTCATTGAGTTTTCAACCGGCAACTTAACTTCACTGCCTCAGTAACGATACCCCCTACTTGTTATTTCCGAACGACAGGTGTAGCGCGAACTCGCGCTGCAATGTGCATCCCGCCACCGGCTCTCAGGTAGAAAGAAGGACCGATGAAAAAGAATCACGACAAGACGCCCACCGAGAAACACACGATCAAAGGCCATACCGTAGAGATTCGAAAAACTGAGAATAGAGAAGAACTCTGGATCGACGGAGTTCGGCGAAAATTCTTCGTCACTAAGGATGGCTACAACCTCCACGACGCCGCCTATGAAAGACCGTATAAGAATCTCCGCGAAGCGGTTGAACACTATTTAGAGAATGCTCCGAATCCAACCGGCCACCACCACGATGAGAGGTAAAGCACCATGTATTGTCGAAAAAACTTCACTGATCTCACAGTCGACGAACTAGATCGGCTCGCCGATGCGCTAAATGAACTCTTTGACGACGGAATGATCGAGCACCATGCTCACCACCATGAGGAGTATTTTTCCAACGGAATACATCGTGGACCTGCTTTCTTGCCGTGGCACCGTCACATGCTTCTGCTGTTCGAGCAGTCGCTGCGTATGATTGATGCGCGTATCACGCTGCCCTATTGGGACTGGACCCAAGCAGACTCCCGTGATCTGGACGCTGAACCATGGGAGTCGTTTTTTGGCGGGCGTGACAACACCGGTGGGAGATTTGATCATTGGACCTATACACGTGCCGCGACAGCATCGGGAAGTCTGCCAACACTCGACGACGTTATTAACGAACTCCAGGCTGCAACCTATACAGACTTTCGGGCCATGGAGTTTGGTAGCCACGTTCCTGGTCACACCTGGACCGGCGGCACTATGGCCAGCACATCATCTCCGTTAGATCCGTTGTTTTACCTGCATCACTGCAATGTCGATCGATTGTGGGCAATCTGGCAACGTAACCACGCCGGCGTAACACAATACACGCTGGATAACTGCGCCGGTTGCCCGTCAATCGATGCGACCTTCGTCGCTCTTAACGATCCGATGGTCGGTGGCGCTACCCCAGCCTCGATGTTGGACCACACCGCACTCGGTTACTTCTACCATGACGATCAAGCTCTCGAGAATCGAGCCATCGAGTTGGGATTTCCAGCGATCATCTCAGGTGACGTCACTGATATCACACTGATCACTCCTCAGGTTATTTTCAACGACGTTCCTCAGGGTGATACCACAAAACGAGCCGCTCTATTTCAGGTCGAGAGCTGCGAAACTCTTTCGTTCCACGTCACCAGCCCGCCGGGTGCGCCTTTCTCGCTCTTTGAACCCGGACCGTTTCCGTATCCGGCCGGCCCATTGTCAACAGACGAATTGCGAATCTGGGTGATGTTCACCGGGCAAATGCCGGGCAACGTTGCCGCCAGTGTGATGACGGTCGAGGCTCGCAATGAATTCGGTGATGTGTTGGAAGAATGGGTTGACATTCCTATCTTCGCCAACTCAGTTGCCAGGCCTACTGTGGCCGTAGCAATGATTCTCGATGAGTCAGGCAGCATGCTGGCCGACGCCGGCAACAACCGCACTCGTTTACAAGTGCTGCAGCTTGCCGCCACGACCTTTGTGGATCAGCTCTATGACGATAATGGTTTGGCTCTAGTTTCGTTTGCTGAAACCGCCGCCGAATTGCGCGACCTGCAGGTGGCGGGCGACCTCACCTCCAGTGTTCGCAACGATGCGCGCTCCGACATCGCATCTCACGGACCGCCTGACGAGTTTCCGCATACATGTATAGGAGCAGGTCTCGAGAAAGCGGCGGATGTTTACAACACGTCACCGCTGGCGGGCGATTTCACCATTAAGTCGAGCATCGTTTTTACGGACGGATTTGAAGACAGGCATCCGTTCATTTCGGAAGTAAGACACCTGATAGATGAGCGTGTTTATGCCGTCGGCGTTGGCAATGCAGATAACGTGAGAAACGACATCCTCCGTGAAATTGCCGACAACAGCGGAGGATTCATGCTAGTGACGGGTGCGATTTCACAGGACGACGAGTTTTTGCTTGAAAAATTCTTCATGCAGGTTCTCGCCGGCGTAACAAATCGGGATATCGTGAGGGATCCGGATGACTGGATTGTTCCTGGTGAAATTACCCGCGTACCATTCTCCATAACGAACTCGGACATCGCTTTTGACGCCCTCGCACTTTCGCGCGCCCCACACTTTGTAGCGATCGCTCTCGAAACACCTGACGGTACTGTGGTAGGACCAGCTCAAGTCCCCGCCGGATCATTTCGTCAAGGTTTTACGTCAAGCAACTTCCGTATCACCTTACCTCTTGTTGTCGGAGGACAGGGTCACTGGGAGGGTGAATGGAATTTACTGCTGGGAATACGACTGATAGGCCGTGGTGTAAGTGTGGCAGCCCCGCCAACTTTGGCTATTGGACAGACAGCACTACGATTTCACGCGCTGGTCCATGCCAGATCAAACTTACATCTGCGCGCCAGTCTTACGCAGAGTGCTTCAACGCCGGGGTCACAAATGTTTCCTCGTGCAGTGGTGACTGAATACGGACAGCCGTTGGAAACTCATCCGCAAGTCACGGCAACTATGACTCGTCCTGACCACACTACGCAGGAGCTTTCCTTCAGCGAAACTACACTGGGGGAATTTGAAACCTCAATCACAGCGACACAAACGGGAGCCTATCGATTCCATGTGCGCGCCAGCGGACTGACCTCGCGAGGCCAGGCTTTTACTCGCGAACAACTGCTCACTGGTGTCGTTGGACAGCCGCCGCGCGATCCGCATGTGCCGCCGACGGATGGTGGTCTTGACTCATTCTGTGAGTTTTTGAAGTGCTTGTTCGGTACAGGGGTGATAGACGATCGCCTCATAAAACAACTTGAGAAGCTGGGAATTGACGTTGTGGCATTAAGACGCTGTTTCGAACACTTGTGTCGGCGTCAGACGGTTGGACGGTAGTACGTAAAGATCGCAAAAAGGCGCAGCGTTTTTCTTGAGTTCTTCCAGATGTCTCAGTGTGCTTCGCGTCGCGCTAGAAACACGGTCGCTTGCCGTTCATTGCAATCGTGTCGATCGTGATCCCTTCTCGTGTATTCATCGACAGCGGAGACACGCGACACGCGGGCGGCCCCGTCCTTCACTGCCATTTCGTAAGCATTAAAAAGCGGTTGCCGCGCTTGCTGCTCGAGCGTCTCTGCGTGGCCATCCCCAAAATAAGACTGGTACGATCCCAATTCAGCAGCGTTGGAGCACGTGTCCCTCTCAGCTCACGCACTCCGATCGCCACCGATCTCCATTCAAAGTTGACCTATTCGATTATTTCTTACGATCGCCTTACCGAGCGTGCTGTCGTTGTTAGCAAGCATTTGCGCCAGTTAGTTGTGAACTCTCAAAGTGGATTACCGTCACGCCTTCCGTCGCGCACAACTTCCACGGAACAGGGTGCCCCATTTAACAGAGTCGCTGAAACCATTCCGGGCTGGCCCGTATCGTGATCATTCATAGAGTTGCTGGAGCTAACAAAGATACAATCTGCGTCAAACCCCTTTGCCTCAGCGATAAGCACTCTTTCCCAATCACCCGTTGCGATTTTGGATGAAACGTGCAAACCCGCCACGGCGCGCAAGTCTTCCTCGGCAGTTGCGATCAATTCCCTCACGTTCAATTGGGTCTCTGGTTTTGTGGGCTTCAAGTATTCGTCGACGCCAACAATGAATGCTTCACTCCCCACGGGCCACCTCCGATGCGCAACCTGCTTCACAACTGTTTGCGAGCCAGCCGAGCCATCGAAACCGATCATTATGCGGATCGGAAGTTCTCGCCGCTCTGCGGGAGAGCGTGCGACCCGAACCGAGCATGGGGCTGCTACGGCTATTTCATGCGAGACGCTGCGAAGGATTAGTCTGCCAATGGCGGAACGCCCGTGTGTGCCGACGATGATCAGTTCGATGTCCCATTGGAGCGCCTCTTTGATTAGTGCGGAACTCGGATCACCGACCATAGCCTGGCCATGCACGTTCCAGGCTGGAAAGTCGGTTCTGAGGTGCTCAACGGCTTCATCTACAAGTTGGTGTGCTTCGCTCACCGCATCTAGTGCTCGCGAGCGAGCCTCTTCAACGATGGTTTTGATCTCCCGGGCGATAACTCGCGCCTGCGGTCCGCTTCGAACGTCAGCAGCCGGCAGTGCGTCTGGAGGCAGGACTGCATTGCACACCGACACCACAACTGCTTCACATTCCAATGGCAAAGCCGCTCGGCGAAGATCGCGGAGCGCCTCCTTTGAACAAGCTGAGCCGTCATAAGCGATCAAGATTCTCATCTTTTCGTTCATCGCGAACTCCTTACACGAGGACGGAAATACATGCTTCGCTCCGAAGTCTCCACGCCAGAGCGAATTTCTCAGAGTACGATTGAACTGCGTTAGACGAGTGTTGGTGGACCGCGTTCAGAAACCGCGCAAATGAAATTAAACCCGTAGGGTAGCTGGTTGCCGGTGGATAGGACCAACCACGTTAGATTCGCTTGTAAGTCGCACACGCACGGTGAAGTCAGTAGCGCCTGGTCCAAAGATTGCCGCTTAAACCGTTTCTGTAAAAGCGGTGAAATTTTCTTACGGGCTGCGCCAACGTGCGGCAATGAAGTGTTTGAGCGAACGACAGAATTTGTACCGTCAATTAAGCCATACGATTCAGTAGCAAGCGCTCGCAATTCAGCTCCACTGAAGAGACTAATCAGCACACAAGCGAGAAGTCTTGCGCCTGCAGAAAGACAATTTGTTCTCGTATGAGATCTACTCATCGAACAAAACCGGTTTTAGTTGCTACGTTCACTAATGTTCGGTCGATACGATGGATGACTCCCGGAATCGTACAGTTGCTTGTAAAATACTGTTTACCATCAACACCAAAATCTGAAACAAAGAATGATTTGCTGCTATCGGACACACACGACCAGTGTGATGCCCGTGGAGTATGAATTATGACTGCGATGACATTTGAAGTTATTTTCATTGTCCTCTTACTGCTGGCTAACGGCGTCTTCGCCATGTCCGAACTTGCAATTGTATCTGCGCGCAAGACGCGACTACGACAAATGTGCGATAACGGCGATTCAAAAGCATGCGTTGCGCTGGAATTGGCGGTGTCTCCCGATAGATTTCTCTCAACGATTCAGATCGGAATCACTCTTATTGGCATCCTCGCGGGCGCCTTTGGTGGAGCTACGATCGCCGAACAATTGGGTGAACAAATTAGTCGGGTGCCTGCACTGGCACCCTACGGAGAAGCCATAGGCGTAGCGACGATAGTAGTAACGATTACGTACTTTTCTCTCATTGTTGGCGAGTTGGTACCAAAGCGCTTCGCCCTAAATCATCCGGAGAGAGTCGCGAAGCTCGTGGCGCCTTCGATGAAGTTTTTGTCGAGCGCAATGTCTCCGATTGTCCACCTTTTGAGCGTTTCGACGTCAGCGGTACTGATGCTCTTGCGGATGAAAGCTCCAACGGATCCTCCGGTGACGGAAGACGAAATTAAAGTGCTGATCGAGCAAGGTACTCAGGCAGGAGTGTTTGAGAAAACTGAGCAGGAGATTGTAAAGCGGGTGTTCAAGCTCGCGGACCGCAGCGTAGGTTCTCTGATGACGCCGCAGCTCGACATAGTCTGGCTTCGTGCCAGAGCGTCGCGCGAAGAGATAAGAAAAACGGTGGCTGAGAACCACTATTCGAGATTTCCAGTCTGTGACGAAAGCCTCGATCAAGTTCTCGGAGTGGTCAAAGCGAAAGACATGCTAGCACTTTGTCTTAGTGGTGAAGAATTGAAGCTCACTTCCGTCATGAGAACACCTCTCTTTGTGCCGGAATCGCGGTCTGCCCTGGAAGTGCTCGAGCTGTTCAAGACTTCGGCCACGCACCTTGCATTGATTGTTAATGAATATGGTTCCATCGAAGGATTAGTAACAACCAACGATATTCTCGAGGCTATTGTTGGCGACATTGCTACCGCCAATCCACAATTCGAAACTCAAGCAACGCAGCGAGACGACGGGTCGTGGTTATTTGATGGGACAGTTTCAATAGACGAGTTCAAGGAAGTATTTAAGGTTCCATCATTGCCGGGCGAAGGAAAACGGAACTATCAAACACTCGCCGGCTTCATTCTCTACTACCTGGGTCGCGTGCCACGCGCGGCCGATCATTTTGAGTGGAACGGCTTGCGCTTCGAAATCATGGATATGGATGGTAAGCGGATCGACAAAGTTCTTGTCGGGCAGGTGCAGGATGGCAGAATCATTTGAACACATCGCCCGCCAACTTATTTCGTGAAAATTGAACCAATAGATTGCAGGACGTTTTTGGAACCCCAAAAAGAGAGAAGCGGTAAGTCTTTGAACTGAAATGGCGGAGGGGACAGGACCCGAACCTGCG
>DAIOGT010000243.1:0-4475 GCA_036745095.1 Pyrinomonadaceae bacterium
CGAATGATGGGGATTTGGTAACTATGCCAAAAGTCCGTTTGCGTCTTATTGTCGCTTTCCTGCTGTTGCTTCTCGTCGTCAACTCGCTCAACGCGCAACGTAGCGCTATCGATACTTACGCAATTACGAACGCTCGCATCGTCACCGTCTCCGGACCGGTGATCGAGCGAGGCACGGTAGTGATTCGTAACGGCCTGATCGCTGCTGCCGGTGCAAACGTCAGTGCGCCTCCAGATGCTCGCGTGATCGATGGTGCTGGTTTGACCGTCTATCCGGGGCTCATTGACGCTTATACAAATCTCGCGTTGCCGGAGGCTTCGCCTTCGCCCTCGCCTGCCGGTGGAGGTGGCGCCGCTTTCTTTCTGGCGCAGCAACAACCGCAACGGCCTGCGAGTGGTCCAAATTCAACTCAACCCGTTGGACTGCAACCCGAAGTGATGGTTGAAGACGTGATTCGCTCGGGCGGAAATGAGATCGAGTCGTGGCGAAATGTCGGCGTGACGACGGCGCTGACGTCTCCACGTTCGGGAATTTGGATGGGCCAGTCGGCGTTGATAAATCTGTCAGGTGAAACACCGCAGCAGATGATCGTGCGTTCGCCGGTTGCGATGCATGTCGGTTTCACGCCGCTGCGGGGAACGTATCCGGGATCGTTGATGGGTGTTTTTTCTACGTTGCGACAGATGATGCTCGACGCACAACGCTATCGCGATTCGATGCAGATTTACGAGCGCAACCCGCGCGGCACGCGCCGCCCCGAGACTGATCGATCGCTCGCGGCGCTGATTCCCGTTCTGGATGGACGCATGCCGGTCGTGATGCTTGCCAACAGCGAACGCGAGATCAATCGCGCCCTCGATCTCGCTACGGAGTTCAAGCTCAAGCTGATCGTTGCGGGTGGGCGCGAAGCGGATCGAGTCGCTAATCGTCTGGTGCAACAAAACGTGCCGGTGCTTTTGTCGCTCAATTTGCCGAGACGTACGACAGCGGCGATGCCAGAAGCCGATCCGGAGCCGTTACGTGTTTTGCGTGAGCGCGTCGAAGCACAACAAACAGCGGGCAAGCTCGCGAAGGCAGGAGTTAAGTTTGCGTTTCAGTCCGGATCGATGACAAACATTTCGGATCTGCTGGTCAATGCCAACAGAACGATCGAGAACGGTTTACAGCCGCTGGATGCCGTGCGCGCTTTTACGATCTGGCCCGCTGAGATCCTCGGGGTGCAGAATCAGCTTGGCTCGATCGAAGCCGGAAAGATCGCGAATCTGACAGTCACACGCGGCGATCTGTTTGATCGAAACAGTCGTGTGGCTCATGTGTTCGTCGATGGGCGCCCAGTGGATCTTAGACCAGCCCCAGCAGCCGGTGGCCCGGGTCAGGCGACTCGCAACGTTTTAGCGGGAGCATGGACCGTGATTGTCAACCTGGGCCAGGGTGACCGGACGATCATGTTGACGTTGCAACAAGAGGGAGAGCGCGTCACGGGATCGATCTCCGGTCCGTTGGGCGCTGCAGAGATCTCGAATGGATCCGCGACGGCCGGTGAGGTTCGTTTCACGGTGCCTGTGAATATCGAAGGACAAACGCAGGAGGCGACGTTTACCGGCACGCTCGCAAATAATCAGATCCGTGGGAATGTCGCGATTGTCGGTTCGGCGCCGGGAACGTTCACCGCCACCCGCTCCGGCCAGCAGCCAAACTGAACCACAAAAAGACAAACGTGTGATCGAGCTTTAATGGAGTCAAATATGAAAAGACTATTCGTTCTTCTCGTCTTTATCGCTACGGTTGGTGTAAACGCGGTACATGCACAAACCGAGACGCTGATTCGCAATGCCACCGTGCTCACCGTCACGCGCGGCACGCTTCAAAACACCGACGTGCTAATACGCAACGGCAAGATCGCGTCTGTCGGCAAGAACCTGAACGCGTCCGCGAACGCGCGTGTGATCGACGGCACCGGCAAGTACGTGATGCCCGGCATCATCGACGCCCACTCACACTCGATGCTCGACACGATCAATGAAGGCACGCTCGCCGTCACGTCGATGGTGCGAACACAGGACGTGCTGAATACGACCGACGTCGATCTTTATCGTGCGCTCGCGGGAGGCGTGACGACTTTGAATCTCCTGCACGGTTCAGCCAATCCCATCGGTGGTCTGAACTCGGTAGTGAAGATCAAGTACGGCCGGCCGACAAACGAGTTTCTATTTCCAGGCGCGATGCCGGGAATCAAGTTCGCCCTCGGCGAAAACGTCAAGCGTTCGAGCCAGCCAAACCAGCCGGGCGTCACGCGGCGTTATCCCAACACGCGCATGGGCGTTGAAGAAGTGATTCGCGACGCCTTCACACGCGCGCGTGATTACAAGCGGACGTGGGACGAGTATCGCGAAGCAGTTAAGAAAGACAAAAACCTGATTCCGCCGCGCCGCGATCTCCAGCTCGAGCCCCTGGTCGAAATCCTTGAAGGCAAACGTTACGTTCACGCGCATTGCTACATCGCGAGTGAGATCCTGATGCTGATCAATCTCGCGGACGAGTTTGGTTTCAAGATCAAAACGTTTCAGCACGTGCTCGAAGGCTACAAGGTCGCGAAAGAAATTGCGGCACACGGAGCGGGCGCTTCGATCTTCGCCGATTCGTGGGGCTACAAGATCGAGGCTTACGACGCGATCCCTTACAACGCCGCGATTATGACGCGCGCCGGTGTGGTGGTGTCGATGAACTCCGACTCGGATGAACGTGCGCGAAGATTGAATATCGAAGCTGCGAAAGCGATGCACTGGGGCGACTTGACGGAAGAGCAGGCGCTGAAGCTCGTGACGCTCAATCCCGCGATTCAACTCGGCATTCAGGAGCGCGTGGGATCGATCGAGGTTGGTAAAGACGCGGATCTCGCGATCTGGAACGGCCATCCGTTTAGTGTCTACTCGCGTGTGGATACTACGTTCGTCGATGGCGATGTTTACTTCGATCGCGAGAAGGACCTGGCGCGACGTCCGGAGCTTGCGAAGGAGCGTACGGCCCTCGAGCAAGCGGAGCCAAACAAGCCGGCGGCCCGTGGTCAATCGCCGCAAACGCCTCGTCGCCGCCCCAGCAGGCAGGAGGGTGACGACCTCGAAATCGAAAAACCGTAATCCGTTTTATCAGCGTTCAAATGGAGCGAACATGATCAGGATCCTACTTGCACTCGCTATTTTCGCAACCCCGGCATTCGCCCAACAGATCGGCAATCCAACCACTCAGCAGGGCGTCATCTCGCCTCGCGGTACCTTTGCGATTCGCAATGCACGCATCATCACCGTCAGTGGCCCTGACATCGAGAACGGCACAGTCGTAATCCGCGACGGTAAGATCGAAGCTGTCGGCGCAAATGTTTCCGTTCCCGCGGGTGCACAGACGATCGACGGCAGTGGTCTGTCAGTCTATCCAGGCATGATCGACGCCGGTACAAACATGGGCCTCGTCGAAGTCCCTCAAGGCGCGAACGGCACCGTCGATTTATCCGAAGTCGGCGATCTGAATCCAAACGCCAAAGCAATCACCGCTGTTAACCCACACAGCGCGCACATCTCGGTGACGCGTGTGGAAGGCATCACGAACACATTGACAGCTCCTACCGGCGGTTTGATCTCCGGCCAGGCCGCGCTGATCAACCTGCTGGGCACGTCGCCAAAAGAGATGGCCGTCGTTCCCCAATTCGCACTCGTGATCAACTATCCACGCATCGGCTTTGGCGGCGGAGGCTTCGGCGGGTTCCAAGCACCACCAAATCTCCAGGAGACCCTCACCGCCAACGAGCGACAAATCGATCGCATTCGAAAAATGTTGCGCGACGCCGAAGCTTATGGCCGTGCGCAGGACGCGTACGCTAAAGACAGGTCGCTGCCGCGTCCCGACCGCAACGTCGTGCTCGAGCCGCTTGTGCCTTACGTTCGCGGACAGCAGCCCGTGATTTTTCGTGCGGATCGTGAAGCGGAAATTCGTGGCGCTATTCGCTTCGCCGAGGAGATGAAACTGAAGCCGATCATTCTCGGCGGCAACGATGCCTGGAAGGTTGCGAGTCTTTTGAAGGAGAAGAACGTTCCCGTAATCCTGACCGGCCTGTTCTCGCTGCCGAGTCGTGAAGACGATCCCTACGACTCACTCTACGAAAACCCGGCGAAACTTCAGCAGGCTGGTGTGCGTTACTGCATTTCCACTGGCGACTCCGGTCCCGAAGCGCGAAATCTGGCTCAATACGCGGGCATGGCGGCAGCGTTCGGGCTCTCGAAAGCCGATGCAGTGAAGTCAGTCACGCTTTATCCGGCCCAGATTCTGAATGTAGCTGACCGGCTCGGTTCGATCGAGGTCGGCAAGATGGCGAATCTCGTCGTTACTGATGGCGACTTGCTCGAAATTCGCACCCGCATAAAGTATTTGTTAATAGATGGTCGTCCGGTGGTGTTATCCAGTAGACACACAGAATTGAACGA
>DAIOGT010000243.1:4575-6653 GCA_036745095.1 Pyrinomonadaceae bacterium
CTCGCGGGGATTTTTGTGCTCTCCATCACCGCGTACTCCCAAACAAAACTGTTGCGGTTCCCTGACATCCGGGGCGATCGCGTTGTTTTCACCTACGCCGGGGATCTTTGGACAGCGCCATCAAGCGGCGGCTCCGCCCTCCGTTTAACGTCCCACCCGGGCGTCGAGGTCTTCGGGAAATTCTCTCCTGACGGAAAGTGGATCGCTTTCACCGGCCAGTACGACGGCGACGAACAGGTCTACGTCGTTCCGACTTCCGGCGGCGAGCCGCGTCAACTGACGTTCTATCCCGCACGCGGGCCGCTTGCACCGCGCTGGGGTTGGGACAACCAGGTGTTTGGCTGGTCCAAGGACAGCAAGCGCATCATCTTTCGCTCGCTAAGAGACTCGTGGTCACTTCCGATCGCGCGGTTGTACACAGTTTCGATCGACGGCGGTCCGTCCACGGCGCTGCCGATGCCGAAGGCCGGTTCCGGTGACTTCTCGCCTAACAATGACGAGATTGTTTACTCGCCGCAGTCGCGCGACTTCCGCTCCGAAAAGCGTTATGGCGGCGGCCAGGCGAATCAGCTCTACATCTTCAATCTCAACAACAACTCAGCGAAGCGCATCACCGAAGGCCCGCGCGCCACGCGCGATGCGATGTGGATTGGCGACAACATTTTTTTCAATTCCGACCGCGACGGGCATTTCAATCTCTACGTTTACAACGTGCCGAGCGGCCGCACCACGCAAGTCACGACCAGCAAATCGTGGGACGTACGTTGGCCCAGTTCAGATAACGAAAACCAGATTGTTTACGAGATGGACGGCGAGCTCCAGGTGATGGATGCGCGTACGAAGAAGAGCAGTGCGATTTCGATTAATGTTCCTGCCGAAGGCAACTGGAGCAGGCCGAGTCGTGTGTCAGCGGCGAATTTGATCGAATCCGTTGCCTTGAGTCCGAAAGGCGAGCGCGCTTTGTTTGCCGCGCGCGGCGATATCTTCACCGCGCCGATCGAAAAAGGTCCGACCCGAAATTTGACCGATTCCTCCGGCGCGCATGACAAGTGGCCGAGCTGGTCGCCCGACGGTTCGCAGATCGCGTTCGTCTCCGATAAGAGCGGTGAAGAAGAGATCTATCTCATTCCGCAGGATGGCTCGAAACCCGCGGAGCAGATCACAAACGGCGGTCAGGCCATGCGCTATGCGCCGGAGTGGGCGCCCGATGGAAAGCGAATCGCGTTTAGCGACAAGGACGGAAAGCTCTTTGTGCTCACTCTTGCGGACCGGAAGATCGTGGAAGTGACGGATTCGCCACGTGGTCAGATTCGGGATTACACGTGGTCGCCGCGCGGAAACTTCCTCGCCTTCACGATGGTGAATCAGAACCTGTTTGCGTCTGTGTTCGTTTGGAGTGCCACCGATGGACAGCTCAGGCGCGTCACTGACGACTTCTTCAACTCCTACAATCCGGCGTGGGAGCCGCAGGGCAACTACCTTTACTTCCTGAGTGATCGAGAGTTTGCGCCACAGCTTTCAAATATCGAATTCAACTACGCAACGAATCGTCCGACTTACATTTACGCGATGGCGCTGCGCAAAGACGCGAAGCATCCGTTTCCGCCGGAGAGTGACGAAGTAACGATCGCGAAGACGGATGAGGCGCCGAAGCCTGCTGCTTCCCCTGCGACGTCGCCGGCTGAAACGCCTGCTGCCGAACCGAAACCGGAGGCTGCGGCGCCAAAACCGCCCGCTCCGCCTGCCACGTTGACGATCGATTTCGACGGCATCTCGAATCGCGTGGCTCGTGTTCCGGTTGGCGCGGACAACTATTTTGGTTTGTCTACAAAGACGGGACACCTGCTTTACGTCATCGGCGGCGCCGGTTACTACGGCCGGCAAGGTGATCGTAATCCTTCGCTGCGCATCTACTCGATCAAAGATCGTAAAGAGACGACCCTCGTTGACGACATGCGTGGTTACACCATTTCCGACGACGGTTCGAAGGTCCTCGTCACTCAGGGACCGGGTTACAGCCTTTACGACGCCACACCGCAAGGCGAGCGATCGCGCAAGGCCGTGGCCACGAGTGGCTT
>DAIOGT010000244.1:0-6610 GCA_036745095.1 Pyrinomonadaceae bacterium
CCATCATCCATTTGTGTCTTTTGTGCCTTTTTGTGGCTATCATTGCTTACGTGAGTACGCCCGTTAAGCCTCCAAAACAACCGCTGTCGTTCTCCTCGCTCGATCCCGAACTGCAACGCGGCCGCCTGAAATTTGAAGGGCGCATTACTCTGCTTTCGCTCGCCGCCGGATTTCCTGCCGTCGGTTTGTGCGCGTTCCTGCTCTGGTACGACGGCTACTCCGCGCAAGTGCAGTGGACCGTGGATCTCGTGCTGGTGCTGCTGTGGCTCGGTATCTCTTTCAACCTCAAAACGCGCATCGTCCGCCCGCTGCAAACACTCTCAAACATTCTCGCCGCGATTCGAGAAGGCGACTACTCGATTCGCGGCCGTCGCGCACTCTCGGGCGACGCACTCGGCGAAGTGATGCTCGAAGTCAACGACCTGGGCCAGACGTTGCGCGAGCAACGACTGGGCGCGATGGAAGCGACCGCGCTGTTGCGTACTGTGATGGCGGAGATCGACGTCGCGGTCTTTGCCTTTGACGGCGAACAGCGTTTGCAACTCGTCAATCGCGCAGGCGAGCGACTGTTGGCTCAACCACCGGCACGTCTGCTGGGTCGCACTGCCGAAGAGCTCGGATTGTCGGCTTGTCTCAACTCCTCAGCGGGCGCAGCGCCGCAAACTATGCAGATGGTGTTTCCGGGCGGCGTCGGACGCTGGGACATCCGTCGCAGCACTTTTCGAGAGGGCGGGCAGCAACACCAGTTGCTTGTGCTAACTGACTTGAGTCAGACCTTGCGTGAAGAGGAGCGCACTGCGTGGCAACGTCTGTTGCGGGTTCTGGGCCACGAGCTCAACAACTCGCTCGCCCCGATCAAATCAGTAGCCGGTAGCCTGGGCGACCTGATGGGAAGAGAACCGCAACCGCCGGACTGGCGCGAAGACATGCAGCGTGGCCTCGCTGTGATCTCTTCGCGCGCGGACTCGCTGGCCCGTTTCGTCGAGTCGTATTCAAAGCTGGCGCGACTGCCGCCGCCGCGACTCGAACCGTTGAAGATTGGCGCGCTCGTTTCGCGCGTTGCGCGTCTCGAGACGAGATTGCCGGTGAATGTCGTGTCTGGTCCGGACGTCATGGTCCAGGGCGACGACGTGCAGCTCGAGCAGTTACTGATCAATCTCGTGCGCAATGCGGTTGATGCGTCGATGGAGACGCGTGGAAGCGTTGATATCGGCTGGCAACAGAAGAACGGGCAGGTGGAAGTGTGGGTGCGCGACGAAGGCCCGGGGCTTGCGAGCACAGCGAACCTATTTGTGCCGTTCTTTACGACGAAGGCCCAGGGATCGGGGATCGGGCTGGTGTTGTCGCGCCAGATTGCGGAAGCGCATGGTGGAACCTTGACGCTCGAGAACAGGCAGGAGCTACAAGGTTGCGAGGCGCGCTTGCGGCTGCCGCTGTAAGTTGTCTAACGCCGACTGCTGAACCGGTAGATTGTTGTCGATTTGTAGGTTGCGCCCTTCTTAAGAGTCGTCGTCGGAAACGAAGGCTGGTTCGGCGAATCCGGGTAGTGTTGCGTCTCCAAACAAAATCCGGATCGGCGCGGATAGATCTTCCCGGACTTGCCAGTCAGCGTCCCATCCAAAAAATTTCCCGTGTAAAACTGCACGCCGGGTTCAGTGGTCCACACCTGCATCACGCGACCTGAGGTCTGTTCGTAAGCGGTTGCCGCTAGTCGCAACCTTCCGGGGTTACCATTGATCACAAACGTGTGATCGTATCCGCGACCCAATTTCAGTTGCTCCTCGTCCTCGTTGATGCGCGCGCCGATGGCAGTCGCTTTTAGAAAATCAAACGGCGTTCCCGCGACGCTTCGCAACTCGCCTGTCGGTATCGAGCCGGCGTCAGTCGGGATAAAACGATTGGCATTGATCGTGACGAGGTGATTGAGAATGTCGCCGTTGCCTTCGCCCGCGAGATTGAAATATGAATGGTGCGTCAGGTTCGTCACGGTATCTTTGTCGGTTGTCGCGGTGTAATCGATCCTTAGATCATTGTTTGTGAGCCGGTAGACCACCGTAACTTTGAGGTTTCCCGGATAACCTTCTTCACCGTCCTTGCTGAGGTAAGTCAAGACGATTTCAGGCCCGCCTTTAGTGCTTCTTGCGACGCCGGTCCATACGACTTTGTCGAAGCCTTTAATGCCGCCATGCAGGTGGTTCTCGCCGTTATTCACAGCGAGTTTGTACTCCGCGCCGTTGAGAGTGAAGCGACCTTTCGCGATGCGGTTGCCGTAACGGCCGATGATCGCACCGAGGTAAGGGTCATTTTTCAGGTAGCTGTCGAAGTCGTTGAAGCCGAGGACGACGTCGGCAAACTTTCCGTTACGGTCGGGGACTCTGAGCGACACGACGATGCCGCCGTAGTTTGTGATCTTCGCTTCGAAGCCGCGCGCGTTGCGGATTGTGTAAAGATCGACGTTTTGGCCGTCCGCCGTCTTGCCGAACGTTTCTTTAGTGATGTTACCCTGGGCGTGAGCGACGGCCGCAACCGTGACCAACCACAACGAAAGTATTAAGAGTCTCGAAATCATTCTGTGTCGCATAAGGCTCTCCAAATTTTTCTCACGCAAAACGCAAAGCGATCGTTAACGTGCTGTTGTTTCGCGCATTAGCGCGACTTGGCGCCGGTTACGACGCTCGGTGAAGATCTGGTCCGCCATCACGCCGATCAAAATCACGGCGCCCATCACGGCAAAGTCGAGTGAGCTCGGAATGCCGAGCAGGTTCACTAAGTTGCGCAGCACCTGGAGCAGGGCAGTGCCGATGAGTATGCCGACGACGGAGCCTTCTCCGCCGCGCAACGAGCAACCGCCCAGCACCGCGGCGGCGATGCCGTAGAGTTCGTACGCATTTCCATGATTCGCCGGCGACACCGAGTTTGTGTAGAAAGCGAAGATCACTCCGGAGATTGCAGTGAGCGCGCCGGCTATCACGTAGGTCAGGGTGATGATCCATTTTGTGTTGATACCCGCATAGCGCGCTGCTTCTTCGTTGCGCCCGGTCGCGAAAAGGTAGCGCCCATAAACGGAGCGATGCAACACCAGCCACGTGATGACACTAATGATCATCAGGAGGACAAACGGCATCGGTATGCCCGCCAGATTTCCATTTGCGAGAAAGCGAAGGAAATCAAGACCGGCAACGGTACCGAAACCTTTCGTCTCATCGTTTGTGATAAAGCGCGCGAGCCCACGATAAAACAGCAGGCCGCACAACGTGACGATGAAGGGCTGCATGTTCAGGCGCGTGATCAGTAATCCATGGCCCAACGTAAGCGCCATCGCGATTCCCATGCACGCCAGCACGGCGATGACCACGCCCAGTCCCCATTCAGTCAGCATCATCGACAGCAGCACGCCCAGCAGTGCCATCATCGAACCGACTGACAGCTCGATGCCGCCCGTGATGATCACGAGACCGAGGCCGATGCTAAAAATTCCAAATGCGCCGATCTGTCGCGCGAGGTTCTGAAGATTGATCGGGAGCAGGAAGTTTGGGTTGACGACGGAGACGATGATGCAGAGAACGACTAGCAGGACAAAGATGCCAAGCTCTTTTTTCATAAGCCCCTTTCAGCCACAAAAAGCACAAAGCACATAAGTAAGAAACCTCAGGCGCTCCAAAACACCGTATTTACATTTGTTTTCATTGTGCCGTTTTATGGCTATCCTTCGGTGCCGGTAGCGAGACGCATGACGGCTTCTTCGCTGAACTGCGCGCGTTCGAGAATTCCGGTGAGCCGCCCTTCGTGCATCACGGCGATGCGATCGCTAATACCGAGCACCTCTTCCATCTCACTACTGATCACGATCACGGCCACTCCCTCAGCCGCGAGATTGCGGATCAATTGATAGATCTCCGCTTTCGCGCCAACGTCGATCCCGCGAGTGGGCTCGTCGAAAATTAGCACTCGCGGCGCAAACGTCAGCCACTTCGCGAGCACCACTTTTTGCTGGTTGCCGCCACTGAGATTGGCAGCGCGCATCTCGGGGCTGGGTGTCTTGATGTTGATTGCCTTGCATGCTTCCCGCGCAGCTTTCATCTCTTTCGCACGGTCGATGATCTTCGCAGACGAATAGCTTTCGAGATTGGGCAGCGTGATGTTCTCGCGCACATTGAAATCGACGATCAGACCAGACAAACGACGATCTTCCGGCACGAGATAAATACCGTGAGTGATCGCATCGTTCGGACCCTGAATGCGCAAATCCTTGCCATTGAGAGCGACTTCGGCTTCGAGTGCCTCCTCAACGCCGAAGATCGCCCGTGCGACTTCGGAACGACCCGCCCCGACGAGGCCCGCGAAGCCAAGCACCTCGCCTTTGGCAACGTTGAATGCGACCCGGTGATTCGGAAAACGTACTGTACGCAGCCGGCGCACTTCAAAGCCGCCGTTACGCTCAATTTTCCGGTCGAAGTGAGCGCCCTTGAAAAAGTCTTTGAGATCACGTCCGACCATCATTCGCACCATGCGCTCGTGAGTGATCTCCCCGCGTTGAATCTCTCCCGCGTTTTTGCCGTCACGAAGCACGACTGCACGGTCGGCGATCTCCTGGACTTCGTGCATGCGGTGCGAGATGTAGATGATGCTGACGTTCTCAGCCTTCAGATCCTTAACGAGCTCGAGCAGTCGCCGTGTTTCAGTGAGAGTCAGACTCGAGGTCGGCTCGTCCATGATGATAATGCGCGCTCCGGCACTGAGGGCTCTCGCGATCTCGACGAGTTGTTGTTGCGCGATTGGGAGTTGAGCGAGTGGCGTACGACTCGGAATGTCAAGACCCACTTTGCGGAGGATCTGATCCGACTCGCGATACACGCGTTTGCGATCGATTAGCTTCAACAATCCGCCCTTAGTTGGCTCGCGACGCAGAAAGATGTTGGCGGCAACGTCGAGATTGTCGAGGACGCTGAGCTCCTGATGGATAAACTCGATGCCGAGAGCGCTGGCTTCTCGTGGTGAGCGAATCTCAATCGGTTCACCGTTGATTTTGATCGTGCCGGCGTCGCGTGAGATAGCGCCGCCGAGGATTTTCATCAGCGTCGATTTTCCGGCGCCGTTTTCACCGATCAGGGCGACGATCTCACCCGCACCGACAGTCAGGTTTACCTGATCGAGCGCAACAACCCCCGGGAATCGTTTACTGATCCCTTCCATAACGAGGATTGGAGCATTTGCTGCCACAGGCAAGTTAATCGGTATTTTCCCGTGTAATCCGCGGCTAACTAACTTCGCCCACGAAGAGCGTTGATCTCTTTGGTAAACTGTTCGACGTTATCTTTCTTGATTGCTTTGGTCGGCACGAAGATCTGTTTGCTGGCTGGAATCTGCGATCTGTCGCCCCCGAGAATCTTCGACATTAACTCCATCGAGCGGTAGCCAAACTCGAAAGGCTGTTGCACGACAGTGGCGTAGATCGAGCCGTCTCTGATTCCACTCAACGTTTCATCCTGCTCGTCGAACGCGACGATCTTTACCTTGTCAGTCTTGTTTGCTTCTTTTACAGCCGAGAGGATCGCTGGTCCATTGTACGCCCAAAGTCCGACCATCCCGGCGAGGTCGGGATTATTGACGAGCGTGTCGGCTGCATTCGCTTTTGCGCGGACGAGATCGGTGTTGTCCGTGCGCACGTCGATGATGGTTACATTCGATCCGGCTAAGGCTTCCTTCAGACCCTGGTAACGCTGCTGCGCGTTCGCCGCGTCGAGCACGCCGACGAAGACCATGATCTTTCCGCCATTCGGAAGGGCTTCCTTTACGAGCTGACCTGCCTGCCGACCAGCCTCTACATTGTCTGTACCGATGTAACAGACTCGATTGCTCTCTGGCGCGTCGCTGTCCTGAGTCACGACCAGCGTCTGGCTCGCCGCGCGATTCAGCATCTGAGTTTGGTTAGCCGGGTCAACCGGGCTGATGGCGATACCGTGAATACCTTTTGCGAGGAGGTCATCGATTACGCGTTGTTGTTCCGCCGCAGTGCCGTCGGAGGGAATCCTGAATTCGACTTCGATACCGGGAATTTCTTGGGCAGCTTTTTCAGTGCCCTTGCGCGCGATAGTCCAGAAATCGGAAGCATTATTCGTCACGAAAGCGAGCTTGTGCTTTGTTCCGGTGGCGCCGCCCGCGGTGTTTGTTCCCGAAGGCGCCGGCTGGCAACTCGCCATCAGGAACATGACGAGCAGCGTGCAAACGAAGGCGGAGATCAGTCGAATGGGATTTTCTGGTCGCATTGGCTTCCTCGGCAGTTAGTTTGGATTGTACGCAAAAGATGTTTACCACAAAGGCATCGGCAGACAAAGCATTAATAATTCCCTCACACTGACGAAACTGGCTTCAAACGGTTGAGATTTATCGCTGCCAGTGGTACAAAATCTATGTTCCCTCCTTGTTGTGGCCAACCCCCTAAGATATTGAGTGCAAAAGTGCGCCGAACAGTTGAGCAAGCACGGGCACGGGAGGAAAAGACTATGGTTAGAAAGATTTTCTTGTTAGTAATGCTGGGAACTTTTTTGGCAATCGGCGGGTTTGGGGCACTCAAAGCCCAGGATCCCGCGCCACAAACTCCAACAACTCC
>DAIOGT010000245.1:0-6600 GCA_036745095.1 Pyrinomonadaceae bacterium
GGCGTTCGCTCCAGGAAACGAGCTCCGGCATGGCCCGGCAGTTGAGAGATCTGCGTGAGAGCGTCATGCGGGTGCGTATGGTCCAGATCGGCGAGATCTTCGAGCGCATGACGTTCGTGGTTCGCGACCTCGCGCGTGAGAGCGGTAAGAAAATTCTCGTGCAGTTCAGTGGCGGCGAAACTGAGATCGACAAGTTTCTCGTGGAGCGGATGATGGATCCGTTTATGCACCTCGTGCGCAATGCTGTCAGTCACGGACTCGAAACCGTTGCCGAACGTGAAGCACAAGGAAAGCGCAGTGAGGGTTTGTTATCGCTGAGCGCGATGACTGCCGGTGAACGGATAGTCATCAAGATCGCCGACGACGGACGCGGCATCGATCGGAATGTCGTGATTGAGAGAGCAAATGCCCGCGGTCTCAATCACGCAAACGCCGAGACTGACGACGCCGCTTTACTCGATCTCATCAGTACTCCCGGATTTTCGACACGGGACGAAGCCGACCGAGAGAGCGGCCGCGGCGTGGGAATGGAAGTAGTCAGGAAGGCGATCGAAGAACTCGGTGGGCGAATATCAATGGCGACGAAGGTCGGTGAAGGAACAGCTTTCACAATCGAGCTGCCATTAACACTTGCCGTTGCCGAAGCCCTCATCGTCAGTGTCAACGGCCAAAGGTTCGCGGTGCCGCAATCGGCGGTGAGGGAAGTGATGGAAGTCGAGTCAACCTCGACAAAGATCCTGGAGAACAACGAAATCGTTCCGTATCGCGGAAAGGTTTTGCCATTACTGCGACTGGCTCGTGTCTTCGAGATGAATTACCAGCGTGGCGAGAAGTTTCATGTCCTCGTGATTGGTGAAGAAGCCAATGCAGTCGGTTTGGCAGTCGATCGAATACTCGGACAGCGAGAGATCGTAGTGCGCGCGATTAAGGATCCGCTCGCGCAATCGCAAGGCATCGCCGGTGCGACGGAACTCGGAGATCAGCGAGTGGTGTTGATTTTGGACATTGGCGCGCTGCGACAGCTCGCCGTCACGTCAGCACATTGAGTCACGGAAAACAGAAATGGAACCATTCATACTTTTTGAGGTAGCCGGCACGACCTACGGTGTGCGCAGCCGGTTTGTGCAACAGATCGAGATGATCGACGACGTTGCGTCGGTTCCAAATGCTCATCCAGCGGTTGAAGGCGTGGTTCTCGTACGCGGGCAAGTGATCCCCGCGTTGAATTTACGCACGCGTTTTGGGTTCGAAAGAATCGAACGCGAGCTCCGATCGCGGCTTGTTGTTATTAACACAGGAGCGAGGGTCGTCGGACTTGTTGTCGATACTGCGCGCGAGTTTCTGAAGATTTCGGCGGATTCGATTGCGCCGCCACCCGAAGCGCTTACGGGATTGAGTGGTGAGTACCTTGAGGGCATCGCCACGATTGGTGATCGCATGATTCTCATTTTGAATTTAGAGGCCGTGCTCGATTTGGAATACGCACTCGAGCCACAGATTTCACAGACGGACGGGAGATAGGGACTATGTCTCAGGTACTACACAGCACGAGCAACAACCTCGACAGAGACATCGGACTGGTTCGGCAACATGCAGTCCAGGTTGCCGAATCAGCAAGCAAAATCACGCTAACGGCAAACGAGGTGGCTGAAGGAGCCGAAGTACAGTTACGTGAACTCGAAAAGACCGTCGCGGTCGCGAATGAGATGACGGCATCCATGGGCGAAACGACGAACCAGCTCGAATCGATCGCCACCTCAACCGAGGAGCTCGCGTCGTCAGTCAACGAAAGCGCCGCATCGATCGAAGAGGTCGGCAAAAATGCTGAATCACTTGCCTCTTCGATTGCGCAGATCTCGGCTTCTGTCGAGCAGAACGCGCGCTCGATTGAGGTTGTCAACAACACCACGCAAAGCATGGCGACCTCTGCTGAAGAAGTTACCGGGGCGATGACGGAAATTGCGAGCTCGATCAGATCTGTAAGCGAGGAGACGGAAGCGTTGACCGCATCGGTAAATGAAACTGCGGCCAGCATGGAAGAAGTGGCAGCCTCGATTGGGAGTCTCTCCGGAAACGCCGATGACCTCACGGTGTCAGCCGAACAGACGTCTTCGGCTATCAACGAAATGGCTGCGTCGATCGAAGAGGTGGGGGCGATGACGGAGGGCCTCGCTTCGTCAGTTGAAGAGGTTTCAACTTCGATCGAACAGTTAGCGCGCTCAGTGCAGGGCGTGGCGCAGAGTGCAGAGCGCATCAGTGACGCCGCGTCGCTGGCTACCGGCAGTGCCACTCAAATGGATCATTCCTTGAATTCGGTGGTTGCGTTGACCAAGCGTGCTGAAGAAGCCACTGGGCAGTTAACGAAACAAGCGGAAGAAGGTGGCTCCGCGGCGCAGAAATCGATGCAGGGAATGCTGCGCGTGCGAACGGCGATGGAGCAATCCGCGGGCGTGATTCGCGAAATGGGAAAACGCTCGGAAGAGATCGGCGGCATCGTCAACACGATCAACATCATTGCTGAACGCACCAACATGCTTTCGTTGAACGCTTCAATCGAAGCGGCTCGCGCCGGTGATGCCGGCCGAGGATTTGCAGTCGTCGCGGAAGAAATCAGAAATCTCGCAGATCGATCCGCGCAGGCGACATCAGATATCGCGGTGATCATCAGGTCGCTACAGGAAGTGGTAAGAGAAGCGGTGACGTCGGCGAGTGAGGGAATGCGTATAGCGGATGAAAGCGGTCAACTCGCAGAGGAAGGCGCAGCAGGACTGAAGAAGATACTGACGGGGATCACGCAAACGACGCAGCTTGTTGCACAGATCGCGGATGCAACCGAAGAACAACTTGCGGCCGGCAAACAAGTGGTTACGTCAATCGAAACGACCGCCACGCAAACAAAACACGTTTCGAATGCAGTGGTAGAGCAGGTTCAGGCTACCCAGCAGATCGTGAAGGCGTCAGCCGAGATGCGTAAGACAGCGAAGGAAGTCAGTAAGGCTGTAAACGAGCAGGGCCGCGCCGCACGCGAAATCATCAAGGCGGCCCAGAGCACGAGCACCGCAGCGAAGCAGGTGCGCAAAGCTTCGAGCGAACAAGCTGCGGCTGCCAAACAAATCTCAGAGGCTGTTGAATCAATGCGCCGTGGAGCAGCCACCACCTCGCGCGCTTTAAGTGAACAGGCAGTCGCGGGCGATCAGGTTTCAAAAGAATCGGTCCAACTCGCGCGACTCATCAGTGAGATCAGTAAAGCCATGGGCGAGCAGGCGAAGGCATCCGCCGAAATTGCGGACGCAACGCAGAACATGCGTTTGCAATCCGATCAGGTAAGCAAGGCGATGCGCGAACAGGCGAGAACTGCGCATGAAATGACTGTCGCCGTCGGAAACATTTCGCAAGAGACGCTGCGGATAACTAATACCAATCGTAACCACCTCGAGGCCGCCGACAGAATTCGCGGCGGCGTCAACGAGCTTCGCCAGATAACGACGCGCAATGTCGAGGGCGTAAGAGCAACGTTGACGAGTACATCCGGGTTAGCGGATCGCGCGCGCGAGCTTGGCGAAATCATGGACAGCATGATCGGCGGTAATGGCAGTCAGAAACTTAAACGCAAGCGGACGAGAAAAACAGCCACGGACAATACGGATAACCCGGATAATTTGTGATTAATACCCAGTCGACAGTCGGTATCTTTACGACAAATACCGACCTGATCATACAAGTGTGGGATAGCACGCTCGCGCGACTCACCGGGATCAGCGAGGAATCCGCTCTAGGTCAACCTCTGACCGCCCTCCTGCCTGAACTTGAGAAGCGCGGGTTATTGACACGCTTTCAACGTTCGCTCAACGAGGGCGTCGTGGAAGTGCTCGCGCCGGTCTTTCATCACTACCTGATCCCGTGTGCTCCAGTAACTCCAGCAAAACATTTCGACAAGATGCAGCAACGCGTAACGATCGCGCCGCTGCGCGATGATGATTCGATTGCGGGTCTAATCGTCACGGTCGAGGACGTCACCGAGCGGCTCGAACGTGAACGCGAACTGGCAGCGAGTTTGTCGTCCGGCAATGAGGCCACGAGACTGGATGCGGCTGAAACTCTCAGTGAGGATGAGTCCTACGACGCGGCGCATCTGCTCGATGCTTTGAGTGATGAGAGTTGGAGAGTTCGTCGCGTAGCCGTGCAGGGAGTGTCTCAACGTGCTGCGCCCGAGGCGATCGAGGCCCTCTTAAACTCGGTCGTCGAGAACCATCACAACCCGGCGCTACTGAACAGCGCGCTCCAGGTGTTGGCGTCGAGTGATGTAGACACTCTTTCGCCGTTAGTGGAATTACTCAACGGACCAGATCCAAATCTGCGTATGCAGGCGGCGTTGGCTTTGGGTGAGCAGGAGGATGCTCGTGCAGTCCGACCGTTGGTACACGCACTGAAGGATGAAGACACGAATGTGCGGTATCACTCGATCGAAGCCCTCGGCAAGTTGAAAGCTGCAGAGGCCGTCGATGAGATTGCTGAGATTGCTGAGTCGAGAGACTTCTTCCTCGCGTTTGTGGCCCTCGATGCGCTCGCAAAAATCGGCGATGCACGCGTCGCACCGAGACTTGTGCCGCTTCTGGAAGACGATCTGCTGCGGGAACCAGCGATTAACGTGTTGGGCCAACTCGGTGACGAAAGCACAGTGGCTCCGCTGGCGGCCTTACTGAACACTCCGACCGCGCCCACCGAGTTGATCGCGCACGCGCTGGCTACTCTCAGCGATCGGTACGAGGCGCAATATGGCGAAGGTCGCTACATCGCAGATCTAACCAGCCGTGAGATTGGACCTGCGGGTGTTCAGAATCTGCTCGACGCATTGGATTCGCCGGCGCCGGAAAACCTGCGCTCGCTTGCCGTTGTCGTGGGCTGGCTTAAAGGAGCCGCCGTGCATCGCGCGCTCACGCGACTGATGGGACGCATCGATCTGCGCAACGACATTATCGAAGCACTCGTGCGGCATGGATCAGCGACTTTAGATCTGTTGATTTCGCAGTTGACAGCAGAAGACCTGGAAGTAAGACGTTCTGCCGTTTTGGCGCTCGGGCGCATCGGCGACGCACGCGCCACGTCTGATCTTGTAAATACGCTCAGTGACGAAGCACTCGTCATTGATTCGGCACACGCACTCGCCCAAATCGGTGATGCAACGGCGGTCGATGGACTACTGAAGTTGATCGGCAACCGAGATGCCTCGATCAGGGAAGCGGCGGTAAGCGCGCTCAATTCAGTCATCCCGCCATCGATCTCGGAACGTATCATTCCGCTTCTACATGACCCGGATCCGAACGTTCGCGAGTCTGCCGTGAAGATTGCTGGATACTTCGGATATCCCGAAGCAGCGAGCGCCGTCATCGATCTCAGCCGGGATCCGAACGAGCGTGTGCGGTGTGCTGCGATTGAGCACCTGCCGTTTGTTGAAGACGACCGAGCTTTCGACGTGCTCGTTGAGGCATTCAAAGACAAAACACCTAACGTTCGTGCTGCCGCGGCTCGCGCACTAGGCAATATGGATGCGCCGGAAGTCATCCGGCCATTGATTAAGGGACTCTCTGATGAGGACGTTTGGGTGCGCTACTTTAGCGCGCGCGCCCTCGGTCGCCGGAGGGCTGACGATAGCGTCGACGCACTGCGAAAAGTGCTTGAAAACGAGGGTTTTAACCACGTTCGGATTGCGGCCCTTGATTCGCTGGGACAAATCGGTGGTCGGCGGGTCGCTGGGATTGTGGCCGGCGTGATTAGCGACGACGATCCGGACGTCGCACGCGCAGCGCAGGCCGCTCTCGAAAAGTGTCAGCGGGCGGAGCAGGCGTAAGGACAAGGGATTGGTTTGTTCGAAATATGGGATCTCGTTCACAGAATTTAGCGCTGCCAGAGGGCACCACGAGTCTGATTCAAAACCTGATTAACGAACGTACCGGGATGTTTTTCGATAACGGTAAGCGCGAACTGCTGATCGATAAACTTTCGCCGCTCGTTATCGAAAGAGGTTTTACTTCATATCTCGACTATTACTATTTGCTTAAATATGATCCCGCGGCACGTCTCGAATGGCAAAACGTCATGAACGCCCTCTCCGTGCAGGAGACGTACTTCTGGCGAGAGTTTGATCAGGTGCGAGCTTTGGTCCAAACACTGGTACCGCAGTGGTACGCTCAGAACCCGCACTCGACTTTACGGATATGGAGCGCAGCCTGTGCCACGGGCGAAGAACCATTGACAATCGCGATGGCCCTGAACGAAGCAGGTTGGTTTGAACGCACGTCGATCGAGATCTTTGCTAGTGACGCAAGTTCTAAAGCGATCGATCGTGCCGTCCAGGGAGTTTATCGAGAGCGCGCTTTTCGCAATCTGCCCGCGCACTTGCGGGATCGCTACTTCGACCGCAATGGTTCAGACTGGCGGGTGAAAACCGACATACATTCACGAGTTAAATGGGGAATCGCCAACTTGATCGAGGACGATCAAATCGCCCCTCTGGCAACGGCCGACTTTATCTTCTGTCGTAACGTTTTTATCTACTTTTCAGAGAGTGCGATTCGCCGGGTGGTCCGTTCTTTCGCGAGG
>DAIOGT010000246.1:0-6531 GCA_036745095.1 Pyrinomonadaceae bacterium
GACTTCGTTACTTTTCTTCCGCAGACGATGCAACCGCCGGGTATTTCCTGCCCAGCCAGCCAAGTCTGCAAAGCGACGCCAACGGGCGCCCAATGTTAACGATGGTTGATTTGGGCGCGTCGGCATACTTGCTCTTCACGAGCAGATGGGCGGCTCCCGAACAGGATCTGAGTGCTCTACGAAGCGAAATCGCGAGTCGCGATCATGAACCACTCGACCTAATCAAACTTTCATACGCTCCCATCATCGCTCCCCGTTGTAACGCTCTCATCGGTAATGGCAGCGGTTCATTTCAAACAATTGCGACGAGCAAAACGTCGGGAGTTCCGCCGTACGACGCGGTGTTCAACCTCTTTCTGGAGAACGATCGACTTGCCCAGGCTAAAGCGGGCTTGCGGGGCGAGCAGGGATTTCTCGGCATCGAGTATCTAGCTGAATTGCCCGTACCTGTGAAGGCTACGGCGACATTGCGCTTATGCGCTCACCGTCTATTCCCGTGGCTTCGTGCTCGCAGTGGCAGCTCAAACGACTTTTCGCAGTTGCTTAAAGAGGCCGTGGAAGCCCAGGTGGCGGCAGTCGTCATCGACAAATTCGAAACGCCTGACAGTGAGCTCATAGTCGAAGTTTATAACAAGGTCATCGCTCAAGCCGCAGAGATGCTACCGCGATGGATCGATCAGGATGCGCCCGGCGATAGAGATGTCGCTGTGACAATCGAAAAAAATGTAAACGAGCCCGTTCGGGCGTTCGCCGATATCGGAGCGATTGTCTCGACGGATTCAACCCAAGCCATCAGAGGAGGGGAAGATGCTGCAAGTTGATAGAGTCCAGCAGATTGAGGGCGTCACAGTTTATGGCGACCACGAGCAATTTAATGTTTTTTACGCGATACCACAGCAACCTCGCTATCGAATAAACGCCGACGGCAAACCATCGTTTGCTTTCTTCAAGTACCGGTTTCCGGTGGACCATCCTGACGGCAAGAAAGGCGGTGGCTTTGTCCTTTTTGATGTCGAGTTCGTAGTCGACGAAGCGAAGATTCCGATCATTAAAGAAAAGCTTGTCCCGCAAGTAACACAGGAGGCGAATCGCCGGGGCATATCGCCGGTGCCTGAGGTAATGCTCGGCTCACTCACTTACACCAAAGGCACGAACTCGCTGCTTTATCCACAGGGACTGGTCACCAGGCAGGTACCCAACGGCTCGAAACCTTCGATGTTCGGCAATAACGTGTCGACATTTGCGCTCGAGCTGCCGCCCGAAGGAGCGACCTTCTTCGAACAGGCCATGCAGGGTGATGGCGGCGCCGTGTCGGTCGTTTACGACCTGTGGTTCACGGCTAAGCTCGCACCGGTTGTGATCAATTCGCGTTTCCACGCGAGCAAGTTTTACAGCTTTTACCAGACGATCGACACCGAATGGAACTTCTGGTCCGAAGACGAGTATCGCGAGACGATCCGCGAACAGATGATCCAGTCAGAGTCGATGTCAATCGATATCGAGTGGGGCGGAGTGACTGATCCAAAGGTGCAGGGACAAATCCGCGATTGGGCCACGCGCGCTCTCGAGGAAGCGGTCGAGCGCAACATGATCGAGGCGATCGCGCCCGTACCTGACGACCAGCGCAAAGCACCTGATGGGATCGAGGATGTCACACGCGACATTACCAGCACAAAGATCGCCGACGTCTCCATTAACTACAAGGAAGCTCAGACGATCGAATACAACATTGCGCCCCAAGGGATCCTGCCAAATATCACAACCCTCAAGGATGCGAGCGGCAACCCGATCAAGTGGAGCGATCATGCACGAGTGATCGATCTCGATGACCCGTTCTTCAAGACCCTGCGCGTCAACGCGTTTGCAAATGCGGATTTCAAAGGGCTACCGATCCACTCAGTGGAAGTGAAGTTGTTCTACCAGGGCCGGCCCATGGCCAACCTCGTCGAAGGCGAACCCGATGGCGAAGTTGTACTGACCAGTGCCGACGACGTCGGCAAGTTCGCGACGTTCGTGGCGAACGACGATTGGAAATACAAATACAGCTACCAGGTGAATTACAAAGGCGAAAGCCGCCAGTTTCAATCGCCGGAAATCGAGACGAATGAAGGCACATTGACTATTGGTGTCGACGACGTCGGCCTTCTTGCAGTTGACGTGTCAGCCGGCGACCTCAATTGGACCGAGGTAGAGCGCGCGGCTGTAACTTTGACGTACGCCGACGAAGCGAATGGTGTTCAACCGATCGAAGAGCAGTTCCAGCTCTCGCAAGCGGCACCGGAGTTCACGATTCGACGCATCATGTTTCAGCCCTTGCGCAACAACTACAAGTACAAAATCAAGTACTTCATGAAAAACGGTCTCGAATACCAGGGCGCTGAACTCGAGTCGCGAGCACGGAAACTGTTTATCAATGACGTGTTCGACGCACGTAAGACCATATCGCTTCGAGGCGTGGGCGACTTCGTCAATCGTATTCAGACGATCTTCGTTGACCTCGAATACAACGATGCAGGGAACAACTACAAGCTCACGAGAAGTCAGGCACTCACCGGTGCGAATCCTTTCTTCGAATGGATATTTCCGGTCATCAACGAGACGGCCGGCCAGGTTACTTACAAGGCGATGATCTCTTACAAGGACGGGACCGCCGAACAGATCCCCTGGACCACCGCGACGTCGAATACGATTCTGCTGCCTCCGGCAGTTGAAGCCTTCCTCGACGTTCAGCTCGTCACTGATTTGCTCAATTGGGAGCAGGTGCGACTGGTGCGTGCGGCCTTGAGTTATGCCGATACCGACAACCGACTCGCATACTCGAAGGATTTCATCTTCAGCCCGACAAATAAGGCCAACACGTCCTGGAAAGTCGATCTCAAGAACAAGCAGAAAGACGACTTTACGTACCGCGTCACTTACTACCTGAGCGGTGGACTGCAAAAAACTGTTGGTCCAGTCACCACACGGGATCGAGCGTTGATCTTCGACGCGACTGCCTAGCGAATATGTAGGAGCGCTAATCGGGGAGCAAAACAAAATGCTGTATCTCAAGCCACCATTTCACATCATTGAGGGAACCGCGGTGTTCGGAGACCACGCCAACGAGCGGCAGTTCTACTTCATGCCTGCCATGCCGCACTTGACGACGGTCTTCGATGAAGCTGTGGGTATGAACATACCGCAGATCCAGTTGTTGAAGTTCCGCGGTGGTCAGGGCAATGGAGCTAACAATGGCAAGGGTGGTGGCTTCCTCACGTTTGAAGTGAACCTCGGCCTCGATCCATCGCGCCAAGAGGACATTAAAACGGAATTGAAACGGATCTACCGCCTGCGCGAAGACCCGATCCTCGCGCCGGTCGTGCTCGAAGGCGGTTCGGTGCGTTTGATCATTCTGGGCCGCGCCACCGATGCCGAAGGCAACCCGATGTGGGACCCGGAACAGCAGCAACGTTTCGTGGTGGATATCGAACACGCGACAAGTCCCGCGTTGTACGGTGACAACCAGGCGATATTCAGTGTTGAGTTGGACCAGGATGGTGTGCAACTGATCGAAAGCTCGTTGGTTAACAGCGAGCTGCTGCCTGTCGGTGTCGTTTATTCACTTGATTTCTTCGCCTTGCGGCCTGCGTTCAGCGTGAAAGTAACTGCTGACTGGAATCGCGTCCAAACGCACTTCGAGGAGAGTTTTCGTGCCGATGTGCTTTTCTCGTCGGTCGAGATCGACGAAGTGGTCGATAAGCTGATCGAGGACCAGGTGGTCAAAATCGAGGTCGACTCGTTTCTGCCGGAAGGCGAGGACGGGGGCTCGTGGGTTGGTCGCCGCGATCAAGCAGTGAACGAGTTCAGAGACATGGTGCTCGAAAACTTTTTCAAACCGAGCCTCGAACCGATGAAGGAAGAAAAGGACGGCTGGGATCGTTTTGCAGACACTACTGAACGTCTTGCTCTGCTGGGTGCAACGGGTGGTTGGGGAGGTGTCGCGAAGTTCAGCTACGTCAAGAAAGATTTGACGCGCATCGATCAGAAACGAATGAACCTCCAGATGAACGAGCGGGTCACTGTTAAGCGGTCGATCTTTCCGCAGGCGACCATCAAGGGACTCGGCCGTCTCTTGCGCGACGCGCAAGGCGCCATCGACGAGAGCAGATTTGTGCAGGAGGTTACGCTTGACGATCCCTGGTTCGACAAACGCGCACTCAAAGCACATGCGCTGATCGACTTTGACAACGACAAAGTCGAATCCATCAACGTCACGGCTACCTATAACGGCCAACCACGAACTATTCGGCTGACGAACGCGCAGCCCGCCGGGGTTGGCGAATGGAACAGCATCATCGCCGGCACAGACATGGTCCGTCCGGTCGATTACGAATATCGCGTCGCTTTTCGCAGCGTTGACACGGCCGACCGGCCAGGCGTGCTTGTGTCGCGCCGGTTATCCACGATCGGAGACGAATTCGAAGTCTCGCCGCGCGGCGAAGGTCTTTATTTCATCGACGACATTCAGATCGGAGCCAGCTCGCTTCCCTGGGATCGGTATCCACAGGTATCAGTCGAAGTCCGTTACAACGATCCGCCGAACAACATCAGGCTCGCAGAGACGTTCGTACTTACGAAAGAGAAGTCCGAAGTCACGTGGAAGCGATTTCGTCTCGATCCCAACGTTAACAACTACGATGTGCGTATTACGTTCCTCGCGGTAGATCATCACGATGTTTTGATCGATTGGACCACTACCGATCAGGAACGTCTGATTGTCCGAAACCCACACCCGTTGAAGCGAACGATCTCGCTCGCGCCCGCCGTCGATTGGCGGCTCGTCGCGATGATCTTCGTAGAGCTTCGTTATCTCGATGAGGCGAACGGAGTTGACGAACAACAGAGCCTTGCGTTCTTTGACACGCCGCAAGATCGTCAGCCAAAGATGGTTTCAATCAGCCTTGTCGATGGAAATCAGAGGCTTGTCAGTTACACCGCAATGATCGTGCTCAAAGATAACCGCACCATCGTGGTGCCGCGTTCGCTCACTTCCGCCTCGACCATCATTCTCCGCCCAGATATGGCGGGACATCGCGTGGTAACGGTAACGCCGCCGAACGTCGACTTCATCGCGCGCGGGATCGTGCGCATCGAGGCGCAGCTCTCATATCGCGATGAGGCTGCGGGATTGAGTTTTCAGGATCGGTTCACGTTTACGGATTCGCGAGGAGTGAACTTTTTCGAGTTTGACTACGTGTCGCCCGAGCGTTCGAGTTATTCGTGCGTAGTGTTGCTGGTGCTGACGAACGGTCTCGTTCAGGAGCGAGATCTTGGCAGTCTCAACGTCGACAGATTAACGCTGCCCTTAGGGTAGGAAGACGCGCGACTTATTTAGAGGGATAAAACCATGCTCGTACTGGGAAGTAAAACGGTAACGGTAGAAGGCGTCACGGTCTACGCCGATCATGCGGATCCGAACCAGTTCTGGTATCTGCCGGCGCCGGTTTCTTTGGCGGAGCGTGATGGCGTACCGCAATTCACGCTAATTCGATTCAGGCCGGCGGTGGCGAGCGCGGGTGTGGAAGGTGGCGGCTTTTTGATGATGGAGGTCGAGCTCCGTCTTGATCCCGAGGTTGAGCGACAGATTCGTCAGGCCGTATCTCGATTTAGCGAGGGCACGCCTCGCTTGACTCCGGTGCCGTTCGACGACGGCACGGTCCAGGTGATGGCCCTGAACCTCCAGGGCAGTGGCGGAACGAACGCAGCACCGGCTGCGCCCGGCACATTTGTCGCGGTCGAGTCGATTCTCGGAGCTACGAGACCGTCGCTCGGCGGCAACAACACCGCAGTGTTCAGTCTCACCCTAAGCCAGGAAGGATCGATCATTCTGGACCAGGCGTTTCGTGAAGGCGCTACGCCCGTCGGCGTGATCTACGATTTGAAATACACCGCACTGCGACCGTCACTGGACGTAACGATCAAGGCCAACTTCAAGCGCGTTTACGACAGCTTGAAATTCAGTGTCGATCTAACGGCGGGTGGACCCCTCGGCGGTGTGCCCGTGTTTCTGGAAGCCGGTATCGACATGGCATTCGAGAAACTAAAACAGGATGGTGTGATCTCGGTTGAAGTGCACAATTTCTCGAACGCCGCCGACGAAGCCGAAAAGGAAAAGTGGGCGCTAGATTTCTTCAAGCAGAATCTCCTTCAGCAGTGGTTCCAGCCAACACTCGCGCCAGTGACTTTTGATCGCCGGCCGATAGCGCCAGGCGGGGGCGCCGGTGGGTCTGGTGCGGGCGGAGGTGGTATCGGTTCGACGTTGGGCAGTGCCGCGGGGACGGCCTTGGGCAATGTGTTAACTGGAGGAGGCGCTGCCGCAGCAGGAGGTGCAGGCGCAGGGAGCGGCGGCGCGGCGAGTGGCGGCGGCGGTGCGGCAGGTGGCGGTGCGGCGAGTGGCGGCACCGGGAGTGGCAGCGCGGCGAGTGGCAGCGCGGCGAGTGGCGGCGCAGCAAGTGGCGGCGCAGCAAGTGGCGGCGCAGCAAGTGGCGGCGC
>DAIOGT010000247.1:0-6515 GCA_036745095.1 Pyrinomonadaceae bacterium
TAATTAGCTGCCGTCATCGAAACAGAATTGCTTCCGAAGTTCGGCACCCAAACTCGAGCTCCGTCAAAGACGACCGAAAACGGGCCCTTGCCGGTGCTGTAGGTTGCAATGACTCCACCGCTGGATGGACTAAGTCGCATCACGGTGCTGTCGCCATTGTTAACCACCCAAACAGTCTTTCCGTCAAAAACCATTCCCGCTGCACCGTCGCCAACGTTAAACGTGCCGAGCTCGAGCCCGTCACTTGCTTGAAGTTTCGTTACGGTCTTGCCGAAATAGTTCGAAACCCAGATATTGGTTCCATCAGACGCAACGCCGAAGGGACCTCTCCCAACTGGATACGTCTTCACGAGCGCGCCCGAAGTGGTCAAACGCGTAACTGAGTTGCTGAAGTTGTTTGCTACCCAGATGCTGTTAGCCGCGAATGCCAAACCAATGGGCCGTTTCCCAACTGCAAACGTACCGAGAACTGATCCTTTCGTGCTCAGCTTCGTTACGTTGTTGCTGTGGCGGTTTGCGACCCAAATACTTGAACCATCGTAGGCCAGCCCACCTGGTCCATTTCCCACGGCATACGTTCCTGCTATAGCTCCAGTCGACGGCGTGATCTTCATCACGTTGTTACTAAGCAAGTTCGCTACCCAAAGAGATCCTGCCGCGTAAAGCAACGCCACCGGCCGCTTACCGACCGTGAATGTTCCGGCGAGGGCGCCATCGCTAACCCGAATGCGGGTTATCGAGTTGTTGAATTGTGTAGCCACCCAAACATACGTTCCATCAAAGGCCGCTGCTTCCGGTCCGGCTGTTGAGACGGGTGCGGTTCCGCCACTTTCCCCTTCACCGGCCAAAGTGGTGTTGTCAGCAAAGCCATCCATGCTGGCGCCATCTAAGTTGGTGCTGCTGGTGCTGCCGCCGAGAGAGATCTGACTCATCGGCTGTGCATCCTGAGCCGTCGCTACGCTCGGCGCGACCACTGAGATCGTCAGTATCAACGCCGCGCTGAAAACTCTCCATTTAAGCAGAGTCATTTGCCACCTCCATTCGCTTTCTTCTTCACTGATTGCTTTGGCCAGTCTACCCAGCTAAGCGTTTCAGCAATCCATTCCGGCGCTTGCATTCCCGGGCAGCCACCCCATCGTTCAAGTGGTTCGTTACCGTACTTGATCACCCCGATGTGATTACTGATGTCTTTATCGACTTCAGGGTCAGGATCGACGTAGCCGAGTTTGCGTCTCAAGACCTCCATGTCATCCGGAGCTCCCGTCAGGAACAACCAGCCGGGTTTCACTTTATGCATGTGAGCATAATGTTTCAACGCTGCCACGTTGTCCTCTTTTGGCTTGAGCGAAAACGAATACATGAAGATGTCTTTGCCGACGCGATCGCCAAGTAACTTCTGTAATCTGACCAGGTTTCTGGTGATTGGTGAGCAAATACCTTCGCACTTAGCGTAGAACATGTTGAAGATCACGATCTTGTCTTTAATGAGATCGTCGTAGAACTTCACTTTTTGTCCCTCGTGAGTGGTGAGCACGAGATTCGGAAAATATCGTTGCCTGATCCGCTCGCGAGAAGATATCTGCTTGAACTTCGATTTAGACTCGGGCTCGTCTGCCCGGGCCAGCAAGGGGACAACAAACGGAGCAGTCCCCAGCATCGCTACGAAATTTCTACGTTTCAAGTCCGTCATGTGAATTCCTTTCTTCAGGTTGCTGAGTCCAGATTTCCCGCGCGCATGCTCGGCGCAGGAATATCATCACGGAAATAGCTAGGGCTGCGTCTTGTTGTCCCCGACGTCGTCGATCAGGCCGAGCACCATCATGGCGTGGTCTTCGTGGACCACATTGTGACAGTGCAGTGGGAACCGGCCGACGAAATCGCGGAACCGGAAGTAAACCTGCGCTTCCATGTTGTGCTCCAACCTGAAAACGTCCTTGCGACCGCGAGTAATTAATCCCGTACTCGATGGAGCATTACCGTTGATTGAAAGGGTTTGGAACTCCTCGAAGTGCATGTGAATCGGATGTTGCCATCCACCCGAGTTGTTCTGGAAGATCCATTTCTCAACGGTGTTTCGTTTGATTCGGAAGCGTGGCGGTGCGTCGCAACCACCGACAAGCTGACCGTTTACCTGCCATTGACCGTTGCCACGCTCGAACCGGAAGGTGCGAGTGATGCGCGGCGCGTCGTTGGTATTTGGGAATCCGTAGAAATACGTACCCGCCGGAATAGTCGCCGGGTTGACGCTGTTGTCCGGAACCTGTGGGCCATCGACTACAATCTTCAGGATCTTGTCTCCCTGACCAGCACCGAGCACGTCTCCTGTTGGACCACGTCCGTCTTCCTGCTCCAGACGATTTTCGAGGAAGAAGGTCTTCCCGGCGTCGTTCGTGAAGTCGACGATCACGTCCACGCGTTCGGCGACGGAGAAACGTGAGCTGTTTACCTGAACCGGTCTCTCCAACAGATTTCCGTCTGTCGAAATCTGCCAGAATGATTTAGTGCTGTTGTTCGGTCCGAGCACGAACAACTGGTAGAAGCGAGATGGCCCAGTGTTCAACCAGCGGAAGCGATAACGACGCGGGCTTACGTGCAACACAGGTTGGATCTTGCCGTTGACAAGGAACTTGTCACCGAGAATTCCGTCTGTATTGAACAGATCGAATTTGAGCAGTCCGGTCTGGTTATCGAAGACCTTGTCGTTGATGACCATGTAGATATCGAAACTGGTTAGCGGGTTTTGTCCATCGCCGAAGCTCGGCAATCTGAATCCCGTGTTTTCATTTCCAGTATCGAATTCGTTGAAGAGAATGTAGGCGCCGGCGAGACCTTTGTAGGTGTTCTCGGCGGTGTGATCGATGCGGTGGTCGTGATACCACAACGTATGCATCGCCTCCTTAATATCGCCGACGCCGGGATGCGTTGATTTCACTCCGGCATAGACGTTTGGATAGTGATGATCATAGAACTGTCCTCGTTCCATGAAGAAGCAGGGGAATCCATCACTCTCGAGTGGCGTGTGGCCGTTATGCAAGTGCTCGGTGACGGATGGAAGACCAAAGCCTCCGTTTTGTGCGGGAAGATTGTTGCGCAGCCGCAGCAATACCGAACCATCCTGAGGCCTGCCAAGAACTCCGTATCTCTCGACGATTAGTGGACCAGGAGTGCGGCCATTGAAGCCCCAAATCGTTTGCGGTGGCAACTCGCCAGCTGGCGCCATAAGTGCGGTCCCGGCCTCTTCCGACATTTCATAGTATCTTTGCGGGGGAAAGTCGACGAAAGCCTGGTGCGTAACTGTCCGCGCCTCGCCGAATTGGGGTTGTGGCGCCGCAGTCGGCTGCGGATTTAACGACGAAAGCGGTACTTGTGGCAGTACCGGTAGTCGCGGCATAAGTTCCTGGAAGGGTGTGGTTGGAGGGCTGTTTGGCTCGTCGTCGTCAAAAGCACCTCTTGTATTAAGCGGACGTGCGCTCAAACCTTTTTTAGGGATCAGCATACCCGCACTGGTAAGCAGTCCCATCTTGAGCAGATCTCGCCGTTTGAATCCGGCTGCAATCAGCTCGCGACGATTATTCGCTGCTGTTTGTTTTTCCTTTTCTTTTCTTAAGTTCCGTTTGGAGATGTACGCCATCGGTAAACTCCTCCTATTGTGAGAGCCTGGGGTAAACGGGCTGGACCAGGCCTCGAATGCTCGTGTTGATGTGATTGAGAATTTCCCACACTCCGGCATTCAATTCGGGGCCGGGAAAAACTCCGTGCCTTTTGGTTCGTAAGTCGACACACTTCTACTCAGCCGCCGCTTAAGCGGATCTGATAAAGCGTGTGAAAAGAATTAGCGAAGAAAGTAGCCCGTTAATTTTTAACTTGCTTACTTTATTCGACTGTCAGCGGAGTTCGGTGAAGAACGCCCACCAACTCGAGTAGCCATTAAAGGCGCAGCACTCTGTGAGTGGAGAATATTTGTCCAGCGTCTGGGCCAGGGGGTATCGATGCGCTTGAGGACAAATGCAGTTGCGAAGCGCGCGCAAGGTGTAAGTCCTTGCATGCGCAACACAGGTGGAAACGTGTAATTATTTGTCACAACAGCTGTTCTTGTTTCTGTTGATCGTGATTCCTGAATTTCGATTTCCTACTTTGCAACAACAGAGGAAGTAGCAACACCTCCGAGGCTGCTTTGCACCGTGATGTTCTGTGGATTTGTCGACACGCTCAGCTCGCCCCTGTATTGCCCGCCGCCGTTATTTGACAGCGTGCCGAGAAGTTGACCGGTGGCCGTGACGAATACTCGTAGCGTGGCGTTGCTGCTCGTGCTGGTTGCCTCGACACGTAGAACGCGCTTTGAGCTTTCAAACTCCGCGCGCGTGATTCTCACCGTATCCGTGCTCGGAGGCGGCGGAGCAGTGACTGGATTGATCGTCAGGGTGGCACTGCGCGTGACGCCACCAAACGAGCCGCTGATGGTCGCGCTTACCGGCACGCTTACTGTCGTAGTGTTGATAGTGAAGCTTGCTGAAGACGCGCCGGCAGCTACGGTCACACTCGCAGGAACAGTAGCTGCTCCACTATTGCTCGCGAGCGTGACGACGGTTGCAGCTGTCGCCGCTGCGCTCAATCTCACTGTTCCTTGAACCGAATTCCCGCCCACTACTGAGGTAGCTGACAATGCTAACGCCGACAACGTGACTGGCGTTGGCGTAGGACTCCCAGGCACAACAGTAACAGTCAAATTGCGTCGACCCAGTTGGTTGTTTCGAATTCGGATGTTGATGTTTTGAGTTGAGGTTACGGTTCTCGTAGTCGCAATAAATCTTACGCTCGAGGTTCCGCGAGGCATGAATACGCTCGATGGCACTTGCAGTACGGTTGAATTGCTGCTTGAGACTGAAAACGTAAAGCCATTCGCAGGCGCCACCGCGCCTGCAACCAAATTGATTGTTATTTCGGTTGAATTTCCGCCGACGACTGTTGACGGTGTTGCAGTGACACTGCCGTACGCAGGATTAACAGCAATTGATCCAGTCGAGTTCACGAAACCAGCGAGACCTGGATTAGCTCCCGTGATCGGGAGCGCAATATCAGGCCGCCCATCGCGATTGAAGTCGCTCGTGACGATCGGTCCACCGCCAATGCTCGACAACGGCGGAGGCACCGCGTACATCACGGGCGAACGGAATGTACCGTCGCCATTTCCGTGCAGAATTTCAAATAGACCTTCCGTTCCGTCTGCCATAGAGATCGCCAGATCAAGGAAACCGTCGCGATTAAAATCAGCGATCGCCTGATACTGAGGCACACGCAACCTTAGGTCTGTAATAATCCTTGCCGGCTGGAAGGTGCCATCGTTGTTGCCTAAGAGTATGGCTGTCCTGCTTCCGTTAAGTCCTATCGCAACTACTAAGTCCTGAATCGTATCGCCATTGAGATCTGCGACGTCGATGTCAGTGCCATCGACGCCTAACGTGTTTTCAGTGAGGAGAGAGACGGTCGGCTGCTTCAAAAAGGATCCATTGCCAATGCCGAGAAGAACATAAACCTGAGCCTGATTGCCCGCTATTCCGAGATCTTTGATTCCGTCGCTGTTGAAGTCGCCAACCGCGATGCGCGACATTCCGGTGCCGACGTCGATCTCAAAAGGAGTTTGAAATGTGCCATCGCCCAAACCAAGCATCACCGTGATGTTGCGCGCCGCGACGCAAGGGCTGACAAAGCAGGAGAGCATGTGGGCCAGCACCACGTCGAGACGGCCATCATTATCGAGATCGGTGGCGACAATCGCGGGCGAATCATCCAGTGCCGCGGTGTTATCGAACATGACGGGCGCGCTAAACGTCCCGTCTCCATTGCCTAAAAGCAGAGCCATACTTGACTGTGGATTAATAAGCGATGCCGCGATGTCAACGCGTCCGTCGCTATTAAAATCGCCCGCCGCGAGATCCTGCGACTGGGCGCCTGTCGAAAAGTTCACTTGCGGCCGAAACGTGCCGTCGCCGACACCTAACATGATGCCCACTCCGACCGCGCTGGTAGCGGCGAGATCGGGAATACCATCGCCGTTCAAGTCGGCGACGATGTGATTACCTCCAAGGATTGGATAATCGGTTCTTATGAAAGTTGCGGATTGAGCCGACACATTATTTTGAGAAGCGAAAATTGCGAACGACATGAGAGCAAAAGAAAAGAAACACCGCTTGAACGTTTTATAAATCACGTGATTCCTCCCCCGAGAACGCTCAGAAACGACCTTATAAACACGAAAAAACAATCACCGAACGACGTCACGCGACGCGGGGGAATATCGCTAATCGAGTTGGGACTGAGAAGGCTGCCGTCAGACCTACAGTGCGGCTGGAGTTATGAAAAATACATTCGTGTGGCGCTTCGCCTCAAAAAGTTGGAGACGCCACTGCTCGTCCGGTGACACTCGACGTTTTGTCGGTGGATGTGACGGAAATGCCACGGACTTGCTCGGTGAAGCTTGGCGGTTGTTGCTGGCTGCCACGGGCTTGCCCCGTGGA
>DAIOGT010000248.1:0-1377 GCA_036745095.1 Pyrinomonadaceae bacterium
GCAAATGAGACTCGTAAGCTTCGTAGGCGTGCAGCTTCATAGCGAGCTGTTCTGAAAGAAAATGGAGATTAGTGTGTTCCACTAGCTCGTTGAGCAATGCGTAAACAAGGCCGTCGTCCGCCCCATTGCGGATCGCGGCCTTAAGATCGTTCAGCAGGCTGAGTTGCCCCGTATGCTCTCTCTCCATCGTGGCAACCCCGAAAGTCGATTCTTTGGGTTCGTTCATCACATGCATAGCATATACTCTCCCCTGCCGTTTGTAATTGTGTGGAGAGCGTCGCAAGCCGGTCGCCTTCAATACCTTTGTAATCTCTTGCAATGGACCATAACGTATAACGGGACACGAAGGACTAGCGAGATTCAAATGATAAGACGATCAGTTTTTGCCGGCTCGGTGATTTTTAGATGTGCCGACGCGAGTAAGAATGAACACCACGAGCCAGCCAAACAAAAAGTTGGATGACGAGGTTTCCCACAAATGGGCCATCCGCACCTCATGAGGCATTAACGGGTTGGGCAGTAACAGTTGAGCATTCATCACGACTCCGAATAAAAGTGCAACTGCCAATCCTGCCTTCCACCATTCACCTTTCGTCATCCTGATGACCGGCACGGCGAGCGCCACCCAAAGTAGTGCGCGTAATGCCTGGAGCGGAAAAAGCCACGGCGTATCGCGCACCACGTTAGCCATGTGAGCCAGAAAACTCCCTGGATCCTCACCTCCGTAGTATGTTCGCACCGCAGCACTCTTCCAGGCGATGAAGTACCCAAAACTAAAATAAATAACGGTGTATGCAATAGCGAGAATCGAAAGTTTGATGGCCCACTCATTAGCCGACAATTTCAATCGGGAAGGTTGTCTATCGTCCGCATCTTTCGACTTTCTCTTTCCCAGAACAAGCACTGCAGCCGGTGAAAATAGAGCAGCGATGAGCGCGCCGGAGAGAAATAAGCGCGGCAGCAGCCCAGGGGGTAAAGTCGTAACGAAAACGGCCGTCTCTATCTGGCCCATCACGGTCGTTACGCCATAACAAACGAAAAAAATTGAAAGAATGAGCTTCCACCCGGTCCAACGAGAATTGAGAATGACGTACGCAAAAACGACTGCATTGAGAAAGCTAACAACCAACAAAGCAGCAAGAAGTTGGCCGGCCTGGTTCGGATCAGGTTCTTGAGAAAACCGCGGGATCACCGCCGCGGACACAGCAGAGAAGCAAATGAAGTAAAGGACCGTCAACGCGAGGACGCGAATCGCGATCATCGATTCTGCCTTTATCTGTTCGAATCAAAATTCTGACTGACTCTTGATTCGAAACGATGAGGCTGTATCCAAGGTTCCCAATAGTAAGTTGTCGTCACGTTGTCCTAAAGAGTTCC
>DAIOGT010000248.1:1477-6487 GCA_036745095.1 Pyrinomonadaceae bacterium
TCGTTCCCTGGTCTGATTCGCGGTCCCTGCCTTGGCGGCACACGTTGCGGCACTGGATTACAGTCGACCATGAACGAAGCCCTCTCTGAAGACTTCACGCCCTCGGGATACACGACCTCCAGCTTTGTCCACCCCTGGTAAATCGGAATCCTCGGTCGCACTCCGGGCGCTGCGATCTGATCGCGTCCGCCAATTGCAGGCGCTTCGATTCGACGTTTCCAGAAGACAGGTTTGGTTTCGCCCTTTCGCAACGTCTCTTCATAGAAGTCGGTCGCAAAATTCTTGTCGCCGGTGAATCGATACTTAATTTTAAAAGTTTCGTTGCCGGGACGATTTTCACCAGCGGTTATTCGACCTCTAAACGACACTTGCACCGGGCATGTGCGACCCTTCGTTTCGGCGGGCTCGGCTGTAACCTCGACTGAAGTGATAAAGGGATCCAGCTTCACTCCAGGCCTTGATGGCGCCCCGCCAGTTGGGACATAGCCCGTCGGCATGCAGCGGACCGCCACTGGCAGGCTGCTGCTGCTTTTAATCTCCCACGGCGTGTCACTGAAGCCCAGTCCCTGGTCCTCCATGCAGGTCACGATCAACTCTGCTACGAAACCCGTAGGAAGCACGGCGTCGAATCCCTTTTGGAGCAAACTTACGCGATTTTCTCCCATACCCTCGCGCCGGTCCAACTCCTTGTTGCATTGCTCGGCCGGCGACTTTCGTGGAGTTACGTAGGGGAAAGTGACAGTGTAGTAATTCCAGCCCTGACCGTGATCGGCTCCGATGCTTCGGTGCGATTTGTCCACTGGAAAACGTTCGCGGTCCGTGAACTTTCCAGCACCCTGCAAGGCAACTTCACCTTTTTCCAAATGGTTCTTTGAACCTTGAGAACCGCACTGCCCGCGCACTCTAAAAAGAAATCGCAGCCCTCCATCCACGGCTTCGACCGTGTCATAAGTCTGCTTGTTGTTTTTAGCCGTCACCCTGAGTACCGGCGGCGATGGATCGTTGGTACCCGGCCGCGGGACACCGTGTCTTATTTCAAATTTCGCGCCTGGCAGTTGGGGGACAGTTGCAGCTACTGAAAACACGAGCGATAACGACATTACGAATAGCGCGAGGCCCACCTTATAGCGACTGAAGATGCATTTCTTAGTTGGCAATAACATGACTATTTCTCCTGATGCTCGAGTACCGAACCTCTACTGAGGTAGACAAGTTGGCGGCAAACACGTCACGGGTTATGCCACATTTCATTGTTCGCTTCGTCTGACTCCGCCACTGTTTCGGTGGCATCAGCATTCAATTTGAAGGTTGTTGATTCGAGCGAGATGTTATTGGGCAAAATGCTTTTGGCGTCGATTACAACCCATTTGTCTTTACCTGGAGGAATCGGCATGAGTTTGATTTCGGCAACTCGGCCCACAGCAACTCCGTTGATCTTGCGTACCGTAAGACGCAAGACACAATGAGCGGATGCGGCGCCGCCGGTGTTGACGACGTGCACACGGAGAGCTTTGTCATTCGTAGGGGGAAAAAGGAATTGCTTGATACTGAGGTCTGGCTGCGCGGGTTTGGATCTGGCTTTGCCTGTGATTGATTGTGCGTGTACAACCACGGCGCCGCAAACCAAAGCAACAATAGCTAAAACAGCAGAGTATTTTTTCATACTAAGCTCCTGTAAATTTCATCGGCTATCTGCTAAAGCGCTCAGCCGGCGCAAAAACTTGCATGTAAATGAAATTTTTTTTGAGAAAGCGCGGGACCGGTGATTTTCCGTACTTTGTCAGCAGACACCTATCGTTCAGCACCTGCGTGTGATAAATTTTCAACCCCCGGCAGAAGACAGCAGCATCATGCATTCCTCAGAGCACAACGTCACAGATTTGCTCGTGGCTTGGAGTAATGGCGATCGATTGGCTCTGGAAAAGCTTGCCCCTCTGATTCACGCCGAGCTGCATCGTCTTGCTAAAAGCTATCTGCGCCGTGAAAGTCCTGGTCATCCGCTGCAAACTTCCGCATTGATAAATGAAGCCTATGTTCGGCTCATCGATTGGAATAATGCGCACTGGCAGAATCGCAATCATTTTTTTGGAGTCGCCGCGCAGATGATGCGTCGCATTCTGGTGGATATCGCGCGTCGTCGTCCTCGCACCGCTGCGGGAACGCGCCCTCAGCAAGTTTCTCTAGAAACTGCATCTGAGTTATCACATGACTCCGATGCAGACCTGGTTGCGTTGGACCAGGCTCTCGACGACCTGGCTGCAATCGATCCACGGAAGAGCCGGATCGTCGAACTGCGCTTTTTTGGAGGGTTGAGCGTTGCCGAGACCGCTGAAGTACTGGGCATTTCGGAAGCAACAGTGATTCGTGAATGGACTAAAGCCAAGGCCTGGCTTTATCAAGCAATTACCTGTTGATATCGCCATCACTTTATGGATGCCAATCGCTGGAAACGAGTAGACCACCTGCTGGAGGCTGTTCTGGATCTTTCTCCTGCAGAAAGGTCGACTTTTCTGGCCGAGCATTGTGGCAATGACGAAGAACTGAGATTAGCAGTGGAGAAGTTGATCGCATCTCACGAGCAGGCGGGCAACTTCATCGAAACACCGGCAATGTCGGTAGCCGCTCGCCTCGTGGCCCGTGAAGCATTCGAGGCAGACGCTGATGAGATGGTTGGGCCATACCGGATCATTTCGCTGCTGGGTGCCGGTGGAATGGGCAAGGTTTACCTCGCTGAAGATTCGCGTCTGGCGCGCCAGGTCGCATTGAAAATCCTGCCGTTTCCATTGCTGGCGGACGCTGATCGTGTGCGCCGTTTTGAAAGAGAAGCACGCGCTGCCTCCGCGCTCAACCACCCAAATATCATTACGATTTACGATATTGGACAAACAGAGTCCATTCATTACATCGCGACGGAGTATGCCGCAGGGCAAACATTGCGTGAGCGGCTGAAAGCGGGAGGCATGCCCCTGGGTGAGGCCGTCGATGTCGCAATTCAGATAGCCGAAGCCCTGGGAGCCGCGCACACTGCCGGGATTACCCATAGAGACATCAAGCCGGAAAACGTCGTGTTGCGAGATGACGGGTACGTAAAAGTTCTCGATTTTGGGTTGGCAAAACTAACCGCGCCGCCCAGCGACTCCGAGTCGCTTTCAACTTCGCTCGATACGGATTCAGGAGTGATAGCCGGAACGGTGAAATACATGTCACCCGAACAGGCGCTGGGTCAAAAAGTAGATTCGCGCACAGACCTCTGGAGCCTCGGTGTCGTTTTCTACGAGATGCTCACGGGGGCAGCGCCATTTGATGGTCCAACGCCGGCTTCTGCGTTTGACGCGATTCTAAATCACAAGCCCGCCCCACCGGTCGATGGTGTCGGGGAACTCGAGGTAAAGACTAATTCAATTCTTGATCGTGCCCTGGAGAAAGATCCGCAACTGCGCTATCAAACGGCCGCCGACCTGCGTTCTGACCTGATGCGATTGCGACGTGCAGTGCAACCTGATGCGCCCGAAATCCCACGCTCACTCAACCGTTTTCGAACCACTGACGCTTCAACCTCGGGCTTGGGAACGAGGGTTCTGGTAGGTGCTGGCGCTGTTGTGTTGTCGATTCTGGCGATGTGGTTGATCTTCAAAAAAAGTGAGCCTGCTGTTCGACCGTCCGGTCCGGAGTGGACGAAAGCAAAATCGATTCAATTAACACACGGCGCGGGCGCGGAGTTGTTCGCAGATCTCGCCCCGGACGGGAGGTCGTTTATCTATGTGAGCCGCGCTTCGGGCAATTGGGATATTTACTGGCAACGAGTCGGCGGCAAGAATCCGGTGAATCTCACAAAGGATTCAGTCGCAGACGACACTCAGCCCGCTTATTCGCCAGATGGAAACTACATTGCGTTTCGCTCCGAGCGTGAGCCGGCAGGCATCTACGTAATGGAAGCGACCAGCGAGAATGTCAGGCGGGTTTCGGACGCCGGCAATCATCCTTCCTGGTCTCCTGATGGCAAGGAACTCGTCGTCAGTCGTGCTTCTTCGCAACCCGTTGCTCGTAATGTCATCCCAAGCGAATTGTGGGTCATCAACGTTGCAACCGGAGCTAAGCGTTTGTTGATTACGGGCGACGCCGTGCAACCAAGCTGGTCGCCAAATGGTCATCGGATTGCATACTGGGGTCTACAGTCGGGCGGCGGACAACGTGACATCTGGACCATACCGGCTCAAGGCGGTGAACCGTCGCCCATCATGAATGATCAGGCGCTGGACTGGAATCCCTCCTGGTCACCGGACGGTAATTATCTTTACTTTGCCAGCGATCGCGGTGGCAGTATGAACTTCTGGCGTGTGCCGATCGATGAGAAGAGTGGACAAACGGCCGGAGATTTTGAAGCAGTTACAACGCCGTCAGGGTATAGCGAACATATTAGTTTTTCAGCCGACGGACGGCAGATGTCTTATGTGCAGAGAGCGGAAACGCAAACTCTCCATAGAATCAACTTTGATCCGATCTATGCGAAAACGACGGGTTCGCATGAGTCGATCATGCACGTAACCGAGCACGTCACTGATCCTGATCTTTCACCTGATAGCCAATGGCTCACCTATAGCTCTCAAGGTTCACGGCAGGAAGACGTGTTCGTGATTAAGGTGGACGGAACCAATCAACGACACCTGACCAACGATCGTTTCAATGACCGGTCGCCACGCTGGTCTCCGGATGGAAATTGGATAGCCTTCTATTCGGATCGCAGCGGCCGCTATGAGATCTGGGCCATCAACGTTGACGGGAGCGGCTTACAACAGTTGACGTTCACGGATGGGGCGCCGGCTGTGTATCCGGTTTGGTCTCCTGACGGTAAGCAGATGGTATTCAAGCAGCGCGGCTTGTTGCCTTACATCTTTGACCCGACCAGGTCCTGGGCAGAGCAAACACCTCAACAGTTAAACGCGCCGTCAGAACAAAAGGAGAATTTCTGGCCCTCATCATGGTCCGCAAACGGACGCCAACTGGCGGGCG
>DAIOGT010000249.1:0-6410 GCA_036745095.1 Pyrinomonadaceae bacterium
CCATCCAAGCCTTGCCAGAGGTTATGAATGAACGCAATCGAAGTTGAAAGACTTTCGCGGGCTTTTAACGGGCTGAACGCCGTCGACGACATCTCCTTTTCAGTTCAAGAGGCTGAGATATTCGGGTTCCTGGGCCACAACGGAGCAGGCAAGACAACGACCATCCGCATGTTAACCGGGCAGTTGCTGCCTACTTCCGGACGCGCGCAAGTCGCCGGTTGCGACGTGGTCGCCGAACAGCGACGCCTCAAACCACTCATCGGAGTTGTTTCCGAACATCAAAATCTCTACGAACGCATGTCCGGCCGCGAGAACCTGGAATTCGCGGCGCGGCTCTACGGCCAGGACCTCCGGCGAATCGATGAGACGCTCGAACAGGTTGACCTGCTGGAAAGGGCCAAAGATAAAGTGCGCAATTATTCAAACGGCATGAAGCAACGCGTGCTCATTGCCCGCGCCCTACTGCACCGCCCACAAGTCTTGTTCCTCGACGAACCAACGCGTGGCTTGGATCCGGTAGTGGGCCGGGAAATTCGTCAGCTGATTCTCAATCTGTCAAAGCAGGGCGTAACAGTCTTTTTAACCACTCACTACATGGAAGAAGCAGACCAGCTTTGCGGCCGCGTCGCATTTCTGAGTGAAGGACGAATCGTCGCCCTTGATACACCCAATGCTCTGAAGGTCCAACACGGTCAAAACGCCGTGAATGTGACGCTTCAAAACGGCCAGAGCCTCAGCGTCGCTTTGGACCAGCCGGACGCCGGAAAACAATTAGAGAAACTCGTAAACGATGGGCAAGTGCGAACGTTACACTCCGCCGAAGCAACACTGGAGGAAGTATTTATTCAAATGGCCGGAAGGAAATTGTCTGAATGAATTTCAGAGTCGCAGCCGCTATCACTCGCAAAGATGTTATCGATGCGATAAGGAATCGTTACCTCCTGACTGCGTTGTTCACGCCTTTGTTTGTCGCGCTTCTCTTTCGTGTTTTGTTACCTGGCGACAGTCCCCGCAACCTCCTGGCTGTCGTCGTTCATGATTCCGGCAACTCAGCCCTCGTAGCCGAATTGCGTAACATTCCACAGATGAATGTCATACAAGCTGGTTCGCCGGATGCTATCGCAAGCGAGATCCAAGCGCGCAAAGCGGTCGGTGGACTGGTCGTACCTGCCAACTTCGACGCAGATGTCGCGGCCGGCAAGCAACCGGAGCTTACCATCTACGTTAACAACAAGAAGAATGTCTTCGAACAGTCCGCGTTTCGAAGGTTGTTGGACCAGCAGGTCCGGTTACTCGTGAAACGTCCCGAGCCTGCTCGTCTGGTTTGGATTGATGTTGATAAAGAGACGAGTGAACAGAATCGTAGCGGAGTCGGGCTGGGCCAAATGCTGCTGCCGTTACTACTGATAATGACGCTCGGTATGGTCGGCGCTATGGTAGTGCCGTTGTTGCTCGTGGAAGAGAAGGAGAAACGCACGCTCGACTTTTTGTTAGTGTCGCCCGCAAGCCTGAAAGAAATAGTTGCCGGCAAAGCACTGACAGGTGTGGCCTACACCGTGCTGATTGCCGGATTGCTCCTCGTCATCAATCGTCAACTGGTCGGAAACTGGTGGTTGACGTCGCTGAGTATTTTATTAGGACTAGTCTTTGTTGTAGCGATCGGATTACTTATGGGCAGCCTGCTCAACACCACGATGCAGGTGAACACGTGGGCCAGTTCTGTTCTTATCGTTCTGCTTGCCCCAAGCTTCCCGTCGCTGGCGCTTCCTTCAGCAGTTGAAACAGTGATGCGCCTAATTCCTACTTACTATTTGACGGAGGCGCTGAGATTGTCGTTGGCAGGAAGTGCGCCCGACCGTGTCTGGGGAAATCTAGCCGTGGTATTAGTTTCCAGCGTGATTGCATTTTCCGCCGCTGTTTGGGCCTTGCGACGTGGAAAGAATTAGACTTCGAACGTGCTATTTTGTGTTCTATGAAAAATCGATTCCGCTACTCACTTCTTTTACTGCTGGTTTTACTGCCAACGATCGCGTCCGCACAGGAACCTCGAAAACATCCCATCGATGCGGCCCTCGACGTCTGCACGGAGAAGGAGCCACATACTGCCGGAATGGTGCGCTGTACCGACATCGCATATAAAAAGTGGGATCAGGAGCTGAATAAGAACTACCGAAGTCTGATGAGTAAATCAAAGCCGCCCGACAAACAATTACTCAAGACAGCGCAGCTTAGCTGGATTGCGTATCGCGATAACGAGTTCAAACTGATCGACAGTATTTACGACAAGATTCAGGGCACGATGTACATACCGATGCGCACTGACGAGAAGATGCAGATCGTGAAACAACGCGCTCTCGCGCTCGCTAGTCATATCGATATGCTCGGCGAAGCCGAACCTTAGGAGTTTGAAAATATGATCGCGCGGATATGGCATGGGCGGACTAAAGCGTCGCAGGCTGATGCGTACCTTGAGTTTCTTAAAGAACGAGCCGTACCCGATTACAAAAATACTCCCGGCAATCGTGGAGTCTTTCTGGCCCGGCGAGTGGATGGTGACGAAGCGCATTTTCTGACCCTCACACATTGGGACTCGCTCGAAGCGATCGAGGCTTTTGCGGGTGCTGACATTTCGCGGGCCAGGTACTACCCGGAAGATGTCGACTTTCTGCTGGAGTTTGAGCCGACGGTCCAACACTATGAGCTGTACGTATATCCGTCTTGATCTCTTAACCGCCTTGCGTGTCACGTCCTTCTTTTGAGCTGAGGCTAGCCAGCTTTCGCTCGATGTTCGGTATCGAACGAACCTGGAACTCAGGTTCGATCGTCTTCGCCAGCGTCAGTGCCTTCTCATACGTCGCTCGCGCTTGATCGGTTTGGCCCATTGCCGCGAGAACATCTCCCAACATCAAGTGGGCGTCCACTGAATCAGGCGCTAGTGTGACTGCTGTTTGCGCTTCCACGAGGGCCGGTTGAACTTGCTGTGCCGCGAGCAGATTCCCGGCCTTTTGCATACGGGTTAAAGCTGCCGCGAGCGGAATCTCAAAGCGACCGTCAAACACAAACACTCCATGCTGAATCACCCCAGTGGGCGCCACCCGCTGGAACTGTTCATACGGATTGAGCGAACCTGGTCCAAACTCAAAACCGGAAAGTGTTGCCGCACTGATCAGCACTGGTCCATCGATCGCGACGGGGACCTCGAGCTGCTCGTTTAGCCACAACGTCACGACTGTAGGCAACGGTTTGCAGGGGATTCCGTAGTACTTGAAATCCGCAATTCCTTCTCCAAAATAAGCAAACCAACAATCCTTCACCCCGCGTTGATCGAGATACTGCTTCGTCGCTTTAAGCTGTTGAGCCCAGTCGACGTTGGAGTCGGTCAGGTACTTGTATGTGTTCGATGGACCACCCCACAGTTCGTTTGCGTATGCAAGATAAGTCGGAAAGGTCCGGAAGGAAGAAACTGCGTGTATCAGCAGTAGCGCGCCGACAACATAGGTCAATTTGCGATGCTGTCGTACGAGCGTCCACGCTGCACCGCCAATGAGCACTGCGAGGAATACATAAACCGGCAGAATATGCCGGACACCGATGTTCATCCCCACGACAAATGCCACCAGCAGGTAGAAACCCGGCGGAATAATCAAGAACAGAATCTCACTAGCACCTTTCATCCGCCGAGTGACGATCGCCGCAACAGCCAACACAAGCAAAGCCATAAAACCGACCGTCGATTTGATAAGAAACGCGATGGGAAAGTAGAACCAAACTCCGTGCGCATAAATCTTTCCTAAGACATAGCTCGTGTAGAAGTTTGCGGTTAGCCGGACATCAGCGAGACCGTAAAGATACGACTCGGGCAAGACATGCCACCGCGCCATCGTTGCTATGGCCCACGTCTCGTGAGGTTTTAGATCCTGCACGTACGCTGTCAACGGCGGATTAAGCTGCAATCCGTTTGGCCGCGCGGCATAGCGAAAACCATAAAACGACCACAGCACCACCAACGCGATCACCGTTATTCCGACCAGTGAGGCTGCCAGCCTGAGTGTCTCTTTGCCGGGCAGTCTTTTAGTGCTGGTCCATAGGCGTATAAGTTCGTACGCCGCAAGGAGTAATAGAATCGGAAAGACGAGGGCGCCCGTGTGTTTCGCGGCGAGCGCGAGTCCCGTCGAAATTCCCACAATGCTGAGACGCCAGAGCGATGGGGCTTTCACGTAACGGTAAAAAGCGTAGACGGCGGCAAACATGAAACAGGACAGCGCTATGTCGGTTGTGACAAACGCGCCGTGGGCCAGAATGTTTGGATCAAATACAAGCAGCGCGAGAGCAATGAACGCTGCGCCGGTTCCGAACATCTCCCTCGTGGCGAGGAACACGATCACGGCGAGCAGCAAGGTGAACGTTGCAGCTGCCATGCGCGTGCGAAACAGGATTCTGTCTGCATCGTTCTGGTAGAGGAAATCCTTGCCGCCAAGAAACGCCTCTTCTTTAAAATAGCGGTCTTGTAATTGTGGCAGCTTCAGCGGAGACGAGAGCAAAGGGGCCGTTGCCAAAAGTTTCACCATCGGTGGATGTTCAGGATTGAGTCCAAAGTCTGCATCGGTCCATGATTTGTAGCCGGCATAGATGTGATTTGCTTCATCCCAGGTTTGAGTTTGTTGTCGTACCGAAAAAACCAACTGAAGACTGAGAATTATCAGCAGACAGACGACACCTGCCGGTACCAGTCCGGCACGCGAATATCTCGGGTTGGGCTTCATCATTTTTTGTGGGCGAAAATAGTTTAGGGTTCGAGCTTCAGCTGTGCGTTATCTGCGTAATCTTCCGCGCAAATCCGCGTGAATTTCCGCAATACACGATCTTACCAGCCAAAAACACACCCATTGTGCCATGGCCCAGTGTTTGAACGGTTCTCCCTGCAATCGAACGGTTGCCCAAGGGAGTTGTGTGGCCAGTGATAACTACAAAAACGTCAGTTAGTTCCTATGTCGACCGCCTGAACGGGGTAAAGGGCATGATCGGCAACACACCCCTGCTCGCGATCCATTTTACTTACAACGGACGCGAGCGCGTTATCTATGCCAAAGCCGAACACATGAATATGACCGGCAGCATCAAGGACCGGATGGCCTACCACATCCTCGCCGACGCTTACCGGCTCGGTACCTTAAGGCCCGGAGACACGATCGTCGAGGCGACTTCCGGAAACACGGGCATCTCCTTCGCCGCTCTCGGGCGAGCGTTGGGCCACCCGGTCGAAATCTTCATGCCCGACTGGATGAGCCACGAGCGCGTCTCGTTGATCCGCAGCCTCGGGGCGAAGGTCTGTCCGGTGAGTCGCGAGCAGGGCGGGTTCAATGGCAGCATCCGCATGACCGAACAACTCGCCGGCGCTTCACCGCACATCTTCCTGCCTTGCCAGTTCTCCAACTGCGCCAACGTCGAAGCGCACGAGCAGACCACCGGTCCGGAGATTTGGAGGCAGCTTGAAGTGTCGTTCCAGGAGCCGGACGCTTTTGTTGCCGGAGTCGGTACGGGTGGCACGATCATGGGTGTTGGTCGTTATCTGCGCGGGCGTCGAAAGTCGATCAAAATTCACCCGGTTGAACCCGCGGAGTCGCCGACACTTTCGACGGGTCACAAGGTGGGCCAGCACCGCATCCAGGGTGTCTCCGACGAGTTCATTCCGGCGATTGTCGATCTGGATGAGTTGGACCATGTCGTTGCCGTCAACGATGGCGACGCGATCCTGATGGCGCAGAAACTCGCAGCGGATCTTGGGCTTGCAGTCGGCATCTCTTCGGGAGCGAACTTCATCGCCGCCCTCAAAGTGCAGAACGACCTCGGAGATGACGCAGTGGTGGTGACGGTTTTTGCTGACAGCAACAAGAAATACCTAAGCACTGACTTGCTGCGCGAGGAGACGGTAAGGGACGGCTATCTCTCGCCGAATGTTTCGCTGTCGCATTTCAACGCAGTCAGGAAATACAAAGATTGCAACGCGACGTGCGGCCCGGGTTAGAGCCCGGAACCAGGTCGCGACGCGGGGTCACCCCTGCGCGATCTTTCCCGCAAACCCCGCGAATTTCCGCAATACACATCTCACACCTCGGAAAACACGCCTATTGTGGAACGGCCCGCTGTTTGCCAAAGCTCACACAAGTGATTCAACTTCGCTTTCTAAATCATTCGTACCTGAGTTCGTCGCACTTAAAGGAGATTCAACATGTCTTTACCAAAAACCATGCAAGCTGCGGTGGTTGAAAAATTCGGTGATCCGCTCGTGATGCAGGAAGTTCCAGTGCCCAGTCCTGAGCCGGGACAGGTGCTGGTGGAAATATTCGCCAGTGGGGTCTGTCACACCGATCTGCACGCGGCAGAGGGTGACTGGCCGGTTAAACCAACGC
>DAIOGT010000250.1:0-6397 GCA_036745095.1 Pyrinomonadaceae bacterium
CCCGCCGCGATCTCGCGTTGCATCTCGACTGCGGCTTCTCGATTTGCAAGTGGAGGAGCGCTCCAATAGCGCGCGACCTGCGGATCCGAGAACACGTCGAACAGACCGTCAATATCATCTTCGGAAATCCAACGAAGTACCACACGCGGCGTCATAATAATCGGAAGGGTATTGGCGTCCATGATGGGAGATTTTACAGGACGTGACTGGACCATGAACACCGCCCTGGAAATACTCGAGTTTCTCAACCGCTAAAATAATTAGCCCCCGCGCAGTGGCGAAACTGCGCGGGGGAATCAATACCTTTACGTAAAACCTTACTGGTTTTTCTTGGCAGACCCGGCCTGTTTAACTTTCTCGCTGACTCTCTCGAAGTTCGCTTTATATACCGCGAGATTGGGATCCTGATTTTGCTGACCCAACGTTTGTGCTTTTTGATAGAGTGGCGCCGCTAGTTCAAGCTGCCCATTTCTTTCGTACGCTTCGGCGAGACTGTCATAAACATTCGCCGAGTCAGGATAACGTTCGACGTTCGTCTTAAAGATCGCGATCGCCTCATCAGAACGTCCCGCAAAAAGCGACTGATATCCGAGCTGGTTGATCAAAAGTTCGGGCACGGGAATGGTGAACCTGAACTTCTGTGAAAGCTTCTGATAGTGTTCCTCAACGGTCTTGAAATCTCCGGAGACTCTGCCTGACTCAGGATCTCGAGGGACTTGCCAGCCAGTGAAAACCTTGCGCATCCCAAGATAGTGACTACGCAGAACGACTGATCCGTGATCCTCATCGTCTAACACCTGAGCATCCCATTCAAAGCCCTTAGCCTGGTTTTTCGCGAGTACTTGCTTTAGCTGATGGAACCCATCTTCAATCGGCCCCGGCTCATGGCCCAGAGACATGAACAGCGTGGCCTGGAACTCTTTTCGCGCCTTGAAGAAATCCTCGGCGCGCTTGACTGCTACCTGGTTGTCCCATTGCAACGCGGGACTCACAGCCACGTAAGAATGAAACAGCTCGGGCCGCGACACCATTGCGTGAATGGCAAACAGACCGCCGAGCGAATGGCCCGCGAGAATCCGGTACGGCTGCACCCGATAACGCTTTTCGATATCCGGGATTAGTTCCGTTTCAATGAACTTCAAAAACTTGTCGGCGCCCCCGCTGGTTGGAAATTGAAGCGCGCTGTCACCGCCGGCGACTGTTGTGGTTACGTGTGTGGGACTCAGATCTCGCGTACGGTCGGTATTTGTTATTCCGACGACGATTAACTCGGACATACGCCCATTCCGCGCCAAAAACTCGACCGTGCTGCTCGTGTGACCTATGTGAGCATTACCGTCGGTCAGGTAAAGCACCGGATAGCGGAGCTTGTTTGTTTCGTATCCGGCCGGCACTCGCACGAGGATCGTTCTTTCTTCTCCGAGGACGGCAGAGTTGAGCTTCAAAGTCGTAACACCCGGAGGCGCCTGCGCTGCGGCTGAAGCAGAGATAAGAACCAGGAGAGCAAACACTCCCGCCCAAGCCTTCCAGCTAATGAGTTTCGATTGAGATGATTTGTTGGGAAACGGGTTAACGGTCATGACGATCTCCTTGGTTAATAAGCGATTTACTATTCGGCTGGTGGACACAGGATTCGACATCCTTTTAATGGCACGTCCCGCGCCGAAGGTAGCAGTTTGTGACGAACGGGTCAGACTGGGTGACGAGCGGGACTGGCTCACTGAATTCAGCTGGGAAAAATTGCCGCGTTCAATCTTTGAAACTGTTCTGAATCACCGTTTCGTACCGCTTGACCACTCGATAGTTCGATATAAAAAAGTGGTTTTGCTTTTGGCTGTTTCAACTTGAACTTGAGTTTTACGAGTTCATGTTCACCGGCAGTCCACGTCAAACCTTGCGAGGCGTTTTGAACCAGCACTTCGACAGGTTGTTGGGGCTGCGACTGCAAAAACACAGAATTGGGCGCCGTCGCGCTGCCGGCTGCACTTCCCAGAAACTCAAAATCGTCTGTGTTGTGATTAACCGTCACTCTAACGTCACCAATCGTTGCAGGGAGTCGCAGTTGAATCGTTAATGCACATTCGATGGCGCCGTCAGTTCCCGCGACGCCTCCACGTAGGCGGATTGAATCGCCGAGTATTGTTCCGCGCTGCGCTGTCAGCTCCTGGATTTTCTCCTGCCATTGCATTCGTAACCCTTTAACGGCTGCTTGTTCTTCGGGAGATTTTTGCGCGAGATCATTAAGGGCTGATTCAAAGACCTGCAAAAGCATCTCGATCTGGGCCAACTCATTACGTCGTTGCGGCGATAAGTCGCCGATAACGTCCTGAATCTCGAAAACCTTGCCGTCTTTGCATCTCCAGTAGAGTGCGGGATTAACCCAGGAGCGGTGTCCAGCGGTGAAAGCTGCAATCAGCGCACTCCGAGTGTCAGCCATGGCTTCATCGAGCGAACAACCAGGTGTGACCAGTTTTTGGTAGAGCGTGCCGCTGAAAATTTCCGCGGCTTGTGTTTCGAGGTCAAACTGCATCGCAATTGCAGCGGAAGGACCTTGCTTACGTGAAACGAGCGCATGGGCCAGGCTTTCAAATGCGAGTCCGGGATAATAATTCTCGAACATTGGCGATGCAGCCGCGCTCGAGCAGGCAGTGAGTATTAGTAAAGGAATGTTGCCGCTGCGAAGGATGGTGTAGAGCTGTTCCACGTCAACCGCATGGCGCCCACGGTTGGGAGTATCCTCTTCAAAATAAAGATGAGGTTGCGGGGTCGGATCCAATCCCACCACTTCAAAGTCGCCATGACCGATGAAGTGCACCACGTGATACGGCTCTTGCTGGAGCATCTGACGCAGGTTCTGAAGCGTTGGCGGCTGACAAAATCTGAGATCGACGGCGCGGCTTTTAATTAGCGGGTCCAGAGCTTTGGTAATTGCCTGCGTTTCAGCAGCAGCGTTTACTTGTGGCATTCCCGTAGGTTCGCTTGCGATCACGAGGACGCGAAACGGCGGCGCCACTTTTACCGGATCACGATCGGGCTCAGCCGCAATGCCGCGGCTGACTGGCGTGCGCGGGTTACTCGCCAGGAAGTCCAGTTTCTTATTGAAGGCAGCCTCTAACGGCAACTCATGCGCGTTGAAGCCTGTTAGAGGAGTATCGCCCAGCATCGACACGATCAAGCGCAGGCCACGCTGCTTTTGCAGCGAATCGTCGATACACAACTCAAATCCGAACTGAACGACCGGCGGCATGATGGAATCAAGCACTGCCTGGCCCAGTTGTTTTAGCGCCTGAACGTCTGGAACTGCGGTAGCGTTGCGCAGGAAACTCAGATGGTCCGCGTCAACTTTCACCTCGGCATTTCCTTGAGGCCCGGTGAGCTGATTCCGGGGACACTTTTGCACATGAATGGACCACTGCGCGGGATCCTGAATGTTAGGCTGGATTAAGAGTCTGAACTCATCGAACTCCACGATAGATTTCTCCTCAATTGCTTTCGATGTCCCGCTCGAAAGTTTCCAATCGCGCTGTTTCGTCTTCCAGAGTCTTCTGCCAATGTTGTTGGGCGGTATCGCCCAGCAAAAGCATTTTGGAGGCGAGGTCATTGGCGAGCCGGGCGGACCACTGCGCCTGGAGTTCTGCTTCGAAACGCGCCTTCGGTTTATCGGTCGCAGCTGCAACTCGAAATGGTTGACCGGTGCTGTCGCGAATAACCAGCGAAAAACTGGCCCAACACCACCACGGCTCGGGATCATCGGCGAGGACCTTCATGCGCGCGTTATGGAATGCTTCCACGATGTCGCCCTGCACATCACACAAACCCGGATAGAACTCGCGCCAAAAAACTTCAGCTCCATTCTTTCCCAGCGCGTATTGATTAACTACCGTTGTGGGAACCGGAATCTCCGGGTCGCAGTGAGCAAATTTCGACAGTCCCTCAACCTGATAATTCTTCGTCGTTACGCAAGTGCTAAGACAAAGAAGGCGCACGGACGAGGGAAACAGCGCGGAGATATCCTGCGGCCCCAGCCAGACCGTTCCATCAACGTCGTCGTGCAGAATCAGATTTCCCAAGCCTCCACTAATTCCGGCGTGTCCTACGTAGTGAACAATGTGCGGTTGGAAGTGGGCCAACTTTTCCGTGAGTTTCTCCAGCCTGGGTTCATACAAGACTTCGACGGTGAAGTGGTCGCTGTTGCTTAAACCCTTTTTGATAACCTCAATCTCCACATTCGCGTCAAGCAAACGCTCGTCCTTGGGATTTGTTACGACTATCAAGACCGAGAGCGGCGGCGTGATGGTCATCGGGGGCAACACATATCGCTTCGGAACCAGCCGTACAAACCGAACTGAAGGCATGACGGCGACCAACTCTCCGTTTTCGGTGCCCAACCATTCCCAGGGAATATCGTCGATGCCGCAGGATCTGCTGAGAATGGCAACGCGCTGCGGATTGGTTTCGGTGCCGGAGAGGATTGACTGACGAACGTCTTCAGGAAGGTTCAGCCACATTTGCTGGCCCAAGTCGCGGGACGGCTCCGACATACGCGGCGTTTGTCGCCAACCACCTTTGGCCATCAGCGCGGTCGCCCGAAAGGCGTGCGGCAGCGTGATCTTATACTCCCGACCGGAAGAACTTCGAGTTTCAAAGTATTCTTTCTCGCTACTAAAAACTCGCAGTATCGAGTCTTCCAAGCCAGAGCCTATCGGAAGCTCGAAATCCAGAATCAGTTGCGATACCGATGGCCTCATGCTGGAAACATCCTTTCGGTGAAACTCGCAATAAACTTTTCGTGCTCGGTCGCGCCGCCCCCGCGCAGGCCGGAAGGCGCAGACTGACGCACGTAGTCTTCGACCCGCTGATTAATTTCGTCGCAGAGCTGGTCGGAAACTGGACCATCCTGGCCGGCTTTCGTCAAAGCGATCCGCGCGGCGCTCACTGTATGGCGGATCGGCAGCGCACTTGGCCGGTTCATGCCAGTGCGAAAGAATCTTTCCGCGGATCTTATTCTCAAGTCATCCGCTTCCGTATACGGAATCATCTCCCGCACCGTGTGGTTCCGCAACTCCGCAAACTTCGTATTCATTAACGCCTTAGCCACTAATGAAACGTCGTCGAGCAAAGCATCTAAATCCGGGTTTCCGGAAGTGTTGCCGTAAATATCCTTCCATGTGGTTTCAATACGTGTCGCATGATCTTTCATGGTTTGAGAAGTTTCCAACTTGGCTGGAGAAGTTCCCAATACACGTCTGATGTACTCAGCGTTCATCAATACACGTGGATAATGCGTGGGATGAGGATCGTTTTGATCCAGTGTTTTTACGGTAACCGATGGCAACAGTAATAAATGCATCAACGAATCCGCGAAGGCTGGGCCTCCGAGTTCCAATCCGCAGAAATCAGCAAAGACTTCCCCTTCCCATTTGAGCCAGATCTTGATTCTGCTGTCTGGCACTCCAGCCTCTGAAAGCTCGTCCTCGAGCGACTGTTGCAAGACCGGCCGCAGCTTTAGATCAGCTTCGATATCGTGACCAACTTCGTGATGGAGGGCGAGATATTCCCACGCACAACCGAGGTGGTCCCAGGGCAACTCGATTACGGGAATCGGCAACCGGGTTTCACCAAGATCGTAAGCGCGTCCATCGTTAGGACGTGAGCCACGTACCCAGGTCGCGGGAGAGTAATCGGCTGTGCAGTAGACCAGCGGTGGCTCTCTTAAATGATTGCGGTTGATAATGCCGAACTGGACCGCTCGTTCCATCACCGGCCGATGACAATCCCACGCGATCGTATCCGCGACCCACAGAGTGTCCTTGTGCGCCGGTGAATGGCGCAGGTCGAGTTTGTCGCGGAAGAAATCCCAGGTTTTCTGCGCGCGGATGATGTTGTTTACCAGTTGCATGCAGCCATTCTTGAATGCTTCTCCATCACCCGCTGGATCGAGTGCGTCAATCATCGTGCTTTGCTGGTCGACAAGAGCGTCGGTCAGAATCTCAATGGCCTGCAGTTGACTAAAATGCGCATTCTTGTCGATCTCGGCTTCGGTAGCGGCACGCCATGATTTAACCTCGAGCGGCAGGCTATTGATGCGTCGCCTCAGCTCTTGTTTTCGGAGAGTGAAAATCCCTGGCGTCATGACTAACGATCTCAATTGCTACGCAGATCCTTTGTTATGGAGATGTGTTAACGAATCGAGGTTTATGGCTCGCAAGCAGTCGAGCGAATACATCTTCACAAGCGAAGATCGCTGGAGGTTAAAACATCAGGACGACTGAAAGATTCTGGTGAGCATCGTCGGGTGGTGCCTAAGCGAAGGCCTATGCGGGAGTGCAATCAGCCGTTTGATTAAGAACTCTCGTGGACGCCGCAGACTATACTGCAAACGCAGATGAGGCACAAT
>DAIOGT010000251.1:0-6397 GCA_036745095.1 Pyrinomonadaceae bacterium
AAAAAGAGGCTGAGGACATGGGCAAGATGTACAACGCCTGGTTCGGCCTCGAGGGACCATATCTTTGCGACCAGATGCGCAGGAAAGCCAAACCGATCATGTGGTTCGCCGGCGAGTCTGACAGACCCACTGGTCCAGCATATGTCACGACTGCAATCTTTAGTTTTCCCGAGCTTTATCGTGACCGAGCCGTGCTGGGTGGCGTAAGCTTTGACGCAAACTACCTGAAACAAACTTTCTTCCCGGAACTACTCGAGGAAGTGACGTCGCAAGCCTTCACTAACGATCCCGACCAACTCTATGCGCAGGGTTTCCACGAGCTGATGCCGCAAGAGGCAATGGACCATCCCGATCAGCGTCTCGCAATGATCGTCTACCCGGCGGATGTTTTGAAAGCAGAACCGGATCGGCCGCTGGTTACGACAGCCGGTTGGGGTGGCGGCAAACCCGAAGTTTCCTACAAGCTCGACGATCCGTTTCGCGGGCTCGCGCTCGGCATCAAGTTTCAGGGTACCACTGCTTCAGCGATCAGCCGTCGCTGGGTTTGGCAAAGTTTTTTAATACTCGGTGTGCTGTCGGTTTTGATGATCGGCGGCCTCGTGTTGACGTATCGCAGCGTCAACAAGCAGGTGGCCCTCGCGCGTTTGAAGTCTGACTTTGTTTCCAACGTTTCGCACGAGTTGCGGACGCCGCTCGCGTTAATTCGGCTCTACGCGGAAACACTCGAACTCGGTCGCATTACGACGCAGGATAAGAAACACGAGTACTACAGCATCATTCGCAAAGAGAGTGAACGGCTGTCAGCTTTAATAAACAACATTCTGGATTTTTCACGAATTGAAGCGGGTGCGAAAGAGTACGACTTCAGGGAGACTGACATCGCCGAGCTCGTGCGCAACACGCTCGACGCGTATCGTTACCAGATCGAGCAGCAGGGGTTTGCGCTCGAAGAGCATATCGATCCGGGAATTCCCGCGGTGAAAGTCGATCGCGAAGCGATTGCGCGCGCGCTTGTCAATCTGGTTAACAATGCACTGAAATATTCGGACAGTGAAAAGTTTTTGGGCGTCAGGCTTTACCGGGAGCAGAGTGTGCTCAAACTCGAGGTAAGCGATCGTGGTATTGGCATCGAGCGGCACGAGCAGTCGCGGATTTTTGAGAAGTTTTATCGAACGTGCGATCCGCTTGTTCATAACACGAAGGGCAGCGGGCTTGGGCTTTCGCTCGTGCGTCACATAACACGCGCACACGGCGGCGACGTTGAAGTCGAAAGCACGCCCGGACGCGGCAGCAAGTTCACGCTCTCGTTACCGCTCGCCAACAGGTCGACAATTTAATTGCCACAAAAAGGCACAAAAGTTTTTGTGTCTTTTGTGCTTCTTTGTGGCAGAACATTTTGAGGCGTCATGAAAAGCAAGATTCTGATCGTTGAAGATGAACCGGCAATGGTGGCGGGACTGCGCGACAACTTCGAATACGAAGGATACGAAGTGATCAGCGCGGAAGACGGTGTCAGCGGTCTTGAGAAGGCACTGTCCGACAATCCCGACCTCGTTGTTCTCGACGTGATGATGCCGCGCATGAGTGGTCTCGACGTTTGCAAACAGCTAAAAGCGAAACGTCCATCAGTGCCGATCATCATGCTTACTGCGCGCGGGCAGGAGATAGACAAGGTCGTCGGCCTCGAATTAGGCGCGGACGATTACGTGACAAAGCCATTTTCAGTGCGTGAGTTGATGGCGCGCGTGAAAGCAGTACTGCGGCGGGTGTCTTCACCAACACCGGCGCCGGAGGTCTACAAGTTCAGCGACATCGAAGTAAACATTCGCAGCAACGAGGTGCGCCGCAATGGAAACGTCGTCGATTTATCTGCGAAAGAGTTTGCTTTGCTGGCCTACTTCATCGCTCATCCGGTGGAAACACTCTCGCGCGATCGACTACTCGATGCGGTTTGGGGATATGAAAATTATCCAACGACTCGTACGGTCGATACGCACATCGTGCATCTAAGACAAAAACTCGAACCAAATCCCGAAGAACCACGTTTCATACTTACCGTTCATGGTAGTGGATATAAGTTTGTAGGATGAGGTCCTGTCATGACTCTCCCAGCAGTCGCTGCCGGCTTTTCTTCCCCTGGTACTGTTGTGTCGTCGCCGCTCAGCGCGCTCGAACAAAAGTTGGAGACGTTACAACGTGATTACGCCGAGCTGAATACCGCGATCTTCGAGGCCGCGCAGGTGCACCGGCGCCTATGTGCACCGAGTGTGCTGCAATACGGATCGTTTGGTGTTGCGTGTGAGATCTTCGCTGTGCGTCACTTGCCCGGCGACTTTGTCAGTGTCGAGAACACTCGCGATGGTCTTGTCCTCGCGCTTGGTGATGTTGGTGGCAAAGGTCTCGCCGCGGGCATGTGGGTTCCGCATCTAGTCGGCTTGTTGCGCACGCACACCGCAGCGAGCACCGATCCGGAAACGATTGTTGCCGGGATAAATCGCGACATCGCGCGGTTATCGTCAGTTGAACCGCTGAGTACGCTATTTGTAGGGCGGCTGTCGAAATCGGGAAGACTCGATTACACGAGTGCCGGGCATCCGCCTGCGTTGCTGCTGCGAAAGAATGGTCCGCTCGAGCTGCTTTCAGATGGTGGACCAATGCTCGGTGTTGTACCGGCGGCGGAGTTTGACCGTGGTTCAGTGACACTGCGCGGCGGCGATCTGCTATTGGCGTGTTCTGATGGTATTCTTGAATCATTCAACGAAGCGGAACAGGAGTTTGGCAATATGCGACTCCAAACTGAATTGCGGCGGGCGCAGGGTGGCTCGGCGGAGTCAGTGCTGTTTTCAGTGCTGGGCGCAGTACAGGACTTTGCAGCGCCACGTCCGCTCTCAGACGACATGACGCTGATGGTAGTTAAGAGAAATTAGCGTTCAGAGTTCAGCTGAAGCTTGAATCTAAACCCGGCTTGGGAGGGTGAAGGGATTAAGTCATGAAACTCCAATACAGTCGTATCTTCTTCATACTCGTCACACTTCTATTTGCCACAACGACGGTGGTCGCCGCTGATGGCGAATCGCAATACGCGAAGCTCGACGGCGCGCGCATTCATTACAAGAGCTACGGCAAAGGCGCTGCCGCGTTGGTCCTCGTCCACGGCTGGACCTGCAATCTCGACAACTGGCGCGACCAAATTCCCGACCTCTCAAAACGAAACCGCGTCATCGCTCTCGACCTGCCCGGTCACGGTCAGAGTGACAAGCCACAGATCGCTTACACGATGGATCTGTTTGCGGACGCGATCGATGCCGTAATGCGCGATGCAAAAGTCGAGCGCGCGGTAATAGCCGGTCACAGCATGGGCACCCCAGTCGCGCGACAGTTCTATCGCAAGTACCCGCAGAAAACACTCGCCATCATCATCGTCGACGGCGGTTTACGACCATTTGGCACGAAGGAAATGAGAGATGGGTTTGTGGCGGCGTTTCGCTCTCCTGGTTACAAACAGGCGGGCGAGCAGATGTTTACCCAAATGATGGGAAAGCTGCCTTCACCGGAGCAGGAACGAGTCAGGACATCGTTTGCCAACACTCCGCAATACGTCCTGGTCAGCGCGATGGAGGACATGAACAAGGAAACGCTTTATGGTCCTGACAAAATCAACGTGCCAGTGTTTGCGGTCCTCGCAAAGGCACCGTTCTGGCCGCCCGATACAGAACAGTTTCTACGTGGCCTCGCGCCTGATTTGGAGTTGCAGTGGTGGGAAGGCGTGGGCCATTTTCTGATGATGGAAAAACCAAAGCAGTTCAACGATGCAGTAATCGCTTTTCTCGACAAGAAAAATCTTTTGAAATAGACAACCAACCAAATGAAAGGGGAACAGTATGGCAGACGTAAAATCGATTCCGGAGGGATATCATTCGTTAACGCCTTACCTGGTCATGAATGATGCGGCTGAAGCTATGGAGTATTACAAGAAGGCATTTGGCGCAGTCGAGCTGTTTCGGATGGACCACGGGGGAAAGATCGGTCACGCGGAAATGAAGATTGGCGATTCGCCTTTCATGCTGGCTGATGAGCAGGAACAGTACAAGGGACCGAAGTCATTGGGCGGCACACCCGTAAGCCTGATGATCTACGTTGACGACGTCGACACGATTTATCCGCAGGCAATTGCCGCGGGGGGCACCGAGCTCAAGGCTTTGCAGGATCAGTTTTACGGAGATCGCTCGGGGACGTTGCAGGATCCGTTTGGCCACATCTGGACCGTCGCGACGCACAAGGAAGACGTGACACCGGAAGAAATGGACAAACGCCTCGCTGCGATGCACGGCCAGGGCGCGAGCGCATAAAGATTAGTAGCCACAAAAAGGCACAAACGACACAAGAGTTAAATCAGGAAGGCAGGCTGCTTCTAAAAACATTTTGTGTAATTTGTGCCTTATGTGGCTAAAACTTCTTCTGGCCTTATTGCGGCAAAGAACGCATTTCGCGGAGACGACGCTCGAGGAAACGACGTTCGCTATCGTTTGTTACAAGTTTGAGGGCTGATTCGTAACTCTCAGCCGCCTCTTCGTTATCGCCCAGGCGACGCAGCATGTCGGCACGAGCAGCGTGCAACAGGTGATAGTCGTCGAGCTCGCCTGATGCAGCGAGCTCATCGATAAGTTCGAGCGCCGGCTGCGGACCCTGGGCCATTGCGACAGCAACTGCACGATTCAACGACACAATCGGCGACGGCATTACTTCGGCCAGCAGATCGTATAGACGCACGATCTGCGGCCAGTTCGTGTCTTCAGCTCGTCGAGCTTTACAGTGCTCAGCCGCTATCGCCGCCTCGAGTGCGAATGGACCAGGAGCACCGCGAAGGGCCTCTTGGACCAGCCCCAGCGCTTCGTCGATTTGGGGTCGATTCCATGACGTGCGATCCTGTTCTTCGAGCACAACCAGATCACCATCTTCATCGAGTCGAGCCTCGCGTCGTGAGTCGTGTAACAACATCAGCGCGAGGAGTGCGGTCGCTTCAGCAGGAGTCCTCGGCTCAAGCAGTTTTCGTAGCAGACGTCCGAGCCGGATCGCTTCTGTGCAGAGATCGGCGCGGACCAGTGGCTTGCCGCGAGTGGCCGCATATCCTTCAGTGAAGATGAGATAGATTGCGGTCAAAACTCCGTCGAGACGCGCGGGCATCTCGGTCGTGTCGGGTACGCTGAAGGGAATTCCCGCGTCCCGGATCTTTCGTTTTGCCCGGACGAGTCGTTGGGCCATGGTGGCCGTTGGGACGAGAAAAGCGCGCGCGATTTCATCGGTCTGAAGCCCGCCTAAAGTTCGCAGCGTGAGTGCGACCTGTGCTTCGAGTGACAACGCCGGATGGCAACAGGTGAAGATCAGGCGCAGACGATCGTCGGGGATTTCTTCGAAGTTGAGGTTTGGACCTTCGACGATGGGCTCGGATAAAAAATCCGGATCCGCTTCGAGTTTTTCCTGTAGTCGTGTTTGACGCCGCAATCGATCGATGGCTTTGTGCTTTGCGGTTTGGATGATCCAGGCGCGCGGAGATTCGGGAATGCCTTCCGTTCGCCACTGGTCTACGGCTGCGGTGAAGGCCTCTTGCGCCGCGTCTTCGGCGAGCTCGAAATCGCCAAACTGACGTATTAGAGTTGCAACAATCCGGCCCCAGTCGGATCGGTACACTGCGTCGACGGTAACGTTGGCATTTGAGAGCACGTTTGATAATAAAAAAATGCGGCTGGAGTGTCGATTCACGGGCCCACCATTCGATTCACCAGTGGGAGGGGAAAACATTTTTATGAAATACATGCTTTTGGTTTATCTGGAGGAACAGGCTTTAAGCGACACGGAACGCGAGCACTGCTACGTCGAATCCGCAGAACTCGCGCGAGATTTGAGCTCCTCAGGCAAGTACATCTCGGCCGGGCCGCTGCATCCGGTGGCCACCGCTACGAGTGTTCGCGTGCGCAACGGCAAGAGGCTCGTCACTGATGGTCCATTCGCTGAGACGCGCGAACAACTCGGTGGTTTTTATCTGATCGATGCGAAAGATCTCGACGAGGCAATGAGCATCGCGGAGCGCGTGCCGGTGGCGAAAGTCGGAACGATCGAGATCCGTCCGGTGCTCGAAATTCAAGGACTACCATCGGAGTAAAAATTACTTAACTTATTAGAGGAAACTGCTTATGAACATCCTGGTCTGGATAATTCAGATACTGTTGGCATTAACTTTTCTGTTCGCTGGTGGCACCAAGCTGGTCCTATCGATGGAGACGATGCAAAGCATGGCGCCGCCAAACGCGATCGTATGGCCAGAATGGTTTATTAGATTCATTGGCGTGTGTGAGCTGTTAGGCGCGCTCGGATTAGTTCTGCCGGGACTGTTGCGCAG
>DAIOGT010000252.1:0-4571 GCA_036745095.1 Pyrinomonadaceae bacterium
GATCGATCGTAATGCGGATCGAAGAACGTAAACGCCAGCACACCATCACGCGCCAGCATCTGTCGCAGCGCGCCAACCGATTCCATCATCTCGTGAGCATCGACATGCGTGAACACTGAAAACGCGAGGATGAAATCAAACTTAACACCGCAATCGGGAATCGCTAGATTGCGAATGCCGTGCGGGTTGTATTGCGAGCTGTAGCGATTGAAGTGAACAAAATGCGCGCGCGGGTACGTGAGTCTTCCCTGCTCCACCACCGCCGGGTTGACGTCAAGACACCAGTACTCTTCATGGTCCACCTGCTCACCCGCACTCGCCAGAAACGTGCCGACGTTCCCGCCGAAGTCGAGGATCTTACGGCCCTTCCAAACCGGATGGCCCAGCACTTCATCGAAATACGGAAACTGTGTGAGCCGTGTCGAAACAAGGTTCCAGGGAAACATGCGACTATCGGCAAACAAGCGTTTCGCTTCGTCGATGAGTCTTGTGTCGTCGTGTAAGGACATGTTCAGTTCATGCATCAATCGTCCACGGCACTGTCTCGCGCGACACGCCGTGACGCCTGGCCCAACGCTCCAACGCCCACGCAGGCGTATCGACGTCGCGGTAGCCGCCAAGTAGTTGCCGCGTGATTGGATCGACTGTGAGTAGTTGTTGTTCGTCCGGGGTTTCGAGATAAACCTCCGGCTTCATCCAGCGATAGGCGTAACCATAGATCACGACTTTTGACGTGCGATCACTGCGATTCGGCGCGGCCGTGTGAAAGATCCGGTTCTCGAAGAAGAGCGCATCACCGGCGTCGAGTCTCAAATCTTTGACTTCAACATCGCTCGGATCGACTTCGCCTTTCAAGATTTTCAGAGGCTCGGTGCGCAGGTGTGTGCCACGTGCCATGAGCGTCATGCCGGAGTTTGGGCGGTGGAAGTCCGTCAGGCAGTAGCAGACTTTTATACCGACAAGCGGGAGCATTTCGTGACCGAGATCTTTTGGAATGCGGATGTCGCGATGCCAGCCGCGACGAAATGATGGCGCTTCCGCTGTTTCCGGACGTTTGTAGATGACGGTTGTCGAGTGCAGGTGAATGTTCGGGCTCAGCAGTTGGACCACAAGCGGCACTGTGGTCGGGTTTGCGACGAGAGCGAGCAATGCTTTGTGTTTGAGAAGACCGCGACGCAGATCGAGATGGTTGTACTCCGGTTTGCCTGCAAGCTCCGGTTTGTTGAGAAACGGCGCACACAGCTGATCAGTTTCGGTGAGGAGTTGAGCGACCGTGTCACGATCGAGCGCACTCGGCACGACGAGGTAGCCGTCCTCGGCAAAAGATCTGCGCTGAGATTCAGTTAGACGCACAAAGTCCATCGAAAACCTAACCGCGGATTAAATCCGGATCAGACAACAGTGCTGCATCTCATCGTTGACCGGAGCCAGAATCGTCGCATGCGGAAACAACGATTGCATATACTCCGTTGTATAAAACATGTGATACGTCCGCTGCTCCGCTGGCTCGTAGTGCCTGATCTTTTCAGTTTCGAGATACAGATCTTCGCCATTAACTAACACGAACCACTTCGCGTCTTTCGCTTCGTCAGCAAGTCGCTGCACGTTGATGTCGAGCGGGTTTCCCTTTTCCTCTTCGAGGCGAACCTCCCGATCGAGACGCCACACAAGATTGTTCCAACGATACCGGCCGGGCCAGGAATTGTAATTCGGATCGATGAACGTGAAAGCGAGGGCGCCACCGTCCGCGAGTTTACCTTCCAACTGGCTGACGAGGTCGAGCATGTCCGTGCGCGACGTGTTTGTGAAGACTGAATAAGCAACGATGTAATCGAATTTTTCTTCAATGCGCGGAAGCTCGAGGTGCTCGGCGCCACGCGGATTAAAGAAAAAACAGTAGCGATCGTAAAAGATCCAGTGCGCGCGCGGGAACGCCTCTTTACCCTTCTCGATCGACGCCTCAACCACGTCGATGCACCAGTAGCGTTGGTCGTCGATCGTGCAATTCGGATCGCGCAGCATGTTGCCGATGTTGCCGCCGAAGTCGAGCACGTTCTTCCCACGCCAATCTTTTTCACCCAGTTGCAGCGAGAAGTAAGTGAACTGATTCCTTTTTGTCGAAAAGAAAGCGGTTCTTCGCCACGAGTCAGGCGGACTTATCGCCATAGAAAAACTCCCGGTTCAAATAATTCGCGCGCCCGCTGTCGTCGAGAAAAGTCACGAAAAGCACAATCACGAACACACCCTTGTTGATTCTCATGTGCGTGTCCGCGCGCATGAAACCGTGCTCAAAAGTCGCTGTGAGTGCCATCGTTCGTTGTCCCGCCTCCTCCTCGAGATTTGCAAGCGGTGTCGCTCGTGCGGTGGGCCAACGAATCGGTCCATCTTCGCCGGCGCCGGTAATGGTGACACTTATCCCGTCACGATCGCGTGCGACGGTGCATTCCCTGATGCCGCGTGTTTCCCGGTTCGTGTTGATCCAACGGCCGATCAATTTGTCGTCGTCGAGATTCGCCGCCACGGGATCGAGCAGGTCCGGATGCAAATGGCTGTTTTGTCTGAAGTCGAGTTGTGTCATGTGGCTAAAAGTGTTCGTGCGTCATCGCAAAATACTCGCGCAGGAAATAGCTCGCGCGCCTGCTGTCGTCTTTGAAAATGTGAAACTGCGCCAGCACCAGCAAACCCTTCATGATCATTGCCTGGAAACGAGCTTCGGCAAAACCGAAGTCGTAAGTACACGCGAAGCCCGCGCCGGTGTGTGATGCCGGACCAGCGGCGAAGACCTCGGCACTCGCGGTCCCCCAATCAATTAGCCCGTCTGGGCCAACTGCGAAGACCTGTAGCTGAAGCCTCCCGTTTGCTTCGGTGATGTTGACGCGCGCGATGCTGTTGGTATCGGGATTGGAGTTGATCCAGTGGCCGAGCAGGGCTTTTGGATCGATCTTCCTGATCGGGTCTGGTTCAACGTTATCGCTGAGTTGGGCGTACTGATTTTTTAACATGATGTTCTGATCCAACTGCGGATCATTAGACGATTGGAGTTTACGCCGGTTGCGATTGGCGTACGTGCGTGGATCGTGCGGCGATTGTCAGAGAACAGCAACTCTCCTTCACGCATCAGGAAGTCGAGCGTGTGCGGTGTTGTTGAAACGAGATCTTCGAACTTCGTGAGCGCGTCAAGCATGTCGGTTGAAAGTGTCGCACCGGTCGAGTCGAGGGCCATGTCGATCGTGTAACGACGCCAGCAGATGCTCGACTTAGTTAATACTGGTCGCCAACTCACGCCGCCGCCCCAGTAAGGCGCAAGCTGCCACGGCACCGTTTGCGATTCGAGGCGTTCGAGTGTGGCGGGGCCTAAAGTATTTACGACTTCGTTTCTGATCGTGTCGAGATCGAGGACACGCGAGCGACCGCCGCCCTCGGGATCTGCCCGCACACACACCATCGAGATTAACTCGACGGGCGGTTCCCAGTCGGCCGTGTCGGTGTGCAATCGTTCGCTTTCGTGACCGCCGCGAGTTGAAAGCACGTCTGTCGAAGGTTGAATGTAATGCACGAGCTGCGCGCGCGGTTTTTCGTATGGCCTTGCGACGAGCTCCCCGAAGGCGCGATTGATCGCCACAAAGACACGATTGCCTGAGTCGAAGGAAAGGCCGCGGATGAGGGCGCAGTAGGGCCAACGTGCGAGACGTTGTTTGATATCGGTCATAAGGGCGTCAAATGCTTCAGGGTGGCTCTCGCGAATGCTCTCATAAACCCGAGATTGCAGATCGGTTGAATAGAACTCACGGTTGTCGTAGAGCGGCAGGCGCTCAGCAGCCGCGAGTATCTCTCTTGCGGCGGCCGGGTCAACATCCAACTTTGCGTTATCGGGAAATCTCACAGCAGTGCTGCATCTCACCGTTGACGGGTTTCTTGATCTTTGCGTGCGGAAATTGCTCTTGCAAAAACTCTTCTTTGTAGTAGACGTTGTAAGTCATGCAATTTTCTGATTGTGGGTCGATCGTCCCGGCGCTATCCACGAACAACTCAGTGCCATTCACGAGCGAGCACCAGCGGGCGTCTCGAGTGCGCGCGAGTAACTCTTCTACTCGATCGGCAGAGTTTCGCTTCTCCAATCGCCGCCGCAGGTTCGATTCCCAACGCGGATCGATGAACGTAAATGCCAACACTCCGCCCGGCGCGAGTCGCGCGCGTAATTGCTCGACGAGATCCTTCGTCTCATTCCACGCAGTGTGCGTAAAAACCGAATACGCGAGTATGAAATCAAACTCAACACCAAGATCCGGGATTGGCAGATCGACGACGCCTTCGGGATTGAACGAGCAGTTGTAGCGATCGTAGTGAAACCAGTGCGCCTCGGGAAATGCCTCGCGGCCCTCTTCGATCGCTTCACGTATGACGTCGAGGCAGTAGTAGTTCTGGTGAGTGATCGTACAAGCCGGATCGAGCAGCAGGTTTCCCTTGTTTCCACCGAAATCAAGTACGCGCTTATCACGCCAGTCGGGATGATCGAGTTGCTCGTCAAAATAAACAAACTGCGTCGTCTTCGCGAGCTGCGACCGCAGCGC
>DAIOGT010000252.1:4671-6373 GCA_036745095.1 Pyrinomonadaceae bacterium
AATCCGCGGAAATCTGCGGCCGTTTTCGTCCGAAACCGCTCAAACTCGGAAGCCAAATGCGAATCGAGTCCCTGCAACCAATGCGCGCGCTCCATCACCGTCAACCGCGATCGCAACAGGACCATCTCCTGATCAGGCGTGGTCGGCCGACCCGGCACACCGCGACCCGGTCTCGATTCATCAACAAAACGCCGCACATGTGACCAAACTTGCGGCAGGACCACCACACGGCAACCGTGATACAGCCGCATCTGAAATTCCCAATCCTCGCAACACACCAAATCTTCGGCAAACAACCTCTCGCCCAACCGCGCCAGCGCCAAGCGACGCACAGTGATCGAGCACGTGTGAACGGTGTTCATGCTGTTGGTCCACAGCCAGTGACAATCACTCGCGAGCCGCGCTTCGCGCCTTGTCGCCTCAAGCAAACCATTCTGCGCGAAACGGCTGCTGCCGTCAGGTTCGCCTTCGAAAAAGTTTTGGCTGTCTGAAACGACGACCTCCGCTTCGGGAAAACGCGCAAACACATCGAGCTCCGCGTCGAGCTTCCCGGGCAGCCAAACATCGTCCGAGTCTAAAAACGCAATGAACTCGCCCTGCGCCAAACGCGCGCCCGCATTACGCGCTCCGCCCGGTCCGCACCGGTGCTCGAGTCGCAACAAATGAATGCGCGATCCAAACTCACGTTTGAGCAATTCCGTCGTCGCATCAGTTGACGCATCGTCGACGACGATCACTTCAACTTCGCCCCCGCGTTGTTGGAGCGCGCTCCGAATCGCTTCGCGGACGAGCCGGGCACGGTTCCAGGTCGGAATCACAACGCTGAGCAGTGGAGTTTTCACTTTGCAAAAAGAACCTGGTGGTTACCCGCGCGATAAGCAACGACCGCTTCTTCGGTCGAACACAATCGCGGCGCTTCAACAACTCGAAAGCGATCTCCTGGTCCATCGCCGCGCACCCACGCCACTGCCGTGCGACTACTGCTCAAAGCCGGTGTCGAGTAAGTCGCCGAAAATCCGATGCGGGGTTCCGTCGATCGATTGGGATTCGACGCGTGCAGCATGAGTGGATGATGCAAACTCATCTCGCCGGCGCGCATGACCACGTCGTGTGGCGCGGCAATCGGTACCTGGGCCGTTGCTCCCTGCGTTGTTAAGTTGTCGGGATGCGGAAAATCAGCATGCGGTACAAGCCCAAGACGATGAGAGCGCGGCACGACACGCAAACAACCATTTTCCGCAGTCGCCGCTGTTAACCCAAGCCAGATCGCGGGCACGCACGCGTCTTTGAGTTGTTCGGTGAGACCGTCCTGATGCCAGCCAACGAACGAGTCGCTGTTGCCGAACTTGTAGAACAGTCGCGTGGACTTCAGCATGATGTTTGGTCCGATTAGTTGTTCCATGCAATCGAGTACGCGCGGGTGCGTGCTGAGGTCCCACGCCCAACGAAAGTAGAGATGTGGTCCATCGAGACGAGTAACGCGACCACCGAGCGCGGCGCACGTCTGCTCAACCCCGGCACGAAAATCGCGCACCTCATCCGCCGACAGAATCGGGATCGAATCGATGAAACCGAGTTCCTCATAGTCGGCTAGTTGTTTTGCACTAAGCATAAACATGATTTACGTGATTGACATGATATCCTGATCACCCTTGTCAATCCGGTTCCCACAAATCGTTTGCATCAATCTCGATCGCCGGCC
>DAIOGT010000253.1:0-6372 GCA_036745095.1 Pyrinomonadaceae bacterium
GCGTGGGCCACTCGCTTCGATCCCAAAACTACCTCGGGTTCAAAACAGTGCTTGAACGGTACACCGGCTGCCGTACGAACCGCAAAAAAACTGCGAAAGCCACGCGCTTCAACCGCGCCATCAACCAGACTCAGCAACAACTCGTCGTCAGACAGATTTGACCATCCTGATTGCGCCAATTGCAATGCGAGCGTCGACTTGCCGCTGCCTGATGGTCCAATAATGAGCACACCCTTGCCACTCTCGGGCTCAACGACGCCCGCACTGTGCAAGTCGAAAAGCCCGTAACGTCTCAGCGCCGCACAAACTGCGAAAGACGTCGCTCTCGCGAGCAACGGATCCCGTGGACCAGGCAATCCGGAAAATGAAACCTGAACCCTGGTTGAACTGCCGCTTTCGAGATGGACCAATGCGTTGCCAAGCGCAAGATAGAATCCGGCGCCATCGGTGTAACACTTTCCGCCTTCAGCAATTTCGAACTGGGTCAATCCTGCGGGAATGCTCGGCAGCGTCTCATTGCAATAGAAAATAATCCGAATGTCGGCGGGCCTGCCAGGGAGAGAAACAGGAGTAAGTTGCCATCCTGCAAAAAGGTCTACGAGCAGGTTACGTAGTTCGAGGTCGATGCTCTCGATAAATAACAACCGACCGGCGACCGAGTAAAAAAACCGGGACGCCGGCCGGTCAAAGACCTGAATAACTTCCATGCAACGGAATTTCTATTGCACTAGTTGGTTGCGCCGCTGGTAGCCGTCTGAAAGAACGTGGTTGCCTCAAGAACATCAACCGGAACAGAGATTGTCGGTTCGACAAACACCTTTTTAATCTCGCTGCACTCCCCGCTTACACCATTCCCACTGTGCAAACCAGCGATTTCTTCGTTGATAATCTCGTTTTGCTTTGCCAAGTTTAGCTGCCTCCTAGGGGTCTAATGTTGCTAAATATATGTTCTCGATCGATTCGTGGCAACACAAAAGTGGGCCAACTAGTCGATCGTAATTGCGATCGTGATTAAAAATCCTGCTCAGCCGTCTTGACGGGCTCAGCGAGCACGAGACGTAAAGCACGTCGTTCGGCGCGTGTAAGATCGGCACGAAGAAATAGCCGAATATTGGGTGACAGTTGCCGCACCACATCCTCTACTGGGAGCTTTGAGATATCTGCATCGACCACCGCGGCATTCTGTTGTTGAATGTCAACGGGTATTCCAAGCTCCTCGCCAATTTTCAGCAGCACTAATGCCAGCGGCTGCTTTTTAGACTTAACAGTCAAAAGATTATCTTTGAAAGAGACACGAAGCGGTTGCTCCTCGAGTTTCTTTTTACCTTCTTCAGTTTGCGGCTCGACTCCGTCTTCAGTGTTGCCTTCGATCAAAAATGATTGCGTCGATCCTGTGATGACGGCAGTCAACGGCGGCTCACCCTGGCTCGGATCAAAAAGGAAGATGCCAAGTGCTTTGGGCGGCCCGCCGGAACCTGAGTCGATCTCGTAGTCTACGTAAACGGTTGGCGACAATAACTGCAAAGCAGGTTCAAGCATCAACTCGCTAAACTCGATCGTCAGCAACTCGTTCTGTCGTTCTGGTCCAAGAAAGATGGGAACCTTCAATTGCTTCGAAAGTTCTTGCGCCACGTCTGACATCTTCGCCTTTTCGGCTTTGAGAGAGATGTTCAGGAGCGGGCGAGACCTGGTTTTGACGACGAACGGTAGCTTAGCGGCCGGTTTCGCATCTTTTGGTTTTGCGTCCGCTTCCGGAGTTGCAGGCTTCTGTGCATGCGCGGGAATCAACAGCGCGAGGCAGACCAAAACAGTCAAGCTAATGCCCTTCGCATAGTGAAATAAAACTGTGCGTTTCAAGCTTTGGTCCTTTGTCCTTTGCGTACTTGAGCGGTTCTGCTCCCGGCGACTGACCGCGCCTTTCGTTGCGGTGAAACTAACACGTGCAAAAAAATCCGTCAAATTTTCGTACGAAACAAACGAAATGGTCGCGTGAGGTAGTACGCGAAATTCAAACTCGACGGAAGAGGACGGGAGCCGAGGTCGCTGTCCGTGGGACGAAACATATAAAGAAGATAGCGAGCACGCGCGCTGAAAGTCTTTCGCACGCCGATATTGTACTTAAAGATCTCGCGCGACGTGGCCGGCACGTGTGTCGGACCGTTGAAGAGATGTTCGACGATCTTGTCTGCAAGAGCCGATAGGCGTGGATCGGTATCGCAGCGTTGCTTCACTACTGCGGGCAGAGGCGCGTCAAGAAGTCGTTCAGCGAGATGCACGCCGAGTAAGAACATCCGCTCGGTATCGGCATTGGCGGCACGTTGCAGCAGCGCGGGCCAATCGAGGGTTTGTGTCATCAGTTCAGCTACGTCGCAAATCCAGCCGAGCCGTTCCCAAAGATGGCGGGAGCCGTGCACGCACAACGAGAAGAGGAGATCTTCAGCCGAAAAACTTTTGACGCGGGTGCCGTTGAGGTCGAGAGTGATCAGATTTTGCCAGAGGCGTTCACCGTTCACGGTTGACGCAAAGAGATGTGGCGCAACTTCCCAGTGCAGCTCAACGATCAGTTGGCGATTGTCGCGCGAAAACTGCATGTTGTGTTGCGTGCGCAGCAACAGTTCCTGCTGGCTGAGTGAAAGTGATTTCGCGGGTGTGTAGCCTTCATTGAGCAGGATTTCGCGGGCTTTGAGGACGTCAGACTTTTTGACGATCACGTCGAGATCGACGAAGCGTCGCAGTGCGATGTTGCCGTAGGCGAAGAGCGCGAGAACCGGACCTTTGTACGGAATCGCCTCGATACCCGCGTCGTTGAATAACGAGATTAACCGGCAGAGCTCGGCGGTGAGAACGGTGTTGCGTGCTGAGTTTTCGATGTAGTGCTTTTTGAGTTGGGCGAGCATCGTTTGTGGAATGAGATCCGATGCATGTCGTTCCAGTGGAACGTAAACGAGCGGGAGAATCGCATGCCGGCGTGCAAGTTGAAAGAAATACTCCCAATCAACATCGGCGGCCGCGAACTCGCGCAGTCGCGGAGCAGCCGTCGTCCGAGCACAACAAAGCAATAACTCATCCGCGGATTTAAGCAGATGAACGCTGATCTTATTCATTCACTTTCAAAACCGCCAAAAAGGCCTCTTGTGGGATCTCGACCCGTCCCACTTTCTTCATTCGCTTCTTGCCTTCTTTCTGCTTCTCGAGCAGCTTTCGTTTGCGCGTGATGTCGCCGCCGTAACACTTCGCAATCACGTTCTTACCAAGCGCCTTCACCGTCTCGCGCGCGATCACTTTGTTTCCAATCGCAGCCTGGATCGGCACTTCAAACAGTTGTCGCGGAATCAACTGCTTCATCTTTTCGGCAAGGGCACGTCCCTTCGGTTGGGCTGTGCTGCGATGAAGAATGAGCGACAACGCATCAACCGGTTCGCCGGCCACTACGACATCGAGCTTGACGAGATCGCTTTCCCAGTAGCCCGCAAGGTTGTAGTCGAGCGAAGCATAACCACGCGACACTGATTTCAGTCGATCGTAAAAGTCGAGCACGATCTCGTTGAGTGGCAGTTCATACGTGAGCATCACACGATTCGACGTGATGTACTCAAAACCTTTTTGCGTTCCGCGTTTCTCTTCGAGGAGCGGAAGAATGCCACCGAGATGCTCGTCGGGCGTGAGAATGACCGCGCGAATCACAGGCTCTTCAATCTTCGCGATGCGACCCGGGTCCGGCATCTTCGCCGGAGAATCGATCTCCAGCACCTGGCCGTCAGTTGTCGTTACAACGTAACGGACGCCCGGAGCAGTCGTGATCAGATCGAGATTAAACTCGCGCTCTAGTCGCTCTTGCACGATCTCCATGTGCAGCAACCCTAGAAAGCCGCAACGAAATCCGAATCCGAGGGCCGCCGACGACTCAGGCTCGTAAAAGAACGACGCATCGTTTAGCCGCAACTTGTCGAGCGCGTCGCGTAGCTCTTCGTATTGCGCGGTATCCACCGGATACAAGCCCGCGAACACCATCGGCTTGATCTCCTGGTAGCCCGGAAAGGGTTCCTTCGTCGGCCGTGCGGCTTCAGTCACGGTATCGCCGATCTGAACGTCTGCGACCGCCTTGATCGACGCTGTGAGGAAGCCGACTTCGCCGACACTCAAATGATCGATCGGCGTCGGCGTGGGTCTGTTCACACCCAAAGTTTCAACCTGGTAATCGCGATTTGCATTGAAGAACCGAATCTTCATTCCGGGTCTGATCGTGCCGTCGATAACACGAAACAGGACGATCACGCCGCGGTAAGAGTCGTACCACGAATCGAAGATCAGTGCTTTGAGAGGCGCGGTCGGATCGCCCTTTGGTGGCGGAATGTCGCGCACGATTGCTTCGAGAACGTCGGCCACACCTTCGCCTGTTTTCGCGCTCGTGAGGATCGCGTTCTGAGTCTCGAGTCCGATGAAGTGTTCGATCTGCTCGAGCGCTTTTTCAGGCTCTGCGCCCGGCAAGTCGATCTTATTAATGACCGGAATGAGCTCGAGATTGTTTTCGATCGCGAGGTAAGTATTCGCCAGCGTTTGTGCCTCAACGCCCTGAGAAGCGTCGACTATCAACAACGCTCCTTCACACGCGGAAAGCGATCGGGAAACCTCGTAGGAGAAATCGACGTGACCCGGCGTGTCGATCAGGTTGAGCACGTACCGCTGGCCGTCACGCGCTTTGTAATCGAGCCTGACGGCGTGTGCTTTGATCGTGATGCCGCGCTCGCGCTCGAGGTCCATGTTGTCGAGCACCTGGTCTGACATCTCGCGTTCAGACAGAGCTCCGGTGAGCTCGAGCAGGCGGTCGGCGAGTGTCGACTTGCCATGATCGATGTGGGCAATGATCGAGAAATTGCGAATACGAGCAGGATCCATCTTGCTACAACTTACCCGGGCAGGTTCTCATTAATATAGGCGCGCGCTTTCTCAGCGTCGCTGATCGATCGAATGAAATCAGTATTGCGCCTCACCCATTCAATGTGCGCAAAGAGAAATGATTGGTAATTGTCGCGCGGTAATAAGTTTTCATCGATTAGACCAAGCTTCTGGGAAACGCGGCTGACCAGTTCGGTATCGCCAGTCATCGCGGCAGCTTGATAAAGCTTGTGTTTGTCGTCTTCAGACATCGACGATGCGGATGACGAGTCAGACGAATCAGACGAATTGGATGAGTTGTCGTTGTCGCTGTCGTTCGCGTTCGTCGAAAAATCAGAGTTGTCATTCGTATTGGAATTTCGATTCGTGCTGCGGTTGAAATTGTAGTTGCGATTGGAGCTTGAGTTATACGCGAAGAAATAAATCAGGAGGCCGGCAATTACGACCACGATCAACCCTAAACAGCCGGCGCCACCACAACCGAGAGCGATTTTCTGATTTCGATTCATTGTTTTCTCTCTTCAAATAGAGTTAGTGAAAAGCAAAGTAGTTATCTCACGGTTCGCATCCACGAGACGCAGCGCCGCAGGTGATCGCGCATGGATGATGCATCGTCGTGGTGCATGTCTCCGTGACCGGGCAACACCCACTCAAATTCATAACTGAGAAGTTTCTCCATCGAACGTGTCTGCTCGGGCCACGAGTACCAGGCGACACTGCGAAACGCCGTCAGCGTTTGCTTCCGCGGAGACCACGCCAGGTGATCGCCGGTAAACAGAAACTTGTTGCGGTAAAGAAAGACGACGTGACCGCGCGTGTGTCCGGGGGTCGGAATCACCAGCAGATCGTCATCAAGCTGCACCGGCTCTTCGCCAGTGATGACATGCTCAATACCGAGACGAGTCGCGCCGTCGTCTGCGTGCATGATTCTTTCGCAGTTGAAGCGTTTACGAAACAACTCGTGGGCGGCGACGTCGTCTTTGTGTGTGAGCAGCATTTTACTGACGCCGCCCATCGCTTCAATCCGTTTCACGAGCTGGCTTGCAAACCGCGGCGAGTCGATCAGGACGTTGCCACCTTCGCTCGCGGGCCGCGTAATCAAATAGCTCCACGCGCCGAAGCTCGACTCAGCGGTGAAGCCGCAGAAGTAAACATTGTCTTCAAGCAGCATCGGAAACGCATCGATGCCGAGGTGCGCGTCGTGTTGTTCAGTCGCGCCGATCGATCCGGTGGGACACGAAACCAGCGCCATCATGGCGAGCTGCGTTTCCGCGTCTGTTTCGGGTTGGCGATGGACGCTGCACTGTTCGCCATGATCGCGAAAGATAGCGGGCGCGAGTTGGCTGCACGTCTCGCAGTCGATGCAGGTCGAGTCAACAAAGAAATCCCCGGGCACATTCTCCGGTAAACGTTGATGAAGGCTCGCCACGAAGACAATAGTAGCCACAAAAAGGCACAAAAGTCACAAATGCATAA
>DAIOGT010000254.1:0-6372 GCA_036745095.1 Pyrinomonadaceae bacterium
ATTGGACCAACAACGGAACCTTCACCGCCAACACGAACACGGTGAACTTCAATGGTTCGACACCGCAGACCATCGGCGGTACTTCCGTCACGACTTTCAATAACCTGACCATCGCGAACGCGGGTTCGGGTGTGAGTTTGGGTCAAAACGCAAACGTTAACGCGGTGCTCACGCTGACCAATGATCTGACCACCGGCGCAAACATCCTGACGATGCCAAACACAGGTACGTCGGCCGGAACGGCTGACGTAATTGGTAATGTCAGACGCACAGGGTTTGTCGGTGGTGGTCCAGCTCTCAGCTTTGGAAATCCTTTCAATAGTATCGGGTTCATCGCTCAGGGCACTGTGCCGACAGACATCCTGGTAAATCTCGTCAAGGCTGCCCCGGGAGGTTTCCCGGGCGCATCCGTGCAGCGGACTTACACAATCACGCCAACGGGAGGCGCCGGTTTCTCAGCCACTCTTCGGCTCCACTATCTGGATGCGGAACTGAACGGCAATGTTGAGACAACACTGGGTCTCTTCCGTAATACCCCGCCATGGGTAAGGCTCGGACGCAGCGGTGCTGTTGACACCGTAAACAACTGGGCCGAGCTTTCCGGAATCACGCAGTTTTCTGCCTGGACGTTAAGCTCCGCAAGGAACAACACGACCACCGAGATCACTGCGGATACTCCCGACCCATCGCAAATCAACGAGTCGGTAACCATCAACTTCACAGTTCTGAGCGCTGTGGCGGGCGCGCCTCAGGTCACCGGCGATGTGACGATAACGGTGAACGATGCAAGCGGCGACACTTGCACCGGATCGATCAATCCCGCTGACGGCACCGGCACGTGCAACATCGCATTCACCACGTTTGGGTTGAAGACATTGACTGCAACCTTCAACGGTGATGACAACTTCAACACGAGTACAGACACTGAACAACATGAGGTCGACGAGCCTGATGTGACCGTGGCAGTGTCGCCAACCTCAGTTTTGGAGGACGGTCCGGACGACCTCGTTTATACCTTTACTCGTGAAGGCCAAACTACCAGTGAACTGACGGTTAATTTCACAGTGGCAGGAACGGCATCGTCGAGCACGGACTACGCGCTCACTGGCGCCGCGACGTTTGATGGTGCCACTGGAACAGTCACGATTCCTATCGGCAGTTCAACTGCCCAGTTGACCGTCAATCCGACGACGGACAGCACAGTAGAACCTGACGAGACGGTTGAAGTATCGGTGGCCGCAGGCACCGGCTATGACGCCGGTGACCCAGGCACGGCTACCGGAACGATCACCAACGACGACACTGACGTGTCGGTTGCGGTTGCTCCGTCCGCCACAGCAGAAGACGGTGTTGGAAACCTCGTCTACACGTTCACACGCGTAGGCGTGACCACTGGCGCGTTGACCGCGAACTTCACGATCGACGGGACCGCCACCTTCAACACTGACTACACGCAGACGGGTGCAACTACATTCGCTCCGCCCAACGGCACGGTCGAATTCGCCGCCGGCAGTTCAACGGCGACGGTGACGATCGATCCGACGGCGGATACGACAGTCGAGCCTGACGAGACGGTGGTTCTGACTGTGGCGCCGGGCACGGGTTATAACGTTGCCGCCATGAACAACTCGGCAACGGGAACAATCACGAACGACGACACAGACGTTTCAGTCGCAGTGGCCCCGGCCTCAGTGAATGAGGATGGCGCAACGAACCTGGTTTACACCTTCACGAGAGCCGGTGTGACCAGCACTCCGCTGACGGTGAACTTCACCATTGGCGGCACGGCGACCTTCAACACCGACTACACCCAAACCGGCGCGGCTACGTTCGCTCCGCCCGACGGCACGGTGACATTCGGCGCTGGTAATTCGACGGCGACCGTAACTGTCGATCCATCGGCAGATGTAACTTCCGAACCGGATGAGACAGTAATCCTGACGCTGGCCGCGGGCACAGGCTACAACGTGGTGGAGCCCAGCTCCGCTACCGGCACGATTCTCGATGATGACGTGGTCGTGACCGTAGCTGTATCTCCGGGAGCCGTAGACGAAGATGGAGTGAATAATCTCGTCTACACCTTCACGCGTAATGACTCCGCCGGTCCGCTGACTGTGAACTTCTCCGTGGGCGGAACCGCGACCTTCAACACCGACTACACCCAGACTGGCGCGGCGACGTTTACGCCGCCCACTGGCACAGTGACGTTTGCCGATGGCTCGCTTACCACCACGGTCACCATCGATCCGGCGCCAGACCTGACGGTCGAGCCCGACGAGACTGTGGTTCTGACGGTAGTGGCGGGTACCGGCTACAACGCCGGTGACCCAGGCACGGCTACCGGAACGATCACCAACGACGACACTGACGTGTCGGTTGCGGTTGCTCCGTCCGCCACAGCAGAAGACGGTGTTGGAAACCTCGTCTACACGTTCACACGCGTAGGCGTGACCACTGGCGCGTTGACCGCGAACTTCACGATCGACGGGACCGCCACCTTCAACACTGACTACACGCAGACGGGTGCAACTACATTCGCTCCGCCCAACGGCACGGTCGAATTCGCCGCCGGCAGTTCAACGGCGACGGTGACGATCGATCCGACGGCGGATACGACAGTCGAGCCTGACGAGACGGTGGTTCTGACTGTGGCGCCGGGCACGGGTTATAACGTTGCCGCCATGAACAACTCGGCAACGGGAACAATCACGAACGACGACACAGACGTTTCAGTTGCTGTCGCTCCCGCATCAGTAGCGGAAGATGGCGCAACGAACCTGGTTTACACCTTCACAAGGGACGGCGTGACCACCGGTGCCCTGACCGTCAATTTCAGTATCGGCGGCACGGCCACTTTCAACACCGACTACACGCAAGTGGGAGCGGCGACCTTTGTTCCGCCCAGCGGCACGGTGATGTTCAGCGCGGGTAATTCGACCGCGACCGTGACGATCAATCCGACAGCAGACATGACTTCCGAACCGGATGAGACAGTGATCCTGACGGTGGCGGCAGGCACGGGCTACAACGTAGGCACCCCGAGCTCAGCCACTGGAACGATCCTTAATGACGATGCAGTCGACGTGGAGATTACAGCGAAGACTGACACTCCCGATCCGGTCTGCGTGGGCGCAAACATCACCTACACCATCGGCTTCAGGAACAATGCGTCCGGAGCGGCGATTAATGCCAAGGTGAGCGATACGATCCCTGCCAACACGACCTTCGTCTCGGCTACTCTCCCAATGGGATGGAGCCGTGCAGATTCGGTGGTGGTGGGTGGTACTGGAACGCTGATGTTCACTAACCCATCAGTAGCCGGTGGAGGGACAGCCAGCTTCACGGTGGTCGTAAAAGTCAACGCCGGTACACTTGGCGGGACCATCATCAGCAATACGGCAACAGCTTCGAGTGATGTCCCAGACGACGTTCCGGGCAACAACTCGAAGACGGCTACGACTACAGTGGATCCGACGCCGCCGACCGTCAGCGCAGTCACGGCGGACCCGGCTTCCCTCTGGCCGAAGAACCACAAGTTGCGTGATGTAACGATCAACTACACGGCCACAGACTCGTGTGGTGGCGTGAACTGTCAGATCACAAACATCGCGAGCAACGAGCCGATTGACGGGACAGGTGATGGTGATACTTCGCCCGACTGGGAGTTTGTTGATGAACACCACGTCCGGCTGCGTGCCGAAAGCGCTGGAGGCAGCACCGGTCGCATTTACACCGTCACTGTAACCTGTACCGACGCGGCTGGTAACACGACAACCAAGACCGTCGAGGTACACGTCGGGCACAACATCCTGACGCCCACGAGTGGCACGGCGTTCAAGATCAACACCGCAGTCACATTCACCGGCACGTTCTGGGACGTGCCCGGCAAGAAGCACACGGCGGTATGGCAATTCGACGATCTCACGACCGGTGCGACGATCACCGAGCCGGTCGGCTCGAAGAACGGCACGGCCAAGGGTTCCTTCACCTTCAAGGATCCCGGCGTCTATAAGGTCACCCTCAAGGTGACTGACAACACCGGGCTGACGAGTTATGTAGATACCCAGGACGACGTGGAGGCCATTGTCGTAATCTACGATCCTGCCGCCGGATACGCGGTTGGCGGCGGTTGGATTAGTTCTCCGCTGGGAGCGATGGTCTCCGATCCTACCTTAGCGGGCAAGATGACCTTTGGCTTCAACTCCAAGTTCTTCAAGGGTGCGCCAAACCCGAAAGGTGAGTCGCAGCTCGATTTCCTACTTGGCAACTTCGAGTTCAACGCCTTGAATTACGACTACCTCGTGATAGATAAGGCGCGGGCCCAGTTCAAGGGATTCGGAAAGATCAACGGTGTTTCCGGCTACGACTTTATCGTGACCGTCATCGATGGAAGTTTGCCCGGAGGTGACGGGGTCGATAAGTTCCGAATCAAGATCTGGGAGAAGGTGACCGGTATCATTGTCTACGACAACCAGATGGGAGCCAGCGATGCGGCGGCTCCGATTATGCCGATCCCAGGCGGCCAGATAAGTATTAAGAAGTAACCGTTCACCACAGATCTACACGGATAACACGGATTTGATCCGTGCTATCCGTGTATTTCCGTTGGCCGTGGCCTCCCTCGTTTAAGCAACCCTATATCCCGCTCATCGCTTTTAAGCTACAATGCCAGCGTTGAACGACCGAGAGTCCTTTTCGGTCAATCACGCCATTCATAAGGGTCTTCAAGTTACTCCGATAACGTTCCGAAAACGTCCGCCTTCCATACAAGGAGATTCATGTCCCTGCGCCTTCAAGCAAAGTCTCGCTCGCTGTTTAGATTAACTTTTTCCCACAGATTTCTGTTTATTACGTCAGTTGCGATGCTTGTATTAGTGGGAGTTGGAATTTCAAACTCCTCAGCGGTGAAGAGCGCTCTTGCCGTCATATCGGGTAATGCAGATGTGCCCGCGCGAGGCAAAACCACTGCCGAGGCGATCACCGTCCACGCAGCGGGCCGTGGCCGGCCATATCTGAATTTCCAGGACGGCCGCTCGCTGCAAGTTGTTTATCGGGGCGATAGCGTGCTGGCGAGCGCTCTACAGAATGGCAGCGCGAAAGCGCGGACACTGGCCTCCGCCGATTTTGATCGTAATGGGACACCGGATGTTGTGGCGGGCTATGCCTTCAATGGCGCGGGCATGCTCACGCTGCAGCGCGGAAATCCGGATGCGTTCGCCCCATCTGATGACTCGGTCTTTCGCCGTATCCAACAGGGATACAACCCCGACGCGTTGCTGCCGGGTGCCGATGTTTATGCGCTTCCCGTTTCGCCTGACTTCCTAATCACAGGAACCTTTACGCATGATTCTGAAAAGGACGTCCTGTTTGCCGCAAAAGGCGGCGCACTCTATTTAATGGCTGGAGACGGTTCAGGCCGGCTTGGTGGTCCACAACAGATAGATTTGCCGGGACCGGTGACGGCACTGGCTGGTGGAGAGTTCCGAGCTGCCGATGGATTCACCGATGTCGCGGTGGGCGTCTCGGGACCGGATAGTGATTCGTTGTTGATATTCGACGCGGTGGAGGGACTTTTGGACGCGTTGGCGCAGTACCAGTTGTCTGGTCCGGCCAGTGCGATCGAACTCGGTGCTTTAGACAGCGATCCGTATATGGACGTAGCCGTCGCTGCGGGTAGTGAGGTGCTCATTGTCCACGGGTGGAGTCGAAAGGAGCAGGTGGTGGCGGGCTCGCGCCAGGAGCGGGTCACGGTTGCATCAGGCCTGCGTGGACTGGCAGTGGGCGAGTTTGTCTGGGACCGGCATGGCCGCAGTGAAATCGCCGCGCTTTCGTCTGACGGTACAGTTCATGTTGTTAAACACGCGAAGCTGGATAGTCGCCCGTTCAGTGAGGCAGAAGCTGCCCAGCGAACAAGAGGCAATTTTAGACCAGAGGGGAGAGTCAGTCAGGACATAGAGACTTTTCCAAGTTGGCAACCCGGACAAACTGCCGGCTGGAGCGAATCCGGCAGGCTTACTATCAGCGGTTTTACCGGGGTCACCTCCGCCTCCCCCTTGATGCGAACGAACCTCGCTTATCGGGAGACGCATGATCTGGTCGTTATGAGTGGTGGTCCTCAGCCAAAACTCGAGATTGTGAGCGCGATTGCGTCTGGCAGTCAGGCGGCTGGCGAACTTACTGCTCCGGGCGAGTTAACCAGCACTAATTTGCCCCTGGAGAGTGTGCCGGTAGCGGTATTGCCGCTCCCGAAAAAGATCAATGGTTTCACTGATGTAGTTGTGCTCGACGTCGGCGCCACTGCTCCAAGCATCGTTCCCAATGCACCGAATACGACGATCACTGTCGATAGAACTGACGATCCGTCGGGCGCTG
>DAIOGT010000255.1:0-6350 GCA_036745095.1 Pyrinomonadaceae bacterium
GAAAGACGAGAACGATGATTAACGTCGCGAACAGGATCGAGTTTCTGATCTCGCTAGAGGCCTTGAAAATTACGTGAGTTACAGGTTCCGGCGTCGGTGAGTGCGCGTTTTGTTTAAGACGACGGAAGACGTTCTCAACGTCGATAATCGCATCGTCTACCAGCGCCCCGATTGCAATCGCTAGACCTCCCAACGTCATCGTGTTAACCGTGATGCCGAAATAGCTCATCACCAGTATTGCAGTCACAAGTGACAACGGGATGGCAGTGAGGCTGATAAACGTCGTGCGAAAGTTCCAGAGAAAGAGGAACAGCACGATCGATACCATCACACCGCCTTCAAGGAGTGACCAGTTCACATTGCTGATTGCGCGCTTGATGAAGTCGGCCTGCTGAAAGGCCTTCGTGTCGATTGTTACATCTGCCGGCAACGTCGGCTTCAAGGTCGCGAGCGTTTGCTCGATCTGTTCGGTGAGTTCCAGAGTGTTGGCGTTCGGCTGTTTCTGGATGGTGGCAACAACTGCCGGCTGCATGTTGAAACTGCCATCGCCGCGCTTTAGCGCCGGGCCCTGCTGCACAGTCGCAATGTTACTCAGCAGTATTGGTGTCCCTTCGCGCACTGCCACCACTGAGTTAGCTAAGTCTTCTACTGAGTAAAGACGGGCTCGCGCGCGAATCAAAAATTCTTCGTTCGGCCGTTCAAGAAATCCTCCAGAGGCGTTTGCGTTCGACGCTCCGACTGCTTCCGTAACCTCGTCCAAAGTCAATTTGTAATCAGCGAGTTTGCCCGGATCGACCAACACTTGATACTGCTTTGTCTCGCCACCGATGATCATTACCTGCGAGACGCCGGAAACTCCCAGCAAGCGCGGACGAACAATCCAGTCTGCGATGGACCTCAGCTCCATCGGTGCGGTTGTTTTGCTCGTCATCGAAATGAGCATGATCTCCCCCATCGTGGAAGATATTGGACCAAGCACGGGAGGCGGCACGTCAGCGGGCAGACGAACCTGTTGCAACTTCTCAGTCACCAATTGACGGGCGCGATAGATGTCTGTGCCAAATTCAAACTCAACGAAAACGATCGAGATACCAATCGCTGAGTTGGAGCGCACGCGGAAAACGCCGGCGGTTCCGTTCATCGCTGCTTCGATTGGCAGCGTAACCAGGGATTCGACTTCTTCAGGCGCGAGGCCGTGAGATTCCGTGAGGATTGTGACTGTGGGCGCCGTTAGGTCAGGAAAGACATCAACGTGAGCACGATAAGTTACGATGCCGCCATAAATGAGCAATGCGCTCGCGGCAATAAGCACGAGCAGGCGATTGCGGAGTGCCCATTCAATAATTCTGTTCAGCACTTTGCTCTTCGCTTCCTACGTCTCGTGTGTATGCGCACCAGCATCTGCGGGTTGCAGTTCTTGTAACTTCAGCTGAAGGGCTCCTTGCGTTACTACGCGCTCGCCTTTCGTGAGTCCGGACAACACCGCAACTTTGTTGCCCATTTCATCTCCAACGACCACTTCGCGACGTTCAAATTCCTCGCCCGAGATCAGCACGTACACGATCTTCTTGCCTTCGTGTTCAAGTACGGCCTGTTTGGGAATCAACATTGCAGTGACTTGTTCGCCTGCATCGAGACGAACATTGGCTTGCATCCCGAGTCGTAGCGCCCGACCGCCATTGGATAATTGAAAAATGACCTTGCTGGCGCGGGTCTGTTCGTCGATCACCGCGCCGATGTCGAGCACGACACCCTTGAATTCCTGATCGGGATATGCGGGAGTCGTGAAGGTGGCAGAAACATTTCCCGCGAGACGACTGAGGTCTCGCTCAAATATCGGCGCTTCCACCCATACCGTGTCGAGGTTACTAATCTCTAAGATTGCTTCACCGGGCTGGACCTGTTCACCGATGGATTTATTTACTTTGGTGATGTAACCGCTCAGCGGTGCGCTGACGGTATAACTGGCATTTGCACTACCGACACCCCGTGAAGCGTTTGCAACAGCAGCCGAAGAACTCAGTGCCTCGACACGTTTCGCGGCCGCGTCATACGCTGCTTTCGCTGCTTTGAGATCAGCCTCTGCCGCTTGTAATTGTCGTTCAGAGAATGCTTTTCGTTCGTAAAGCCGTTGTGCTCGCGCGGCTTCCGTGGTGGCAAGATCGAACCGAACACGCGCTGCTTCCAGTTCGCCCGAGGCCGTGCGTCTGTCTGCTTCGAGCCGCGCATTCTCCAGACTCAATGAAGCTGCGGCCGCACGCACTTGCGCCTGTTCAGCGGATGTGGCTGTCTGTTGTACAACTGCAATCGATTGACCGCGCGCGACGTGTTGGCCCACACGCGGAAGATTTTTTCCCGAAAGTATGCCGCCGACTGGCGGCGCCACAACTGCCTGACTGTTCGCGGCTGGAATGACGCGACCTGTTGCCGTGATCTGACGCGCCACTGTTTGCTCTTCCACCAGGGCGAGCTTCATACGGATCAGCCACTGTTGTTCCATCAGAAACTTCACTGTACCGGTGCTCTCACTGGCCGCAGGCGCTTGGGTCGCGGCTTGTTTAGTTGGACGTAACCGAAAGAAGGCGAATACGATTACTATGATTGCGACTATGGCGACCGCGGAAACGATTACGATCAGATTGCGTCGCGAGGAATTGCCGGTGCCCGATAGGGTGATAGTCTCCTGCTGTGTGACGCGCGTTGCTTCAGCGCTTCTTTCCTTATGATCCTGCGGTGTGCTCATACCTTTATGTCAGTCCCTGTTGCCAGTTCCAGTTGAAAGATACTCGTGTAGTAATCAAAAATCGCGCGATAGTAATTGGCACGCACTTCCGTTCGGGTTTTTTGCGCGTCAATGAAGGTGATCAATTCGACGGCACCTTCCTGGTAAGCTCCGAGTTGAATCTCACGCGACTCATCAGCCTGTCTTAAGAGGCCGGCTTCATATGCCCTCACTTGTTCGCGTGCAGTCTCGTAAGCTCGATAAGCGGCGTCAACTTCCGCGAGAGCACGGTTGCGCGCCAACCGGAGGTTTGTTTCAACGACTTTTTGTTCTGCTTCAGCTCGGGCAATGCCCGACTGATTACGATTGCCAAGTGGAAGCGGAACTGTGACGCCAGCCAGGACCGTGTTGTCCACGCCCAATCGTTTGTACCCGAGGTATGGCGTGACTTCGCCCTTTGCGCGTGAATGTTCGAGTTTGATCGTCGATGCCGCTAACGAAAGTTCGGCTTCAGCCACTTTCACGTCCGGGCGATTAGCGAGGGCATTCTCCTTCAACGCTGCAAGATTAAGTTCGACTTTCGGCGCTCGGAGATCGTTACTGACCTCTATCCTGCCGGCAAGTTCGTAATCAGGTTCACCAATCAACTCCAGCAGTCGAATCTTTGCTCTCCTAAACGCCAGTTCCGCGTTGGCAACGGCAAAGTCAAATTTGGTCCGTTCCAGACGAACTTTCAGTAGATCGCCTTCGGCTATGTAGCCTTCTTCGAAGCGAGCGGTGTTGAACTTTACGAGCCCTTCGAAGTTGTCGCGGTTCTCCTGTTCAATGCCGAGCAGGACTCGTGCGAGTACTGATTCGTAGTACGTCCGCTTCAGATCAAATAGTTGGCGTCGCAGCACCTCCGTGAGGCGAGCTTCAGAGACTGCAATGATGCGCTCGGCTACTTCGGTACGCGCTGCCTTGCGATTGCCGAGTTCAATAGGTTGGGCCACTGTTAGCCCGTACTCATGAAGACGGCTCGCGGGCGTTTCACCAGAGACGCGCAGGTTGTCGGCACTGAAAGTCATCCCAGGGCGTGGGTTTAGTCGGGCGCCAACTCTTTCTGCTTCCGCTACACCGACCTCGAGACGGGCTGCCTGAACTGACAGGTTTCTCTTTAAAAATTGATCGGTTGCGGATTCGAGCGAAACATAATCTGTCGCGGGCACGACAGTTACCGGCGTCTGCCCGCACACGCCGAACGCAAACGATAGCGTTAACATCAAACTAGTAATTGCTCTATGGCTCTTCACAATGAGTCTCTACTCCACCTTAAAATCTGTTAACGCCAGGCGTTCGTCGATCTTTGCGTTCTTGACGTGAAACTCGATGTCGTAATCGCCCTTGCTAGGGATGGTGACATCGGCGACGTAAATTCCGGTGACCTTGCCGACGCGCGCTTTCGTTTGCATCACTTCCGCACCCCCTTTAGCACGGGTGATCAAAGTAACCTCAGCTTTCTCTACAGGAGTTCCGTCAGTAAGGTCCGTGAGGTGAATGAGAAACTGACTTGTCTGGCCTGCTTTCAACGGGTCGTATTCAAAAAAGTTTTCAATGCGATCCGTGAATTCGGTGCGGGCGATTGCCTCTCCTTCATGCTCGGCCTCTTGTTTTGGTGATGATCCACATGCTGGAAACAGCAGCACAGCAAAGATGAGACTAAGAAGTTTCACGCTCCGACCACCGGCGGTAGTTTTTGCAAAGAGAAAGTTCGTTTTCATGTTCGAGTAAGAATGTCTACTATTTCAAGAGTCGAATTAGAGTTTCCGCGGCGTGATGTATTGATAGGGGCGCAAAAACAAGAATCAATGAGAGGGCCATAAGGCTTGTCACAAAGAGTAAGGCGACCGTGTTTAGTGAGAGGGTCGAGAACGGCCGAGTAGGCCGCGGCAACGGTGTGTCCACGAGAGTAAGAAGTCGCTCCACTCGGCGTTCAAAAGTCATCGCGGTATTAGAAACGAAGCTTGAAGCAATAGCTGGCTTCGCGATCTGGTCAGAGCCGATCTCGCCCCTCATAGTTTGGCGCCGCAGTTTGACCAGAGCTTCTGCAATCTCGAGCGGCTCAGAAGTTCTTATCGCCGCTACTTCATCGCAGATCATTTCCACTTCAGTTGCGCGCCAGGAAATGATTAGGCGCGAGAGTAAGAACGCCAACGAACTATAACCGCAGCAGCAAAGAAGCAACTTGATCAGATTATCCCGACGTGAATGGTGCTCTGCTTCGTGCGCTAACACGCCGGTTAATTCCGCCTGACTTAGAGTTCGTAGCAGACCCGACGACAAAACCAATTTGGAACGACGAAATCCCCATACAAACGAGAGTGGATAGTCGCTCATAACCAGACCGACCGAGAGACCGGATTTAGCGGCGACTCGATTCACAAGTTCTACTTGCGCTCCGGGCGGTGCGGCCGCATTCATATCCAATTGGTTGATCACTCGACCTATGCGCCACGAACCCCGCACATTGGACCAAGCTACAAATACGGTTGTTGCTGCAACGAAGAGCAACATTGCGTAAGCGAGACCTGGTTCAATCGCGAAAGTCAAAGTGCCGAGCAGGTGTATCTCGTGAAATGGAGCGGCGTGCTCGGCCGTGAAAGCCTCTGGTGTCATCCATAATCGTGGCAGCAGCGCGGCGCTAATTAGCCACAGAGAAGCTACTGGAGGTATCACAAGACAGGTGGCGTAAACGCGCGCGAGGCTGTCTGGTCGCAAACGCCACAGTTGTTTAATCGCCAGTTGCCGCACGACCGCCGCAGCCGCAAACATAACAACCGACAAAATCGTGCAGAAGAGCACGAAGTTTTCGATGGCGGCGATCAGTGTCGATAGATCGAACAAAGCTATTTTGACTCTTTATTTCTTTGGCGTTGTCGTCGCTTTTCACGGATCCTTGCTTCTAATTGGTCCAGCGCAGTCGGATCGTTACCAATTAAGTCCACAAACGTTGAGACAGCAGTCTCGGCGGAATGCCCAATCAACGCCCCCAGGACTTCCTGAGCTATTGTTCGCTCAAATTCTTTGCGCGTATATCGCGGCGAGTAAACGAAAGCCTTAGCTTCTTTCTCCCGGCTCAGGTAGCCTTTCCGAAACATACGATCGAGCGTGGTCAAAACAGTGGTGTGGGCAATCTCGCGCTTCTGGCGTAACCGCTCTTCAACCTCAACTACTGTTTGACCCGGCTTAGCCCAAAGGATCTCCATCACCGCTGCTTCGAGATCCCCGAGCACGTGGTTTGCCCCGCGAGCCCCCGGCCGAAAGCCGCGCAAAGCTATCTTTGGGTTAATCCGTTGCATTGAATCTATTCTGTGACTTTGGACGCAAAAAGAGTTCGGGAGTATAGATTGCCCGAACAACTACAGTCAATAGTCGGTGGGGAGTCGTGAAGTCCATGATGGGAGAGACCGGTACTGGTTTCACCAGACCTCCGCATTGCGCGAAAAGATGTTAAGAGCTTTCTTTGTAGTAATTTAAAATCATTAGCTCCCGCAGAGTTTTCCCATCTGTTCCCATTCATTACTGTTCTTTACCATCCGCTGCTGTTTTTTCTGGCCAGATATTGGCCGGTTGGAAAAACTGGGTCTGT
>DAIOGT010000256.1:0-6347 GCA_036745095.1 Pyrinomonadaceae bacterium
TCGACGCCCTGTGGACCAGCCAGCTCGATCACGGGAAAGTTTTTCTCCCTGACTTCCAGCTCAACGAGGCGATTATCGAGTTTGCCGCTGCGTAATTGCGTGCGAAGCTTCTCGCGCGTTCGTTGAAACTGTTCATCACGCGCCGGCGCGTCGAGCTCGGTAGATTCTTCTTCACTTGTATCAGCGTCGAAATCATAAAAGTTCGACGCCGAACGCGGCGGCGGAAGCAACAAGTCGAGAATTCGTTCTTCGACGTTCAATTCCGCTTTCTCAGCGATCTCTTCGCTTTTGTCCTGCCGTGTCATCTCGATCGAGATTTCGGTAAGGTCGCGGATCATGCTCTCAACATCGCGTCCCACGTATCCGACTTCCGTAAACTTCGAAGCTTCAACCTTCAGGAACGGTGAGTTGGACATACGCGCGAGACGCCGTGCAATCTCCGTTTTACCGACACCTGTCGAGCCGATCATGATGATGTTTTTGGGCATCACATCGACTGCCATTTCGGGCGCGAGCTTCTGCCGTCGCACACGATTCCGTAAAGCGATGGCGACCGCTCGCTTTGCATTGCGCTGACCAACAACGTGCTTATCGAGCTCCGTCACGATCTGGCGCGGCGACATCTCGTCCAGCCGCGCCTCTTCATCAACTTCTCCAGCCAAATAAATAACCATGCTAAAAAACTTTCAGCCACTACTCTGTGGCAACTACAACTCCTCAACAATGATGTTCTGATTTGAATAAATGCAAATTTCCCCGGCGATGCGAAGGGCCTCCACGGCAATCTCGCGCGCGGAAAGATCGGTGTTTTTGATCAGCGCACGCGCGGCGGCTAATGCATAAGAGCCGCCGGAACCGATCGCCAGCACACCTTCGTCAGGCGCGATCACATCGCCATTGCCGGACAAAAGAAAAGAACCCTTCTTATCCGCGACAACTAACAGCGCCTCGAGATGTCGCAACATCTTGTCAGTGCGCCATTCTTTACTAAGCTCAATAGCGGCGCGCTCGAGGTTGCCGTGATATTGCTCCAGCTTGCTCTCGAATCGCGTTAACAGCGCAAACGCATCGCCTGTCGCCCCCGCAAAACCCGCCACGATCTGATCGTTATAAAGTCGCCGCACCTTCCTGGCGCTGGCTTTCATTACAGTTTCGCCCATCGTCACCTGCCCGTCTCCGGCGAGCGCCACGTTAGCGTCTTTCCTGACGAGCAGCACGGTCGTGCTACGTACCCGATTTTCTTGTTTGTGCATGCTTCTTTTAACGAGACTATAGGAACTCGTTTGAATGTAAGTCAAGGACGCCTTCTGTCGATGTAGTGATGCAGTTTGCGGACATGGGTTATGATAGCGAGGGCGGGAATCGCCTTACCGGAATGATGCAAACACGACCACGCATCGGTATCACGATGCGCATTGAACATACAACGAATCGTTTCTATCTTGGCCGGGACTACAGCGAAGCGGTCGAGGCTGCCGGCGGCGCTCCGGCCCACATAAGCCTTATTCCAAACGCACACTATGTCGATGCCGTAGTCGCACATTTGGACGGCATCCTGCTGCCTGGAAGCGACTCCGACGTCGATCCTTTGCGTTACGGCCAACAACCTCACACGCGGCTCGGGGCGGTCCAAACCATCAAAGACGAAACCGATCTGCTGGTCATCGAAGCTGCGGAGAGACGACGTTTACCCCTCCTCGCAATTTGCTTCGGTATGCAAGTGTTGAACGTGTCTCGCGGTGGAACGTTGATACAGGACATCAGCTCACAAGTGCCCGACGCGATTAAGCACGAGCAGGGCGCTCCGCGCGATCGTCCTTCTCATCGCATCCGTTTACTCGAGCACACGAGGCTTTCGGAGATAGCGGGCGCGGTTGATGCAGTCGTCAACAGCCATCATCACCAGGCAATCGAGTCCGTCGGAGCTAATCTGCTCGCGACGGCATGGGCCACCGACGGTATCATCGAAGCGATGGAAGATCCGCGGCCGGATCAATTTATCGTTGCGGTGCAGTGGCATCCGGAACTCGGCTGGCAGAAGGATCAGCTTTCTCAACGCCTGTTTCGCGCCTTCGTCAACGAAGCAGCGAAGGTACACGAAGCACATTTCGCTTCCATCTCAACACCTGCATGAGTTCGCCGTCGCCAGAGACAAACGCACTCGGGTTGGCGAATCGCGTCGCCATTGTGACCGGTGGCTCCAGGGGAATCGGGAAAGCGGTGGTTGAGCTTCTCGCATCACGCGGCGCTCACGTCGTCGTCAATTACGTCAGAGACGAACAAGCCGCGGCCGCGACAGTAAACCTTGCACAATCGCACGGCGTAAAAGCTATCGCCATTCAGGCAGATGTTTCACGGCTCGTGCATGCTGAGCGGCTGGTTCAGGAAACGGTTGAACATTTCGGGCGTGTCGACTTCCTGATTTGCAATGCGGGGATTTGGGAGGGTGCGAGCGTAGAATCAATCCCGGAAGAACTCTGGGACAAGACGATGGACATCAACTTAAAAGGCACCTGGTCCGTGTGTCGTGCGACGGTGCCCGTGATGAAGCGACAGAGGTTCGGACGAATAGTGATCGTCAGCTCGACAGCCGGGCAGCGTGGCGAAGCTAATGTTTCCAACTACGCAGCATCAAAGGGTGGACAGATCGCCTTCACGAAATCGCTTGCACCCGAATTGGGATCCTTCGGGATTAACGTCAACTGTGTGGCGCCGGGATGGGTTGAAACGGACATGACGTCGGATGTGTTTGCTGACGCGGCGCAACGGGAGTCGATCAGTAAAGGTATTCCCTTAGGTCGAGCCGCAACACCGGAAGAGATTGCCGGACCGATCGTGTTCTTGTGTAGCGAGTGGGCCAATCACATTACGGGTGAGGTGATTAATGTCAACGGCGGATCAGTTTTGTGCGGCTAGGAGAGTTCAAGTATGACTTTAACGATCGAAGAACATGCAACACCGTCGACGAGCGGACGTGGCGAGCGGCGCTTACAAAAGAAGGAGCACGTCGAACTCGGAGTTGAGAGATTACTTGAAGAGGGACAGCAGTGGACTCGAGGCGCTCGTATCGGTTTGATCTGCAACCAGGCGTCTGTCGACCACGGCTATCATCACGCCGCAGATCTCTTTCATGAACATCCTGACATGCAGTTACATGCACTCTTTGGCCCACAACACGGAATCCGTGGCGACGTTCAGGACAACATGATCGAGACCGGCCACAGCGTGGATCGTAAGACTGGTTTGCCGGTTCATTCGTTGTACAGCGAAACAAGAGAACCTACGGATGCGATGCTACAGGACATCGACGTGCTGGTTTTCGACATGCAGGACGTTGGTTGTCGCATCTACACCTTTGTTTACACCCTCGCCAACTGCATGCGAGCGGCAAGGCGTTTAGGAAAGAAGGTACTCGTTTGCGATCGCCCGAACCCGATTAACGGCGTGCGGATGGCCGGGAATATTCTCGAACCGGAATACGCATCGTTTGTGGGCCAGTTTGCCCTTCCGACACGTCATGGCATGACTGTCGGCGAGTTAGCGCGAATGTTCAATGAACACTTTGCGATCGGCTGTGATCTCGAAGTGATTGCGATGAACGGATGGAAGCGAGAGTTTTGGCACGATGATACTGACGCGCCCTGGGTGCTGCCGTCGCCAAACATGCCGACGCTCGATGCCGCAACGGTATTTCCGGGTACCGTGCATTTCGAAGGCACACAAGTTTCAGAAGGAAGAGGGACCACGAGGCCGTTCGAGCTAATCGGCGCGCCATACATCGATCCCGATGATTATGCAGACCGGCTCAACGAACTTGGAATGGCAGGCGTGTATTTTCGCAGCTGCATGTTCCAGCCGACATTTCAGAAGCATGCAGGCGTCACCTGTGGCGGCGTGCAGATTCACGTCCTTAATCGCGATGCCTTCGAACCGTGGCTCGCGGGAATTGCAATGGTGAAGTTCGCGCACGACATGTATCCCGATCAGTTTCGGTGGAAGGTTCCACCATACGAATATGTTTACGACAAGAATCCATTTGACGTGATCAGCGGAACGGCGAAGATCAGAGAAGCGTTTGAGCAGGGAACTCAGCTCGACGAAATCGCTGATTCGACGAAAGAACCGCTCGCAGAGTTTAAAGAATTACGTGAGCCGTACCTGCTGTATCGATAGATAGTTAACGTGAGGTGTTAAAGGTCGTCACGCCGACGGCTAATGTGAATCGTGAACACTGAGGCTTGAATGAGTTCAAGTTCAACTGCGGCTTTGCGGCTCGCGTCCTTTGCGTGCAACTTCCTATTAAGGTAAAACCTTAATCGCGCTTGGAATATTTTGGAGGACTAATTGGTAAAAGCTGAACGTATGCAGGCCGAAGAGGCGGAACCCGCACCCGGCTCCGCCTGGCTAACAGGGGCGGCAGCCTGGTTTGTGCCGGGTCTCGGCCATGTGCTCCTCAAAAAATGGGGTCGCGCACTCCTGATGGGCGGCGCCGTGTGGGTATGCTTCTTCGTCGGCCTCGCAATGGGTGGGCACTTATTTGATCTCTCGACCGACGGCTCGTCAGTGCTGCTCCAAGTGCCGCCGATGATTGCGAACCTCGGCTCGGGCGTGCTTTACATAGCTTGCTGGATGCTCGATTACGGCTTCGCTGACGATCCGGCACAAGCCGCACGCGCCACTTACGAATACGGCAACACATTTCTGCTCATCGCGGGTTTGCTCAACTACCTGACAATGCTCAACGCTTTCGATGTCGCCGCGGGGAGGAAACCTTGAGACATTTCCTCGTGATGGCATTATTCGCGGTCCTGGCGTCAGTTGTTTTGGGAGCGATGGAGAAAGATTCCAATCGTGAGCGTTGGCTCTACGGTCTGAAAGTGTTTGCCGAGTTCATGGTGATCGGTCTGGTGCTGAGTTGGATCCTCTATTTCATTCCTTGATCCTTTCAGATGGCTGTATTTGACACTGAGGCTCTGATCCTACGCAGTTACAATCTCGCAGAGGCTGACAAGATTGTCGTTTGCCTGAGTCGCTCAGCAGGACTGATACGAGGAGTCGCCAAGGGTTGCAGGAAACTCAAGAATCGTTTTGGCGCCGCGCTCGAGCCTTTCACCGTCATTAATCTCACTTACTACGAGAAAGAAAACCAGGAGCTCGTATCGTTCCGCCAAGTCGAGATCTTAAAGTCACGCTTTAACCTCTCGTCGAATGCTTCGATACTAACCGGCTTCGCCTACATGGGCGATCTGCTCATCGATTTTTCACCACCGCACCAGGCAAACGATAATCTCTTCCGCATGGCGCTGGCTTGTTTCGAAGCGGCATCAGAAACGCCGGCAGATCTCGAAGCAGTGTTGCGTTATTTTGAAGTTTGGCTGTTGAAGCTCGAGGGGTTTCTCCCGGACCTGCGTGCCTGTGCAAATTGCCAGAAGACTTTTAGTGGCGATGAAGCGGTTCATCTGGGCGCGGACTTGTCGCTTCGTTGTTCCCAGTGCAGTAACGGACGTGGCAGTTCAGTTTCGACGCGACTTCGTTCGCACTTACGGACGGCAGAGAAGTTGTCACCCGCGAGGTTTGCCGCAGAAGCGAGGGAAGTATCGAAGGACACGAAACGCGAAATGGCTGAGCTGACGTATCACATAATTGGCCGAGTGCTCGAGCGCATGCCGCGCGTTCGACCGGCAAGCTGAGCAGTTAAGGAATAACTTGAAGTTCAGGAATTACCTTATCCCTCGGTACATCATCGGTGCGATTGCGCCGTACATCCTCATTTCGCTCTTGATGCTTACGGCTGTGCTACTCGCGCAACAGGCCGCCCGTCTTGCCGAACTGGTGATCTACGCGGACCTCCCATTCTCCCTCCTCGGCAGTATCGGCGCTGCGCTACTGCCTGGCGTCCTCATCTTTTCGATTCCGCTCGCGACGCTTGCCGGCATAATCATCGGCTTCTCACGCATGGGAAGCGACAGCGAAATAGTGGCAATGCGCGCTGCCGGTGTCGGCTCATGGACCATGATCTGGCCTGCGCTGTTAATAGGTCTCGTGTTAACTGGCGCCACGACGTATCTACACCTTAAAGAAGCACCTGAAGCAGCAAGAGATCTCGAGCGCATCGCATTGCAGGGAGCGCTTGCGAAACTCGATTCACCGGTCGAACCGCGAACCTTTAACACGTTGCCGCGCTACGTGATCTACGTGCGTGACGGCAACAAAGACCTGGGCACATGGGGACGCGTCTTCATTTTCGGACAACGCTCGGATCGTACTACAGAGGTCTACACCGCGCGCTCAGGACGGATCGACTCGTCAGGCGATCAGTCAGAGTTAGTGTTGACTGATGTGCTGTC
>DAIOGT010000257.1:0-6318 GCA_036745095.1 Pyrinomonadaceae bacterium
CAACAACAACTGTTTGTCTGACTTACTAAAACACAAGGTGTATTGTGGTTCTCCCAGCGCCTCGTCGGCCCCTGCGTTGCTGCGGCTGGATCTGCCGGCAGGCACCTCCACTAACCAATAAAAAGGATTACCCCATGAAACGTCACATCCGACTCAAAACCATTATCTCGTTGCTGACACTTCTGTTCGCGATCAGTGGCGCTGCGCTCGGCCAGGAGGTCACAGGCGATCTTCTCGGCACCGTCAAAGATTCGACCGGCGCACTCGTCAAGGGCGCGACCGTGACCATCACGGATCCCAGCAAAGCAGACGCAGTGGTGCGTTCATTGACCACCAACGACGACGGCGCGTTCTTCGCTCCAAACATTACGCCTGGGCTCTACGCGATCACAGTCGAAGCGCCTAACTTCAAGAAGTATGTCGCCACCGATGTAAAACTGGATGTGGGTCAAAAGCGCTCGATCGATATCGCACTCGAGCCCGGAAACATTTCCGAGGTGGTCACTGTCGCTGCCGATGCTGTCGCCGTTGAATTAACAACGCCGACGGCGTCAACGTTAATCAGTGGCGATCAGGCACGCGAACTGTCGCTCAACAACCGCAACTTCGTGCAACTCGTGGCGCTGGCCCCGGGAGTTTCGAGCAATCTCGAGGATCAAGTCTACGTCGGTACGGTTAACCCGACAGGCCAGGCCAACACCATCAACCTCTCTGTGAACGGCGCGCGCAGCAGTCAGAACACCTTTACGGTTGACGGCGCCGACATCACTGACCGGGGTTCAAACATCACGATTCAGGCGTATCCCAGCGTCGACTCGATAGGTGAGTTCAAAGTTTTGCGTTCGCTGTTTGCGGCGGAGTCTGGTCGCAGTGGCGGTGGTCAGGTGAACATCGTCACGCGCTCTGGAACGAACGAATTTCACGGTTCGCTTTTCGAGTTTGTTCGTAACGAAAAACTGAACGCGAATGAGTTTCTGCTCAACCAGTCAGCACCGCTCGGTCTGGATGAGAACGGCAAGGCAAGGCGTCCGCCTTTCCGTTACAACAATTTTGGTGGCACGATCGGTGGTCCGATTTACGTGCCTCGATTTGGCGAAGGGTCCGGCAGCGCTCTCATGAAACTCAAACGGACCTACTTCTTCTTCTCAGAAGAGCAGCGACGCGACCGCCGATATCCCACACTTTCATCGACTGTGCCTGACGCGGGCATGCGCCAGGGCATCTTCCCGATCGACATCTGCCTTAGAGCTAATGCGCCGACCGTGGCGACGGCGCAGTGTCTGGAAGTACTTCCTGCGGGACAGCCAATCTCTTCTCGCGTGCCGATCAACCCGGTCGCGCAGCAGTATCTGGATTTCATCTATAACAAATTGCCGCTCCCGACCAATGCGCTTACCCGAGCGCTTACTTTCCCGGCAAAGAACGTGGCCGATTTCCGCCAGGAGATTATCAAGATCGACCACACTGCGTCCGACGCCGTCTCGATGTACTACCGTTTCGAGAACGATAAGATTCCGACCGAAGACGTGAACGCGTTGTTCTCACAGGGCTCCGGATTGCCTGGCGTGTCAACGACCAGCACTAACTCTCCCGGTAAGGCACACACGTTCCAACTAACCTATGTGATCAATCCGCAGGTTATTGCGGTCGGTCGTTTCACACACGGCTACGGCGCGATTCTGAGCGAAAACATCGGATTCCTCGCTTTACAGAACTCGCCGATCACTCCGCCGTTGCCGTTTGCAAACGAACGCGACCGTGTTCCGACGGTCACCGGCAACGGGTTTAGCGGGCTGCAGAGTTTTGGTCCATACGACAACTTCTCTTACAAGCAGAACTACGACGGCAGCATGACGTGGATCGCGGGCGCGCACACGTTGAAGTTTGGCGGCATCTTCTCGCGTTACCGCAAGAATGAAAACGCGCTGGCAGGTAACAACGAAGGTCTCTTCAATACCTTCCTTAATACGTTGACCACCAGCCCGGCTCAACTGAGCGTGCTTGCGCCGCAAGTTCCCGGTCAGGATGCGAATGCAACGCGACGTGCGAATTTCCAGGCCTTCGCTAACTTCCTGATAGGCACGAACGTGCAATTCACGCAGGCGCACTTTGATTACACTGCCGACCTACGACAGAGAACGATCGAAGGTTACGCACAGGATGAATGGCGGGTGCGTCCGAACCTGACTCTTTATTACGGTGTTCGTTACTCGTTCTTTGGTTCGCCGTACGACAAGAATGGACGTTTGACCAACTTCGTTCCCGAGCTCTGGGATCCAGCCGCCGCTCCTCTAGTAACCGGAGCCGGAAATCGTGTTGCGGGCGCCGGCAAGAACTTCTGCAACGGCATAATTGCCAACACGCAAAACTTTCAGACGTCGGCCAATTGCACGCCGATACCATCGCCGTATGGCAAGTACGTCGTCGATGCGCCGAAGAAGAACTTCGGTCCCCGATTCGGAATTGCGTGGGATCCTTTCGGAACCGGAACGACTTCGATCCGCACCGGCTATGGGATCTATCACGATCAAGTGTTAAACGGCACGTTGCTTCAGATGATCGGTTTGAATCCGCCATACCAGGAGACAGTCCAGATTCAAAATACGCGTCTGGATCAGCCACTGCCGCCGGGCGCTCCGATCAATCTGGTCGCAGCAGCAACCGCACCGAACCTGCGCGGCATCCAGCCAGAGTGGACTGACCCATACATGCAGCACTGGTCTTTGGACATCCAGCGCCAGCTCGATTCAAACACAGTGATCACGCTCGGCTATTTCGGTTCGAAGGGCACACACCTGATCGGTGCGTTTGAGCTGAATGAGCTGCCGCCGGGATTTGCAATCTCCAGAGGAGCAACGGGGTGCGCTGTTGGAGCATCAACCACTCCGACCGCGCCCTGCCAGGTTGCAGGTCAGGCTTTCGGTGTCGCCGGACTTTCAACCAACATCCTCGATCAGATCCGGCCGTTCCGCGGTTATCGTTCACTTAATATCATCCAGCCGCGTTTCAATTCCAGCTATCACAGCTTGCAGGTCTTTGCCACCCGTCGCTTCGCAGGCAAATCCCAAGCCAGCCTCGCGTACACGTGGTCCAAGAACCTGACAGACAACCAGACCGATCGCTCGACAGCGCCGCAGAGTTCGTTCGACATCAGTTTGGACAGGGGTCGCGCGGCGCTCGACCGTCGTCACGTCCTCACTGCGAACTACAACTACGAGTTGCCGTTCTTCCTGAAGCACGACAACGGCTTCGTCAAGAACGTGCTCGGCGGTTGGGAGGCATCGGGGATCATTGTTTACAACACCGGTCTGCCGTTTACCCCCGCGACGTCCAGCTTCGATCCGGCGGGTCTCGGTTTCATTCCGGCGTTAGTCGCGGGCGGTCGTCCGAACCTTCTTTGCGATCCCAACGAAAACGCTCCGCACACACAGCAGGAATGGTTCAACACCGCGTGCTTCGAGAGAAATCCCACGACGAACTCCGGCATTCGGAACGTAATCGGAAACGCCGGCCGCGGCCTCATCGATGGCCCACCGACGTTCCGGGTCGACTTCTCGATGTTGAAGAACCTGCGCTTCGGTGAAACCACTCAACTGCAACTTCGTGCCGAGGCTTTCAATGTTTTCAATCACACGAGCTTCAAAACCATTGCCAGCACCAATGTGACTTCAGCGGTGTTCGGGCAGATCAGCGCGACGAGAGATCCACGAACGATCCAGCTCGGCGCGAAGTTTATTTTCTAGTTCGTCGAAGTTGTTTTCCCTGCTGTGCCCGCAATGCTGTTGAAGCGTTGCGGGCACCGCTTTGTTGATTATGACCACTCTACTCAAAAACGCGAAAGTCGTATTACGGGATCGTGAAGTGGACGCAGGCGTCCTTATCGCTGACGGCAAGATCGCTGCGATTGGTGACGGTCTTGAGGCCACGGAACAGATCGATCTCGCGGGAGCGACACTGCTGCCGGGTTTTATAGACGTTCATATTCACGGCGCTGTCGGCGTAGACGTGATGGAAGCTGGGCCGGCTGGCTTGCGCGAAGTTTCTCATTATCTAGCGTCGCAGGGCGTGACGGCGTGGCTGCCAACTCTCGTGCCCGGAAGTGATGAGAATTATGCGAGCGTCGCGGCGGCGGTGTCGGAATGTTTGAACGATCGCGAAGGCGCGCGTGTTCTTGGTCTGCACTACGAAGGGCCTTTCGTGAACACGGCGCAGTGCGGAGCGTTGCATACGGAGTATTTCAAGACGTATTCCAGCGCGAACGATCTGGAGGCGCTTCCGGCGCCGGAGAATGCGGTTCGGATGATCACGATGGCGCCCGAGATCGCAGGTGGCATCGAGCTCGTGCGCGAGTTGAAAGCGCGTGGCTGGGTGATTTCTATCGGTCACACGCGCGCGGATTTAAGCGTGCTTGACGATGCTTGCGATGCAGGCGCACGTCACATGACGCATTTCATGAATGCGATGCCGCCGCTGCATCATCGCAAGCCTGGTCCAATAGCGTGGGGCCTATCGCGCGATGACGTTACGGTGGATCTGATCGCAGACGGCATTCACCTCGATCCCTTCATGCTTCGCTTATTGCTAAAGCTCAAATCCGTGGCTCGGATCACTTTGATCAGCGACGCGATTGCGGCGACAGGGAAGGGCGACGGCGATTACGAAATCTGGGGCGAAACAATCAGCGTAAAGAATGGTCGCACTGCAAACGCAGCGGGCAGCATCGCGGGCTCAGTCATCAGCATGCTCGACGCAGTTCGCCTTCTTCATTCACTCGGCGTCTCCTACGTCGATCTCGCCCGCATGGCCTCTCTAAATCCCGCGCGCTTGCTAGGCCTCGATCGCGATTGCGGCTCAATCGAAGTCGGCAAACACGCCGACCTGATAGCGCTGGATCAATCAGATCTGGGCTTAAGATCCGTGCTGATCCGCGGCCGGTTTTTTTCGTAGATTCCCGCGCGCTCGTACGCTTCGTCCACAATCTCAACCGGATGACAGACGCGCAGCGACATGCCCGACAAGCATGCGCCGGCGCCAATGTGCATCTGGCAACCGGGATTACCGGTAGCGAGTAGATCAACGCCGGTTTCTCTAACGTTATCCAACTTTTCTTTTAAAACGCGTTGCGACATCTCGGGCTGAAGCAGGTTGTAGACACCTGCCGCGCCGCAACATCTCTCAGTGCCGTTGAGCGCCACAAAGTTCTCACCTGTCACCATCCGCAGCATCCGTTCTGAAGCCTCGCCACTGCGTTGCCCGTACATGAGATGACACGATGTGTCGTAGGTCACGCGTGTTTCAACCGCGCTCGTTGGGATTCGCATCTCGGTGGTAGCGAGCTGTTGGCTCACGTCGCGCACTCTCGCGCTGAAGTTCGCCGCTTGCCCGGCAAGCTGATCATCGTTGGCAAATAAGTGCGCGTACGTGGTTAACATGGCGCCACAGCCACCCGCATTCGTGACGATGGGCGTGCCGGAGTTGAAAGCCGCGATGTTCTTTCGCGCGAGTTCCCGCGCACCCTCGAGATCGCCGGCGTGAGCATGCAGCGCGCCACAGCAAACCTGATCTGCGGGCGCGCGCACCTCAAAGTTGTTCGCCCGCAAAACACGCTCTGTCGCGCGATTCACACGAGCAAAGAGTCCCTCACCAACACAGCCCGTAAACAGCAACACGTCTTCAGACGCTTGCGCATCATTCTGATCTTTGCGCCTTCGCGACGCGGTACGAGAAACTCCTCTTGAGCTCTCAAGCAGCGCAACTGCAAACTCAACCCGCGGCGAAATAATCCGCGCCATCCGCGTCTTCAACAGCATCCGCGCAAAACCCAGATCACGAAACACTCGGGATGCTCCAAAGAAAAGCTTCAGTCTCGTAGGCGACAACCAAACATGCCGCAACACAAATCGCAAAAGCCTGTTAGATAAATCCGACTTCGGTTGAGATTCGAGTAGTGCTTCGCGACTCACCTCGAGCAGTTGTCCATACTCAACACCCGCGGGACACACCTGCTCACATGCACGACAACCCAGACACCGGTCAATATGTGTTGCGAAGGCGTCGGATGTCTTCTCGATCCGTCCTTCCGCCACCGCCCGCATAAGGTAGAGCCGCCCGCGTGGCCCATCATTCTCATTGCCGGTAATGACGTAAGTCGGGCACGCCTCGAGACACAAGCCGCAATGAATGCAGGCCAGCAGTTTCTGTTCGTAACCCGCCGCGAGTTTTTCTAGTGTAGCCAACCTTAGTGCCTAATACCCGACTGCTTGTCCATCGCTTCGTCGCGGATCGGTGGCGCCGAGGCGCATGCCTGTCTTCTCTTCG
>DAIOGT010000258.1:0-6189 GCA_036745095.1 Pyrinomonadaceae bacterium
GACGAGTTCGTTGGCGTAGTTTGATTAAAGGCGATGTTTATAAAATCAGAGCCAGTGTCGGATGTGTGAGGGACTCTTACGATGCGATCGCAATTCGCTTGTGCGATGCAGATGCTTTGGTCGAGTTGTACTCGTTCACCTTCTGCAAAGGTGTCTTGTGATCCCTTCGATTGAAAGGGATTACCGTCTGTTAGCGCAGAATAGCTAAGTGCTGCGAGTGCATTCATAGTGTTATGAGCTTGTTCATCTGCTCGCCTGGCGCGCTCAACCAGAGCAAGATGTTCGACGTGTACGCGAAAGAGTTGAGCACCGGACAAAAGGATGATGGTAAGAATGAATAGACCGATGATCGCTTCTACCAGACCGACTCCACGCTGGCTGGTTGCTAAATGCGCATCAGGAATTTTGCTTTTCATGGGGTTGTTCCTATTTCTTGTTTGCAAGGTCTCCGACCAGGGAAAAGAGTGGCCAGTACGCGGCGACGACAATCAAGCCGATGACAATTCCGGCAATGATCAAAGTCATTGGTTCTACAGTTTTGGATAATCGGGCAGTTGATTCCTGGACGCGGCGATCTACGAGACGCGCGTAATTGCCAAGTTGGGCCGCAAGGCGTCCAGTCTGTTCTCCGGTGGCGACTGCTGCTGCAAACTCGTCTCCAAAGAGTCGTGCATAAGGAGTGATGGCCGTGGTTAGATCCAGTGCACCACTCCTAAATGATTCCCTGATCGCATCGAGTGATTCGCGATAGACGACATTGAGTGCGGCAGCGGATGCTTCGCGCAGAAATTCTGTGGGTGTGAGCACAGGCGCAAGAATCGCCATTAGATCGATGACGTGAGCGGCGTTGAATTCGCGAATGAGTGTGCCGATTAGCGGCCAGTTTAGACTCTTGCGTTGAAACCAGTCTTTGCCGTTATCCGTGCGTAACCAGCGGATGAGCATGACGATCCCTAATGCGACAAGGGCCAAGGTTATCAGGCCGTAGAAGCTAACGAGGAAGTTGCTGAATGCAAGTAAAGCTCGTGTGAGCCAGGGGAGAGAGGCTCCTGATCTTGGATCAATCAGAGCCTCATACATACGTTCCATCGATGGGATGACCCAGAAACTCAATACTAAGCAGATGGCACTTGCGAGTGAGAGCACTACCGACGGATAGATGAGCGCACCTTTAACTTTTGCCACGTTCTCAGCCGTGAGTAACTGACGTTCACCATACTTTGAGAGCATGTCGGAGGGATCGCCTTTGGTAGTGCCCACACGAATAATGTGACGGAAGGCATCCGGAAATACGTCCGCGCGAATGTTGAATGCTTGATCGAGATTGACAGATTCCTTCTTTATCTCGGCGTAAACGTCAAGAAGAGCTTCACGCAGTAGGCGATTGGTGGTTGAGCGAGCAATATCGAGAATGGCTTTCGGAATTGGATCTGATGCTTTGGTTCGTTCGGCAAGCTGAATGGCGAAAGTCCCGAGTTCCTCACGGCTCAACGCTCTCTTTTTTCGCCTAAATCCATCGCGGTGAGGCGTAATCGCGTCAACCTCGATCTTCGCTCGGTTAAGAATTGCTTCTGCGTGGTCTGGTGTTGCAGCGTAGATGTAGTGCTTGACAAGCGAGTCTCCGAGGATGTTGGTGCCCTGGAAGTCGTAGCGGACCTGTTCAGCATCGAGGAGATTTGTTTGCGGTTGGAAGGTTTGTGTTGACATGTATGGTCCTTCTATTGATCGACGGCGGTGCAGGCTGCTTTGGTCCATGGGCCAGTCAGAGCACAGCGGCGTAGAGTCTGATCCTCAGAAATGTAAAAGCTGTAAGTGGCGGGATTACCCTGGGTTGGAACTACCTTAGCGCCGAAGGTTGTTGACGAAGCGGCGCCCTCATCGGAGAACGTCCAGCCAGTTACGGTGGTGTCGTTTGCGGTGAGAAGGGTGGAACCTCCGGCAGTAGCTGCTTGCAGTTCTGCAATGGTGCCATACCGTCGTTTGCCCAAGAGCGTTTTGAATGCTGTTTGTTGTTGACCGATAGCAGCAAGTTTTTGCTTGGCCGTGTTTTCATAACCGGCGCGGCGAGATGCGATGAAGCTTGGGATGGCGATCGCGGCGAGTATCGCCACGATCGCGACAACGATTAGAAGTTCGATCAGTGAGAATCCAGCGGCGGCCGCGTGGTGAGTAGATTCAGTGTGGGCTTGTGCCGGCACAGTGAATTCGACGTCAATAACGTCTCCCAAAACGGTGTCTGATTCATTGTTGGTACCTGATTCATTGTAGATATCAGTCGCCGATGGATTTGCACTGCGAGCTGGTTCGTTTTCGCAGTTGGTTTGCCAGGCATGAGTTTCTTGTTCCGGAGCTGCGCGGTGAGTTGACATCAGGAGATGCTGCACGTGATCTGAGGAGATCATGCCCCGGCACAGTTTGCGGGCGGCGGCTTCGGCAAGAGTCATCATGCCCTGCGTTCGTATGGCATAGTCGACGATTTCTTCACCCTCAATTCCTTTGCGAAGCATGCGGCTGATCTCTGGCGTGATTTCCACCATTTCGGCGATGCAAGTGCGTCCCTTTACGCCGAGGTGATGACAGGCGGGGCATCCTTCTGCATGAAAGAAGGGGGTTGAACCTTGGGCAGTTGCGATTGCTTCTTTCAGATCTGGTCTATTGGGAAAAACAATTTCGACAAGGCGTTCGGCGATTTCACGACCGCGAGGATCGGGTTTGCGACAGTTGCGACAAAGCAATGGTACGAGTTCTTGTGAAACGATGAGCCGAATAAGATCTGCTTGCTTATCGCGGCCGATTTTGAGGAAATCCAGGCGCGAAAATGTTTGCGCGACATTGTTGGTATGAAGTGTAGTAAGGGTAAGGTGTCCAGTTGCCGCTCCTTCAAAGACGATCGCTGCTTCTTCGGCGTCGCGGAATTCTCCAGGGCTAAAAAAATTGGGGTCCATACGCATTGCGGCCTTGAGGGCTTCTTTCCAGGATCGATCGTCATCAACGCGGAGTTGGGTGCGTTGTTCATTCGGGAATTCGATAGGGTTCCCGATTTGAATGATGTGTTGTTGGTATTGATGAATGAGCTCGAGCTTCCGGAGCATGGCTTCGAGCGTGTTTGATTTCCCGGAGCCTGTGGCGCCTGTGACAAGGATCACTCCATTTTTATGATCGAGCGCACGGTGGAGTGTTTGCTGTTGGCTCGGTTCTATTCCGATTTGATCGAAGTCCCGAAAAACGGATCGGTTGATGCGAATGACGATGGCTCGTCCGTAATAGGCGCGGGTGCCGTGAAAACGGAGAGTCATGCGTTCTCTTTTGCCGGCGTTTGTGCGGACAGTGATGTTGATTTCAGCGCCCCTACTTCTTTGCAGGAGTTCATAACCGTTAACGCCTGCCATATCGCTAAAAGCGTTCGCTAAGTTTTCCATCCGAGTGGCAGGGATGTCGGTAACGAGGGGTGAGACAATTCCGTCCGTACGAATCCTTATTTGTCCGGTTCTCTCTCCGGGAATTACGTGAATGTCGCTGGCACGGCGGTTGATTGCTTCGAGGATGATTTTCTCTGCGGCGGCACGTAGTCCGGTGCCGAGTCCGATTTCAATATCAGGTTCGGCGGACGTTGCATGCGCAGTAGCTGTTCCCGCATTTGAATCGAGTGAATGCCAGTCGATAGTTTTACGCGTGGACTCGCGCCGGTGGATTTCTGGCTCAGGTTTCGCTAATTCATCGCCTCGGTCTTCGTAGGCGATTTCGTGAAGCATCGTTAGTCGTTGTGCGACAACGAGCCGAGGTCTGACCTTGCTGGACGATATTCGCAGAGCGCGAACGACATTGCGAACATTGACCGCGTTAAGCGGATCAGACATACCGAGAACGTAGTTTCCATCCTCAGTGCATTTGAGTAAGACAGCCTGATTCTCGATCGCCACGTGTCGGGGAAGATGCTTAGCAAGATCCCTAAGGATTTCAGGATCATGCACATCGCGAAGAGCGATCATTTTGTCGATGGCTTCGCCGACGTCTGTCTCGATTTCAGATGTGGTGCCAATGCCAGTAAAAGGGCCAGGGCGATCTGTTTGTGTTTCCATGACGATGTAAATCTCCTTGGCGTTCGGGTTACTGGCGTTTTTCAAAAGGCGAAGGTTTCTGTGCGCGCGGCGGTGGGGGCGGCGTGGTGATGGCATCTGCCGGGGCGACGAAGTTAGGCATAGTCGAATTTTGCGGGATAACTTCGACAGTGATGGCGAAGTAGAGACGATCGCGATTTTCCTGATTGGCGCGACGCTTGAATAAATTTCCAATGATGGGAATGCCGCTGAGGCCAGGTACTTTGCTTTCGGAATTGGCGACTTGATCAGCGGCGAGACCGCCAATAACAACAGTCTCCCCGTCGCCTAATCGAAGGACAGTCTGGAGGCTTTGACGGTTCACGCCAGGCACTCCGTTGAAAGTTCCGAGTGAGGTATCGACGCTGTTGTTTTCGAGCTGGATGTTGAGTGTGACGTAATTCGGTTTGCCGGTTTCGTCTTCAGCCACTTGGGGCGTAATCCGGGCTATTCGTGAGGCTTCAATAAACTGAACCTGGCCGGATTGAAAGGGAGCACCACCGGCGATGGTTGTGGTGACTACGGGGATCTGTGTGCCCGCAACTAAATCGAACGTGTCGCCGTCGGCGACGATTCCGAAGGGGCGTGATTGAATATTCACCACGCCCTTCTGTTGGGCCAACGTTAGCTGGTAGGCGAATTGAGCTGTTCCAAAGACACTGGTGACACCGAAAGTGGCAAGCGGGTTGGCAGCGCCGAGACCATTAGTCGGTACGCGCATACCGGTTGCGAGTCCCGGAATGCCGCCCGGATTAAGTCCGCTTGGCTGTTGGTTATTGCTGCCACTTCCAGAGCCAGTGTTGGAGTTAGGTAGGGTGGTGCCTCCTCCCAAATTTGTTCCCTGTGAATTACCTACAACAATTGTGAGTTGGGAACCTACATCCCGGAGTCGATTTTCATTTGCGGTGTAGACGAGTGCGGAAATCTTGACTTGATAACCGGGTCGATCAACGCGAGCGATTAGATCTCGTATGTCCTGCATCTGCTCGGCGGTGGCCGCGACAAGTAATTGATTGCGACCGGGAACGCGACGGGCTTCGCCACGAGGGTCGCCACCGGCTTTGAGGATGTCGCGAATCGCGTCCTCAAGCGATTGAATGGTGGCGCCGTTGCTGGTTTGCGTTTGTCCGGCAAGGTTGGCGCGGCCGCCGGCAGTCTGTTGTAGATATTTGAGCCTGAAGACTTCCCGAACGATGGGGGCGCTACGTCGACGGAGATCTCCCATTGATGCGATCTTCGTGCGTTTGGCAATCTGAACTATGCCTCCATCGAGGCAAACCATATCGAGGTCATTGAGATCGAGAAGTGTGCGAAGGATGGAAGTCCATGGCGCGTTGGTTATAGTCAAGCGTACAGGCATCTCCTGCACGTCATAATCGAGAACGATGTTTGCGTTGTATGCTTCGTTAAGTCGGTTGACGAGCGTGAGGAGTGATAGGGGCCGGTTAGATTCATTTGTGATGGTGATGTCTTCACCATGGTAGGCTGAATCGCAAAGAGTCTTGCGCGGCTCAGGTTGTGATTTTGTAGCGATTGGTCCAGCGATTTGCTTTAGGAGTTCAGGTGTGGGTTCTGGACTGGGGGCAGGCGCTTCGTTTGTCTTTGCAAGCGCAATTGGTGTTTCGTTAGCGGCGGTTTGATCACCGAAGCTGATTGGATCGTCAAGGTTGAAAGTAGCTTTGGTTGGAGCTGTACGAAAGTTCAGCGCTGCGCGCGCTCGTGTTTGGGAAGCGTGTGCATAGTCGAGCTTTGGCCGACCAGTGTTTGATGAAAACGGGTTAGGGATTGTAGTCAGCGAAGGAGTAGGGGGCCTCTGTGTTGGTGTGAGTACCTGGTCCAATGGCGAGTCATTATTAGTGACAGCATTTGTGCCATTTGGGCTCGTGTTTTGTACGTAGCGATCACGGACTGCTATTTGTAAGTCTGAATAGTTGTCGCGCCGATTGTTGGGCCGAGCCAGCGCGGGTGTGAAATTTTCGGCGGGCTTGGTTTCCGGCGACGGCTGTGGTTGTGGTGGACGCTCGGTAGACGGAGACATTGTGGGTCTCGCAGAAAACTCTTCCTGACGGTCCCATTGGATAAGTTTTGTTTG
>DAIOGT010000259.1:0-6164 GCA_036745095.1 Pyrinomonadaceae bacterium
ACCTCTTTCGGCGCGATCTATGCAATTTATAGGTTCGGTAAGAATCCAACCTGGCTGCGCTTTTCGATCACCGCTCTTGCGTTTGGGTTGATGCTCGCCGCGAAGCATTCGGCGGTGGTCTTTGTCGGCATCTTGTTTGTGTTGTTGATCGCAGACACAGTTTTGTTTCGCCGATCCGAGGTGCAACTCTCACACCGGATCATTAAACGGATTGCGGCATTCGCGGGGATGTTAGTAATCGGGTTCGCGATCCTCTGGTCCTTTTATGGTTTTCGCTATTACGCGATCCCGAATGTGACCGAAAGCACTATCTCTGTCGCCGATTACATCAAGGAAAATGGCAGGCCCGAGTCCGTCGAGTCCCTCCCAGCCCGAGTGACGGCTGCTATAAGCCAAACACCTGTTCTTCCTGAATCCTACGTTCTCGGAATGGCTGACGTGATCGCAGGGGGCACGCGTAACTGCTGGATTTTCGGACGCGTTTACACGACAGGGAAGTGGTTCTATTTTCCAATCGCTTTCTTAACGAAGACGAGCATCGCATTGCTTCTTCTGTTACCGCTCGGCCTTCTCTATTTATTTTTCAACCGAAAAAAATGGCGCGAAGGAGTGTTTTTGCTCGTCCCGGCGATCATATTCTTTATCTTCGCTGCAAGCTCTAATTTCGCGATCGGCGTGCGGCATATCCTACCGATATACCCCCTGCTCATCATACTCGCCTCGGCAGGAGCGATATGGCTTTGCCGGAAGTTCAACATTTTTCGGTACGCTCTCGCCGCGCTGTTCGTCTTTAATGCGATTGCGACGGTACAGGCGGCGCCTAATTATCTAGCCTATGCGAATGATCTTTGGGGTGGCTACGAAAACACGCATCGCATCTTTGCCGATTCCAACACCGACACGGGGCAGAGCATGAAACTCGTCAGTGAATACCTTGCTCGCGAGGGTGTAAAGGACTGCTGGATTTCAACCTTCGTGCATCCTGAGATGATTCACTCCGTACAACCATGTCGTTCGATGCCTTCGGGCATACGAATCATGGTGAGTCGCAATCTGATCGATCCGGTTCCGACGGTGATCGAAGGGACCGTCGTGTTGAGTGTGATCGAGTTGCCGCCACGCGGCGGTGACGAGTATTTGCCCATCGCTACATCCGAGCCGATCGCCTTTGTTGGAGGAAATACGTATATCTATCGCGGCCGATTTGAGGTGCCGCTTGCGGCCGCCATAAGTCATTCTGTTCGCTCCACCCATTTTCTACGAGTAAAAGAACTTGACAAGGCGATCACAGAAGCGCGCGAGGCGGTAAGGTTAGGGGCCAGCGATCCGCGTACACATTTGGCCCTCGGCCTTGCACTCGCTCGCACGGGACAAAATGAAGAAGCGATACAAGAACTCGAAACGGCTGCGGGACAAGCAAAGGCGGATCCGAGGTTCCGGAACGCGGAAATCAGGGCGCAACGGGAACTCGATCGACTAAAGATTCGGTGACGAGTTTGCTGCCAGGTGTCGGAACTTTCTCAGAGACTGTGTAGTTTGACGCAAACTTAACGAGGTCTCGGAGTGGGATTCTCACGAAATGCTCAAAGATCGGGCGGGCATATTCTTTGCGTACGAATTACGCCAAAGTCTTACCACTGGCTCGCCTTTTTGGGCCTCACTATCGAGACTCAACGGCGGGCCTCAACCAATAATTAGATGGAGGTTGCTTCTCATGACGATTGAGAAAGTGCTCGAGAATCAAAAGGTATTGTTGGCAAACCAGGAGACGATCCTGGGCAATCAAGATCAAATCATCGCAAATCAAACAAAACTCGATGCGGTCCTTGAAAATCAAAGTCGCATCGAGAAGAGGCAAGAGCAAATTCTGGCGAACCAGGAGAGAATCCTGACAGCGGTCAGCGGCGATCTCGCTAAGCGCACGACTGCCTAAACTGCCAAACCACAGCTCACACAAAGACGAAAGAGTTGACGTTACAGCGCGTTCAAGAACGCCACCAGGTCGGCTCGTTCATCGTCCGTGAAAACAAAGCCGAGATGAAGTTCGTAGTGACGGACCACGCTCTCGAGTGTTGGCGCAATGCCGTTGTGAAAATAGGGTGCGCGAGCGGCAAGGGCGCGTATCGTCGGAGTCTTAAAGCGACCGAGGTCACTCCAAAGCCCGGTAATATTTCCCCGCCCCGCGTCTGTTAACTGGCGAGTCTCGCCGGTTGTTTTGTTGCGGAAAGTGTAAAGTGGCAAATCTGGAGTGCGCGCCTGCGCCGACGCGGTTCCAACGTCAAACAGAACGTTATTGATATTGGTGCCGTTGTTCGCCGAATTATGACAACTTCCGCATCTGCCTCCACCCGCATTCGTGTTGTTGAATAATTCCTGGCCACGTGCGATCTGGGCTCGACGCGGATTTGAGTGGTGAGCCCACGCGTCAAAGAGATCAAACCGTCCCGCAATTTTCGACATGGTTGATAACGCCATTGGACCACCGCGCGCGCCATCTGAATCGAGACGCCCGACTCCGGGAACTATGATTTGCGCAGTCGACAGCGAGCTTTCGAAAGCAACTATGTTGGCGATTACTTCAGCGGTGGCTGGCGGTCCTTGTTGGCCGCCTGTCACGTTGCGCGTGGCCTGGTTTACTAAGCCTGCATGTTGGTCGGCGCCTATGCTGTTTCCCCCGTCCCAATTTACGGTCGCACTTCCGAGTGCGAAGTTAATTGTTGGCATAGCGCGACGCCAGTGCACGAGTCTATTTAGATTCGCGAAGCCGTGCGGATCTTCCACCGCGATGAGCTCCCACTCAGAGTTTGATCTAGGCGGGCCACCTCTGCGGAACACGCCGCGACTTAGTAGCATGCTGTACCCCGCAAGACGTTCCTCAACGCTCGAGTCGGGCGTGAGCTCATCCGGATTATTGGCATCGAGTTCATTGAATATCGGGTGAGTGCCGCTCGTCTCATCGAATAGATGTTGCAACGTCCCTGGATTGATACTCCACGCCTCTTCCGGGATGTGGCAGGAAGCACAACTGCGACCGTTCGTGCCCTGAGCCTGAAAGTACTCTCCCGTGAGATCGACCGAGCCCTGGGTACTGAAGGTAGCCGCTTTGCCTCCAGGGTTCCTCTCAGGGTGGTTATTAGGGCTGGTGTCCTGAAGTTCGGAACTGGTTGCGCCGGCTCGCTTCGGACCGAAAAGGGAATCAACACCCCAGACGAAAGTGAGTAGTACAACTACAACGACTAACCCTCGGATCCAATAGCCGCAACACAGTGATTTAGATGTCTTCATCGCAATGCCTCCCTATGTCATAGGATTTCGGAGCCGCCTCAAAGCGCGACTCCGATCCTCGTGTAATTTGGCCCACTTGAATTTTTACGCGATCGTTTCCCGACGAAACAGACCGAACTAGAAACCGCAGAACCCTGGGTCGGGTGCGTCAATACGAACGGACTCGCCGGTCGGGACGTCGAAATAGGTCACCCACACTTCAACTGGACTCTGCGTCAGGTTACGCGCTGTGTGAACGTGGCCCTGACCGCTGTCAACAAATGCCTCACCGGCTGAAAACGTGCGGCCCGTGCACGTCGAATCTTCCGATGAATAAAGAGTTAGTTCTCCGGTCTTGATGAGAGCGACGGCCGGACCCGGATGGCTATGCCAGCCTGTCGAGCCGCCCGGGGCAATCACGATCTGTTGCATCACCGTTTCCCGCGCGTCGGTTACGTGTATGACCTCCTGAGATTGTCCTTCCTGGACCTTGAATTTGAGGTCGACCGGGTCTGAAAAACTCGCCCTTACCAAAATGGTGCCAATCACACCGGAAGCGGGAGTTGCCAGACTGACTCCGGCCACCATCGCAGGGATCGCCCCCGCTAATACCAGAAGTGCCATTCGTCTTTTCGTTGTTGTTGTCTTCATGTTCCTCCTAAACCGATCGAGGTTCGCTCGCGCCGCGGGTGCGTGTACACGACAGCGCCAGCGTGATTTTCATTCACGGTTCCGTTAAGTAGTCTCCGTCGGGGATGTTTATAAAGCGTCATGGGGAACGCCTTTGTGCCGGTTGCTGCCGGGATTACAATGACTGCTACCGATAGGTTAAATTGCAGCCCTTGCTTGTTGTTGCGGTGCGGACGATAGTGGGAGTGGTGCGAAAACGTCTTTAGAGGGTCTATAAAAATTCTTTAGAAATCTTATAGAGCCCGGAGTGTTGATGGAATCCAGCCACGTATATGAGTTCGGTCCGTACTGCTTAGACCCGGCGGAGCGCCGGCTGTTACGCGACGGTGAGCCGGTGGCGCTCACGCCAAAGAGCTTTGACCTACTCGTACTGTTAGTCGAAAACAGCGATCACCTACTCGAAAAAGAAGAGATCCTGAAGCGGCTCTGGCCAGGGCAGTTTGTTGAGGAGGCGAATCTGTCATTCAACATTTCCTCGTTGAGGAGGATCCTTGGAAACGGAGAAAATGGGCGTAGTTTTATCGAGACGGTACCGAAGAAAGGCTTCCGTTTTGTTGCGCATGTCGAGGAATGCCCGCGCCCCGACCGGAGTGGAGCAGTCGAAAGTCATGGTGAAGCAGTTCCGGCGGAAGGCCAGGTGCTTGAGGACGCGCTTCTCAGACAACCGAGTGCCGCAGAACTTGAGATCCCCGAAGCGACAATCAAAACGGTCAAAACAGACCGCGGTGTCAGCACTCTCCGCCTCGGTCTTCTTATTCTCGGGTCAGTGGCTCTTGCGGTCTTTGTTTATGCGTTTTTTATCCGAGAAAAAGCTTCGCCGCCCCCACCGTCTGTTGCCTCACTCGTCGTCTTACCGTTAGAGAATCTTTCCAACAACCCGACAGAAGAATACTTTGCGGACGGTATGACTGATGCGCTCATTGGGGATCTGGCAAAGATCGGCGGATTACGTGTCATCTCGCGCACTTCCTCCATGTACTACAAAGGGAAAAAGCGATCGCTGCCGGAGATCGCCCGAGAGTTAAAGGTCGACGCAGTGGTGGAGGGGACCGTACAACGTTCAGGTGATCGCGTTCGCATACGCGCGCAATTGATTCACGCGGCAACCGACCAACATATGTGGGCGGAGACTTACGAACGTGATCTGCGAGATGTATTACAGTTACAGAGTGAAATCGCCCAGGCCATCGCCCGCCAAGTGCAAATAAAACTGACGACCGCCGAACAAGCCCGTCTGACTGTTCGCCAGCCGATTAACCCCAAAGCCCTTGACGCATATCTGCAAGGCCGCTACCTCTTCTGGAATAAACGCACTAACGAGAATCTGCTGAAGTCGAAAGAATACTTTCAACGCGCGATCATAGAAGACTCAAGCTATGCCCTGGCTTACGCTGCGTTGGCTGATTGTTACACATCACTGGGTGCTGTCCAGATTAGTGCTCTGTCGCCGATCGAAGCGAGGGCGCGTGCTGAAGATGCCGCCGTAAAAGCGCTCGAATTGGATTCGTCACTGGCCGAAGCTCACAGCGCTCTCGGTAACGTGTACTACTACAATTGGAAATGGGACGCGGCAGAAAAGGAGTTGAAGCACGCCATCGAACTTAACCCGAGTTACGCTAATGCCCACAACTCTTACGCCAGCTTCTTAATGTCGCAAGGTCGCGTTGATGAGTCGATAGCGGCATCTAATCGCGCACGAGAACTGGATCCACTCTCGCTCGCCATCAGTGTGCAGCGAGCGTTTCTGCTGGAAAACGCGCGCCGATATGACGAGGCAATCGAGCAATTAACCCAGGTCATCGCCGTCGACCAAAATCATTATCAGGCTCATTGGATGTTGGGCCACACGTATGCAGTCAATGGTCAGTTTGAGCAGGCCATTGTCGCCGCTGAAAAAGCAGTTGCATTGTCCGAACGATCGCCGGGAGCATTGGGGATGCTCGGGATGATTTATGGTCTTGCCGGGCGTAGAGCTGAAGCCATCAAAATATTGAATGAGTTACTAGAGCTTAATGAGCGGCGTTACGTTACCCCAGCCGCGTTAGCCTACGTCTATATTGGTCTGGACGATAAGGACCATGCCTTTGTCTGGCTGGAAAAGGCATATCAGGAACGCTCAAACTTTCTTGCCTATCTCAAAGTTGTTCCCGTTGCGGATCCGCTTCGTGCCGACCCGCGCTTCGACAATCTTGTCGGTCGCGTCGGATTGC
>DAIOGT010000260.1:0-6142 GCA_036745095.1 Pyrinomonadaceae bacterium
TCTGGCTGATGGTGCTCGTCACTTCTGTGCGCGAGCGCCGCACGCAGCAAGGCCGGCTGTTCTGCGACGCCTCCGCACGTAACGCAACCGGCACGATCGCGCTGAAGATCTGGGGGGAGATCCTCGAAACTCAAAAGGGGATTAAACCCGGTCTCTGGGGCATCACCGGAAAACTCGAATCGTTTCAGGATCGCTCGCAATTCGTCGTCGCGGAATATCGTCCCATCACTCTCGAGCAATATCGCGAGCACCAAAAGGCTGATCCGCAACTCCCACGTGCCTACACGTTCGACATCGAAACACTCACGCTCCCTGATTTCCGCGAACGAGTCGGCCCGCAACTCGAACGTTCGATGCGACTCGGCCAGATGCGCGTCGAGCAACAACAACGTTATCTCGAAGACATCGCGGCGGAAGAAGAACGTTGCTACGCGCTCGGCGCCTTGAGTGCGACGTCGGGTCGGGTTCTCTCAATCGCATTGCATGTTGGGCCGATTCCGGGTTTGGAGTTTCCCGAGCTCGGGCCTGAAGTCAGCGAGCACGTGTTCGGAATCGACAAACACGGCTACGAAGAGGACGAGAAGAAAGCGCTTCAGGACTTTCTGACCGTTATGAAGGATTTCGATCCGGATTGCGACGAGCTTGTAGGACACAACATCATCGGTTTCGATTTGCCGTTCGTATTCCAGCGCTGCCTCGCGCACTCGCTCAAGGCGCGGCCATTTGTGAATCTCGGTGAGTACAACGTCCGCGGCGTATTCGACACGATGCATCGCTGGTGGCTCGGCGCAAAGCGGCACGTTAGCCTCGACGACATCGCGTGGGCACTCGGGATCGAGTCGAGCAAGACTGCCGACGTTGAAGGCAGCAAGGTGTTTGATCTCTACCAGGCGGGCAGGCTCGATCTAATCCGCGAGTACAACCTCAATGACGTACGCGTGACGCGAAAGATCTATGAGCGCATGGTCGCCAGCTTCGGACGTTAGCCAGCCACAAAAATGCGTTAGCCACAAAACGGCAAAAGACACCAAATAAAACCGTGTGGCCGGGTCTGAATCCATTCGGGCCGAAGCCCAGATTTTGTGAACCTCTCGGTCGCGGGTCAAATATGTTGTGTTTTTTGTGCCTCTTCGCGGCCCGTGTTTGATAGAATGCTTGCCCATGGAAATCGTCTTCCCCGTGTCGATGCTGGCCCTTGGTCTGAGTATCGGCGCCTTCTCCGTTTGGTTCATTACACGGGCGAAACTGAAATACGAATTTGACCGCGGGCGAACGTGCGGTGAAACAGAGCGCGCCGTGCTGCAAACGCGACTAGAAGAAGAACGAAAGGCAAACGAGCAGAAACTCACGCTCCTCAACAACGCCGAAATCAAACTCGCCGATGCATTCAAAGCGCTCTCGGCTGACGCACTACGCAGCAACAATCAGTCGTTTCTGGATCTCGCGAAACAAAACCTCGAAACTTTTCAGCAAAGCGCGAAGGGCGAGCTCGAACGACGCCAGAACGCGATCGGCGATTTGATCAAACCGCTGAAAGAGTCACTCGAAAAGGTCGACGGCAAGATCGGCGAGCTCGAGAAGAACCGCGTGGGCGCGTATTCCGAGTTGCGCGAACAAGTGAAGGTACTCGCACAGTCGCATTTGCAACTCCAGTCCGAGACGGGAAACCTCGTGAAAGCGTTGCGTGTGCCTCACGTCCGCGGCCGCTGGGGCGAGATCCAGCTACGCCGCGTGGTCGAACTGGCGGGCATGCTTCAGTACTGCGACTTTGTTGAACAGGAAACAGTCGCCACCGAAGACAGCCGCATTCGTCCCGACTTGATCGTGCGTCTGCCGGGTAATCGGACGATCGTGGTCGATTCGAAAGTTCCGTTTGACGCGTTTTATGAATCCATTTCGACTACAGACGACGAAGTGCGTGCGAGCCGGTTAAAGGATCACGCGCGACTCGTCAGGACTCACATTACGTCGCTGAGTCGCAAGTCTTACTGGGAAACGGTGCAACCCACGCCGGAGTTTGTGCTGTTGTTTCTTCCGGGTGAAACGTTTTACAGTGCTGCACTCGAAAACGATCCGAAGCTGATCGAAGACGGCGTGAGCCAGGGCGTGATCATCGCGACGCCCACGACGCTTATTGCATTGCTGAAGGCTGTGTCGTACGGTTGGCGGCAGGAACAGATGGCCGACAACGCGCAGGAAGTGAGTAACCTGGCGAAGACCCTCTACGATCGCCTGCGCGTGTTTACAAATCACTTCGACGACATCGGCAGAAACCTCGACCGCGCGCTCGACGCCTACAACAAAGGCGTGCGATCACTCGAATCACGCGTGCTGGTCACGGCGCGCAGGTTTAAAGAGCGCGGCGCCATTGCCGGTGAAGAGATCGAGGTACTCGAGCCAGTCGACACGGCAGCCCGAGCGCTGAGCCGAGACGATGGCGGACTATTCCCCGAGGAAGACATGCCCCTGCTCAAAGCAAAAAGCGCTAAACGATCATCCGTGTAATCCGCGTCTAAAGTAGTTTTGTGAACGAGATTTGGTTAGGCCCGCTGCTCAACGACAATCGAGCGCTACTCATCGAGCGCTGCGCTAAATTCCTGGCCAACAATCAAAGCGACGCCTTCATCTACCTCGCCGCCTCGTACCCGCTTCTTGAAAGCGTCACACAACAACTGCTCGACGGCCAACGCACGCGCGGCGTTTGGGGTGAGCTTCCGGTGTACCTGTTTCGCGGTGTCGTACGGCGCGTGCTTTATTCGGCTGTTGACGAGAGCGGTCACAACCTGCCGCCGCGTATTCCCATCGATCGCGACGAATTGCCGTTGAAGCGCAGCCTGATTTCGCAACTGCTGCTGCAACTGCTCGCAACAAATCAGTTGAAAGCATTCGCGCCGCTCGCCATGCGCGAAGGGTGCGTCAACAGCATCTCCACTTTGATCGGCGAGATTCAGCGTGCCGCGAGAACTCCCGCTGAGCTTGCCGACATCCTCGGCGAACGCGCAAAAGATCTCGAAAACCGTAGCAACACAACACGTGGCATCACGCAGCTCGATTTCGACAGAGAGATCTCGCTCATCTACTCGAATTACACCGAGCTCCTCGATCAGAACCTGTTCACCGAAGAAGACGCCGAGCAACTGCGTGCGCTCTGGGTCTTGCGCGGCATGATCGACGGCCGCTTCGTGCGCCTGCCGTGGTTGTCGAACGTGCAACTGCTAATCATCGACGGCTTCTTCGACTTCACTCCGGTGCAGGGCGAGATTCTCCGCCAGCTAATTCCGCTGTTGCCGCAAACGATCGTCAATCTCAATCACGACGACACCAATCCCGAAATCTTCGCGCCGTTTCAGGAGACGATCGGACAACTCCAAAGCATGGCGAAGTTCGACTTCGTTCACAGTCACGAGTACACCGCGACGAACGGCGTTCTCGCTGAGCTGCGCCAGAATTTGTTCAATCCGCTGACATCGTCCGACGAAGTTTCAGACGCCCCTGAAGCTCTCGTGCGCGACATTCGTTATCTCGAGTGCGGCGATCGCGACACCGAGATCCGCACGATCGCGCGCGAAGTAAAACGACTCGTATTGACTGAGAATTACGATCTCGCCGACATCGCACTAATCGTTCGCCAACGCGCGACGTATGGTCCAACGATAACGCGCGTCATGCTTGAAGAGTCGCTGCCGTGCAATCTCGAGCTGCGTGTCGACGCCGGCGACGTGCCCGCGAATCGCGCCGCGCTGAAGCTGCTGTCGTTGCTCGAAGGTTTGTCGGAAGAAGAGCCGCATATGACGCGGATTGCGGAAATTGCGGATTTAATCAAATCGGAATATTTCCGGCTCAGCGACGCGGAGATGCGTGTGTTGTCGTCGCGTTTTGATGAGCAACACCTGAATCTGTTGGATGGCAACGCGGATTTGAAGAATCGTTATCGCATCGGCTTCTGGGATGCTGATTCACTCGAAAATGCGTTTGCATACGTCGGCAGTGAGCTAAGCGTGAGTGCGTGGCTCGCGCGCGCTCACAAGCTCTACACGGATCTCCCCGGCGCGCATGCAACTAAGGAGCTTCTGAACATCGATGCGGGCGCGCACGATCGCGACCCCGACATAGCTGACAACGTCGAGAACGCCGAAACAGCAAAGCTCGAAGAGAAAAATGTCGAGAAGAAGCGACGCCCGTCGCGTGACGTTCATCCCGCAGCGTTGGCGTGGGCGGCGCTCGTGGTCCAACGATTTTCCGAGCTGTTGCACACTGTTCCGCGCGAAGGCAAGCCGAGCCAATTGCGCGCTGAGCTGATGCGATTACTCGACCGTTTCGGTTTTCGAGATCAGATTGCCGAACCGGCCAAACACTCGCCCGATGAAAAGCATCTGCCGCAGGTGATGCTTAACTTCAACGCCCTAGAAGGATTGCGGCGTGCGTTTGTCGCCGCGATCAAGAGCATCGAGCTGGTTGCAGGTGGCCCGAGAACCGTGCGGCTTCCCCTGTTTGTCCAGGAAGTGCGCCGCGCGCTCGGAGCACAGTCGCAGATTTTTGGCGCGCCCGATCGCAACGGTTTGCGTGTGCTCGAAGCCACCGACGTTCGCGGACGTCGCTTTCGTGCGGTGTTTATCGCGGGATTAATCGAAGGTGGCTTTCCGCTGAGCGCGTCGCGCGATTGGATCTACCCGCACGAAGAGCGCGATCGATTACGAGAGTACGGTCTCACGCTCGAAGACATCTCGCCCAACACGCTGTTGAAAGAGGAGCATTACTTTTACCAGGTCGCGTGCCGTGCGACTGACCGTTTGTATCTCACGCGGCCGTTGATGTTGGGAGACGATTCGGAGACCGTCGCTTCTTATTACATCGACGAGCTGCGACGCGCTATTGCGCCACGCCGGATCGAGACTGAGATCATCCGGCGCGATTACGACGGCAAAAACCTCGACGATGCGTCAACAACAGCGGAGATGAAAGTCGGTCTGGTCCGACAACAGGAACGGCATCTCCATCGCGGCGCCAAGGGAAGTTTGTTGCCGCAGTCGCGCATCATGCGGCTGCTGACGCTCGCGCGTAACGATGGTTACCTTAGTGAAGCCGCGCTGCGTCGCATCGAGATCGAGCGCGAGCGCGCCGGGCCTTATTTTAGTAAGTACGACGGTGAGATTACGGATCCGGATCTGCTGCAATTGATCAAGCTGAAATTCGGATCTGATTTTATCCACAGCGCCAGCGGTCTCAGCGTTTACGGAAACTGTCCTTATCGTTTCTTTGCGCAAAGAGTGTTACGACTCGAGCCGCGTGGCGAAGCGGCGCTTGATCTTCAGGCAATCGACGCCGGCAAGCTGCTGCACGACATTCTGCGTCGCTTCCTGGAGCGCCATCGTCGCGAGCCGTTGCACCAGCTCGATCGAAAGAAGTTGCAAAAGGAGCTGGCTAACATCGCCGACGCTGTGTTTGACGAGCACGAACGCGTCGTGCCGCCGCTGAACAGGCAGATCTGGAAAATCGATAGAGAGATCCGGAAGATTCTTTTGGACCAGGTGCTGTTGTACGAGCTTGAAGTTCAGAAAGACGCCGAGGGTCAACAAGTGCTCCCCGCGTATTTCGAAGTTGCTTTCGGCGGCATGAAGTCTGCGGCGAAGGATCCGGATTCGAAAGAAGACCCGCTCGAGCTCACGCGCAAAACGTTTGTCGGCGAAGAGACGATCAAGATCAGCGGGCAGATCGATCGTGTTGATGTTGCGCGCGACAACACTCTCATCGCTTACGACTACAAGTTGTCGACAGGCTCCAGCCGCAGCGACATCGTTTCGGGGAGAAGTTTGCAGCTCCCGATTTATCTCGAAGCACTTGAAAAACTGATCCTGCCGGACCAGCCAATCGCCGGCGGCGGTTACTACGTGATTCGCGGCGGTCACGATCGACGGAACAAAGGCTTGTATCGCGCGAGCCAGTTGGATTACCTGCATCTGCGCGCGAAGAATTCCGTTTTCACTGATGAAGACTGGCAAAAGATTCGCGAGCAGGTGGTCGCCCGCGTCTGGGAATTTCTCGATGGCATACGCGCTGGACGATTCATCGTCGACCCCGCCGAGCGCCTGAAGACGTGTCGCTTCTGTGACTACGATGCTGTCTGTCGCTACGATCGTGATCG
>DAIOGT010000261.1:0-2782 GCA_036745095.1 Pyrinomonadaceae bacterium
ATGTCAGCATTCGGCAGTTGCGGCAACGGAACGACTTTGCCGCTCGCTGTTTCGTAAATCTTGATCTTCGTGCGGGCGTCTTCGTTAACCGCGGTCACGCGATACTTTCCGTTGTGAGAGAAGTATGTGTAGGCGACGTCCCACGGTGCCTTCTCGACGACTTCGCTTTTGCCGCTTGCGAGATCGTAACGCGCCACGTACCTGAACTCACTGTCCTTGTCAGTAAGGTAGTAGAGATACTTCGAGTTAATGTCGAACGTTTCGGGAGTGTTCGCCATATCACCGGTGTGCGCAGTGATGTTCTTCATCTCCTTCGTGGTGACGTTGTAAATGAAGATGTCGGAGTCAGCCTGCGAGCCGCCGCTCTTCTGAAACGCGATGTATTTTTTGTCGTCGGAGATGGCGCCGATGTCCAACCCGGTTTCGTCTTTGTAGACAAGGGCGGGCTTGAACGTTTCGATCGGCATTTCATAGATGTCGAAGAAACGTGCGTCACGTTCGTTCGTCGAGTAGTAAAAAGATTTGCGATCCTGGGTCCAGCCGAGGAAATTCGCTTTCACTTTCTCACCCGGCGTAAGGTCGCGTTCAGTGCCGTCAAGCTCGCGCAGGTAGATGTGAGTGTTTTCGTTGCCGCCACGATCGTACGCGTAGAGAAAACGCGAGTCGGTTGGAAGATACGAGACCGCGAAGGTGCTCTCTTTGGTTGAGCTGGTCAATTGCGCCGCCGCGCCGCCGCTCACCGGGACAGAGTAGACGTTAAAAATACCTGTCTTGTTGTTGTGAAAAAGGATCGACTTTTCATCGGCGGAGAAAGAGCTGCCGCCGATGCGAACAGTGTTCATGAACTGCTCGATCGTGTACTCCTTGACTGCCGTTGCCGTTTTCTTCTGCTGGGCAACAGCAGTGGAGACGGCGGCGATCAGGGTGAAAATGAGCAGTAAAATGCGTTTATTCCGGTTCATGGAGAGATATTCCTTTCTTTGGAGCTGGGCGACGCAGATTGATGCGACAGCATTACACGATCACGTGAATCTTGTAAATCTTTGTGATCGACGTCTAAAAAATTACGTCAACACCCAAACTGGCAAATCGATGAGCAGAATCTGTCGCTTGACGATCTAACGACCACTGGGCATGTTTTATTAACAACGCTAATTCGATCGTGCGACCAAGCGTGAGACTGAATCGGCGCGCACCTGCTTCAAGTGCCGGTTGTCCCTCACGTTGCGCTTCGGTCAGCCAGGTCTTCGCGTGGTCCAACGCCGAGCGCACGACACGCGCTGCACTCGCAAGACGAGGATCACTGACGTTCGCAGTGCCCTCCAGCACAACCGATTTAAATCGCTCCAATCCGGCCAACGCACGCAACGTGTCGAGCGCGAGCACGTTCGTCGTTCCTTCCCAAATCGGAAGCACCTGACTATCACGCAGCAGCACTGGCAACCCGGTATCTTCAACATAACCCGCGCCGCCAAAGCTTTCGAGCACTTCACTTGCCACCATCACTGATTGCTTGCCGGTCGTGAGTTTCATGATCGGAGTCAGCAGTCGCAACAGCAGCGCATCGTCTTCGGATATCTCACGCGTCTCGCTCATGCCGGTTAGTTCGGCAACGTAGAACGCGAGATGGAATGCCGCTTCGAACTCCGCCTGCAAACTCGTGAGCGTATCGACATGTAAAGGTTTTTCAGACAACGGCGCACCGAACGCGAAGCGCTTGCTCGAGTAATCGAAGCTCAGCGCAAGGCCACGACGCATGAGCGCCACTGCGCTGATGCCATTCCACAAACGCGTGATGTTCAGCACCGGCGCGATGTTGCGCACACCGTCACTCGGGCCTTGTACGAGTTGCGCCGGCGTTCCGTCCAACGTCAGCTCCGCAGTCGGGACCTTTCGCGTGCCCAGCTTATCTTTGAGACGGTCGATCTGAATATTGCGCGGGCGACCATACTCATCTCTCGTTTCGACATAGAAGAGCGCGAGACCGCGACCGCCGGGCGGATTGCCTTCGGGACGCGCGAGTGTCAGTGCGATCTGAGAAGCAATTGCCGACGTGAACCATTTGCGACCGTAAAGTCGAAATTCGTTCGAACCAGGATCCTGCTTCGCGATCGTCTCTGAAAGTCCAACATCAGAGCCGCCCGTGAGCTCAGTCATCCATTGACCGGCAGTCCAAAACTCGTTTGGATTGCGCGAGATCAAGTGCGGCACCGCGCGATCGATGAGCGCTTGATTTCCGGAATTGAGGAGAGTGCGCGCAGCGCCATCGGTCATCGCGAGTGGACAACTGTAGATGTCGGTCGATGGCGTGAAGAGATACGCGAGGGCGCATTGAAGCACGCGAGATAGTTGGCCGTGCTTTTGCTCGTAAGCCGTGGCCACTACGCCGTGCTCGGCTGCGATGCGCTCTGCCCGATGCCAGAGCGGCGTTACCTCGATCGCGTCTATACGATTTCCCCAGGCGTCCCACTGCGTCAGGGTCGGCTCGTGCAACCGGTCGGCAAGTTGCAGCTCGTAGAGTTCGCCACCGGCCAGACGGCCCATTTCCGAGAGCGATTCCTGCACGCTCGTCAGCACGTCAGGCGGTAGCACACGCGCGAGATACGAACGCAGCACGCGATCGTCGTCGTACTGGTTTTTGAGAGCCGGCGGAGCTTGTTTGAATAGATTCATACTTAAGCCGAAGATTTACGCAGATTTCAATCGCAGATTTGTTATTATGCTCGCCTCTTTTTCCTCTTTCCAAACAAAAGCAATGTCTTACGAACCCCAAGAACAAGAC
>DAIOGT010000261.1:2882-6141 GCA_036745095.1 Pyrinomonadaceae bacterium
GTTATCGAATGGGATCACGAGTTCCGAGTGCTGCGCTGGTCGCCTGCGGCGCAACGGCTTTTCGGTTGGAAAGCGCAGGAAGTGATAGGCAAACACTTCAGCGAATGGGATTTCGTCGTTCCTGAGGACATTGAAGCAGTCAACCAGGTCGGTCACCGGCAGAACCAGGGACAGGAACATCACGGCATCTCGCGCAATCGCAATTACACAAAGCTCGGCTCGATTCTCCATTGCGAGTGGTACAACTCAGCGCTCTACAACGAACACGGCAAGCTAGTTTCCGTCCTTTCACTCGTGCTCGACGTGACTGTTGCTACGCGTATCGAAGAAGCCCTGCGGAAATCGGAAGCGCAGTATCGTTTGCTCTTCGAATCAAACCCACAGCCGATGTGGGTCTACGACCTGACCACACTTCGTTTCCTCGCGGTGAACGATGCAGCGGTGCGCCACTACGGTTACTCGCGTGCAGAATTTCTCGACATGACGATCAGGGACATTCGTCCGCCCGAAGATATTAAGCGTCTGGAAGACTATCTCAACTCTGAAAACGGGGACGTCGGTAACGCAGGTGAATGGCGACACCGCAAAAAAGACGGCACCGTCATCAACGTCGAGATCACTTCAAATCGTTTGACGTTCGGCGGTCGCGCGGCGGAGTTTGTTCTCGTAGATGACGTCACGGAGCGCAAGAGAGCCGAGACCGCGTTACGCATCAGTGAAGATCGTTATCGTGATCTGGTAGACAACAGTCACGAGCTGATTTGTACTCACGATCTCGAGGGACGCGTGTTGTCAGTCAATCCCTGGGCGGCGCGGGTTCTGGGTTATCCGCAGTACGCTATCGTCGGCATAAATATTCGCGACGGGCTACTGCCCGAGTACCGCGATAAGTTTAATGAATACCTGCACACGGTTAAGACTGAAGGCTCCGCCCGCGGCGTCATGAAAGTCCGCACTGCGACTGGCGAAACGAGGCTTTGGGAGTATTACAACACGCTGCGCACAGAAGGTGTTGAAACTCCGATCGTGCGCGGCATGGCCCACGACGTGACTGAGCGGCGCCAGGCCCTGAAGCGAGAACAGGAAGCACGTTTGGAAGCCGAAGCGGCCAATCGCGTTAAAGATGAATTTCTCTCGACGCTTTCGCATGAGTTGCGCACACCATTGACCGCAATCATGGGTTGGTCGGACCTGCTGTTGCACGGCGAAGTGGAGCCGAAAAACGAACGCCAGGCAATCGAGACGATCTTTCGCAACGCCAACTCGCAGTGCCAGTTGATCAACGATCTGCTCGAAGTGTCGCGCATCATCACTGGCAAGCTACGGCTGGAGTTTGTCGCCTGTGAGCTTCACTCCGTGATTGAGGCGGCGGCCGAAAGCATCCGGCCAACGGCGGAAGCAAAGGGCGTTCGCCTGCAAGTATTGCTCGAGCCGCAGGTTGGTCCAGTCTTCGGCGATCGCGAACGTTTACAGCAGATCGTCTGGAACTTGTTGTCGAACGGCGTGAAGTTTACGCGCAAGGGCGGGTTGGTCCAGGTAACGCTGCAACGCATTAACTCTCACGTCGAGATAGTCGTGCACGACACGGGCATCGGCATCAACCCTGATTTCCTGCCGCACGTCTTCGATCGCTTCCGGCAGGCTGACGGCTCGACGACGAGGACCTACGGCGGCCTGGGACTCGGACTCGCGATTGTCCGTCATCTCGTGGAACTTCATGGCGGCACTGCGCTCGCAAACAGTGCGGGTGAAAATCAGGGCGCGCAGTTTACCATCAGACTGCCGGCGATGGTTGGAAACGAGCACCCGCTGCCGGAGAAGTTCAAACAACCGGCGCTGGCTGAAGTTGAAGCACGCGATCGCAAGCCTTCGTCGCTGCACGGTTTGCGCATTTTGGTCGTGGATGATGAGACCGATGCGCGCACGTTGTTGACGATGATGCTCGAGAGGTGCGGCGCGCAGGTGGTTGCTGTTGGTTCGTCGCGTGAAGGGCTGGAGTCGGTCGAGAACTGGCTTCCTGATGTGCTGATCGCTGACATCGGCATGCCCGTCGAGGATGGCTACGGGATGATCCGGAAAATTCGCAAGCTGCCGAAGAAGAAAGGCGGACACACGCCCGCGCTTGCACTCACGGCTTATGCGAGAACGGAAGATCGAGTGCGGGCGCTGTCAGAAGGTTACCAGGTGCACCTCGCGAAGCCCGTGGACCGGTTTGAGCTCGCGGCAGTTGTAGCCAGTCTCGGCCAAAGATAAACACGGAAATAAATCCGGTCTAGTCACAACCGGCGCGGCTGTCCATCAGGCGTCGCCAGCGGTGGCCGTTACGGCCGGGAAGCTCGTCGGCCTCCACGGGACCGTCTGTACCGGATTCGTAAATTGGTAGTTCTTTTGAACCCTGGTTGGTCCAGGCTTCCTCGATTGGCGTGATTAGCCGCCACTGCGCTTCGGCTTCATCGCTGCGGATGAACAACGTTGCATCACCCTGCATCACGTCCAGCAACAGCATCTCGTAAGCATCAGGCGACTCAACGCCAAAAGCTGTCTGGTAACAAAAATCCATGTAGACCGAGTTCGTGAGCATCTCGAAGCCCGGACGCTTCGCGCCAAACGTCACCGTAATGCCTTCGTTGGGTTGAATGCGTAGCGCGATCACATTCGGCTCAATTTCGTCGATAGGCGTGCGCGCGAACAAAGTCTGTGGTGTGCGTTTCAAGTGCACCGCGACTTCCGTGAGATTGCGCCCGAGATGTTTACCGGTGCGCACGTAAAACGGCACTCCCGACCAGCGCCAGTTTGAAATGTGGAACTCAACGGCCGCATACGTCTCAGTTGTAGAGCGTGCTGCAACACCCTGCTCTTCCTTGTAGCCTTTGACTTGTTCACCCTCGATCTTGCCTGGTCCATACTGCGCGCGCACGGTTCGCTCGGTGACTTGCTCCGGTTTCAGGCGGCGAATCGCTCGCAACACCTGCACCTTCTCTTCACGCACTGAATCCGCATCGAATGCAACGGGCGGTTCCATCGCCGTCAAGGTAAGAAGTTGCAACAGGTGGTTCGCAACCATGTCTCGCAGTGCGCCCGCTTCTTCGTAGTAACCGGCGCGACTGCCGACGCCACCACTTTCGGCTGCGGTGATTTCGACGTACTCCACGTAATTGCGATTCCAGATCGGCTCAAACATCGAGTTGCCGAAGCGAAAGACCAGTATGTTCTGAACCGTGTCTTTGCCGAGGTAGTGATCGATGCGATAGACCTGGTT
>DAIOGT010000262.1:0-6050 GCA_036745095.1 Pyrinomonadaceae bacterium
TGCGACCACCTGGGCCATTCGCACATTCGGGTGCCGCGCAAGAACGCTCTCGATTTCACCGCTCTCGATCCGGTAGCCGCGCACTTTGAATTGATGATCCGCTCGCCCAACGTACTCAATCTCGCCGCTGCTTGCGTAACGTCCAAGATCGCCAGTTCTGTACAAGCGTTCGCCCGCATGCGTTGCGAATGGATTCGGCACGAAGCGATCGGCAGTTTCGTCCGGACGGCGCCAGTAGCCGCGCGCGAGATTTGAGCCGCCCACATAAATTTGACCGGTGAGACCGATGCCGCATGGGTTCATTACCTCGTCGAGTATGTAAACCTGTGTGTTTGCCACGGGCCGGCCGATTGAAACGGCACGCGCAGTGAGCGCGCGTTCTGCAACATGAGCGGTCACGTCCGCCGCGACCTCGGAACACCCATATAGATTGACGAGAGTTCCGTCCGGTATGGCGGCGTGGAACCGGTCGACCAGTTGCTGGGACAAGTTTTCACCACTGCACACCCAAAGCCGTAAGGCGGGTAGCACTTTTCCCAGTTGCGAATGGTTCTCGACGAGCGATTCCAGCAAAGAAGGGACCAGCACGATTCGCGTGACGTTCTCTTTCGCGAGTTGCGAGATGAGTGCCTCGGTGTTGCTAACCGTCGCTTCAGGGATCATCACTCCCGGAATGCCCGCGAGTAACGGGCCGAGACATTCCCAAACCGAGTCAACGAAACTAAGCGAGGTCTTCAAGCAAGTTACCTCGGCTGCTGCGAATGGAAAGCGCTCCCACATCCAGCGAAATCGATTGACTGCGCCCCGGTGTGTGCCAATCACGCCCTTCGGCTCGCCTGTGGATCCCGAGGTGTAAATCAGGTACAGGGCTGAGTCGGCAACCGCGCTACGTAAAAGATTAGAGGTGTCGTACGTTTCAATGTCATCGCACTCAGTGTCGAGACATATGATCTCGACGTTTGGCTCTGTAATTCGATCTGACAGTGACTGCTCGGTGAGAACGATTCGCACCTCGCTATCGCGCAACATCATCCCTATCCGTTCAACGGGCAGTTGCGGGTCGATGGGAACATAAGCTCCGCCAGCCTTAATGATCGCAAGCAAGCCAACCATCATGTCGGGTGAACGGCGCATACAGACCGCTGCCGTCAGCTCGTCACGAAGACCGCTTTGCCTCAAGCGCCGGGCCAGGCTGTTCGCTCGCCGATTCAACTCACCGTACGTCAGACGTCGATCGCCTTCGATAAAAGCAACTCCATCGGGAGTTAAGGCTGCCTGTTGCTCGAAAAGCGTCGCTACATTCTGCTCGCCGGAGTAGGTGACCTCGGTCGCATTCCAATCCTCGAGTACTCTCTTACGTTCATCATGATCGAGGAGGCTCAAAGCTGAGAAGGACTGATCCGGATTGGCCGTAATCGCTTCGAGCACTCTCGTGAAGTGACGGATGAGACCGAGAATGCGTCCGCGTTCAAATAGCTCAATGTTGTATTCAATGACGCAATTCAGTTCGTCCGAGTCGCCGAGGACTGTCAACGTAAGGTCAAACTTTGCAGTGGTCGCTTCGAGCTCCACCGGATCTACGTTGATACGTTTGAACTCCTCAGGCTTTCTGCCGGCGTGCTGGAAGATAAACATGACCTGGAACAAAGGACTGCGGCTGGGATCACGCGTCGGTTGCAGATCTTCAATCAACTTATCAAACGGCAGGTCCTGGTTCGTGAAAGCTCCGAGCGCTGCCTCGCGCACGCTTTGCAGAATCTCCGCCGCCGTTGGATCTGCGTTCATGCTGGCGCGCATGACGAGTGTGTTGACAAAGAAACCGATCAAACCCTCAAGATCAGGATGTATTCGGCCAGTGATTGGCGTCCCGACAACGACATCTTTTTGACCGCTGGATTTGGCAAGCAGAATCTGGAAAGCCGCGAGCAGGGTCATGAAAAGCGTACAGCCCTCACGTCTGCCGAGATGTCTTACCTCGTTGACGAGAAATGCCGGCAATGTGAATGGTTCTGCCGCGCCTCTGTATGTTTGAATCGGCGGCCGCGGACGGTCGGTAGGTAATTCCAACCTCTCCGCTCCTTGCAATTGCTGCCGCCAATAACTCAGTTGCTGCTCCTGCGTCTCGCCGTTCAGGTAATCACGCTGCCAGGCAGCGTAATCCGCATATTGCACCGGTAATTCGGATAATGCTGGTTGTGTGTCCTCATCGTAGGACTGATAGAAGGCTTTAAATTCGTCCAACAGCACACCCATGGACCACGCATCCGAGACGATGTGATGGATCGTAATAAGAAGTATGTGCTCGGTGGCCGACACACGGATCAGGAGTGCGCGGAAGAGGTGTTCATGGCTTAGATCAAAGCCGCGGGTGGCTTCATCGCGAAGCAATCCGCGCGTGCGCAATTCCAGGTCTTCGCCGCCGACTGGCGTTGTGAGATCGACGATCCGAAGTTCAAAATCCGGCTTCTCATCTATTACCTGCATTGGAGTTCCATCGGCGTTGATGAAACGCGTCCGCAGGTTTTCATGCCGACACGCGATTGCAGTTAAAGCTGCGCCGACTGCTGCGTCGTTCAACTCGCCCCGCAAACGCACTGCGGCAGGTATCACATAGGCACTTCCACGAGGCTCAAGTTGGTCTATGAACCACAGACGCTGCTGTGCAAACGAGAGTGGCAGATGCGGGCTTCTCGCAATACGTGTTAGTTGAGGACGGTTCAATGTTCGGTCAGCTTTGCGAGCCGCACGAATTTCCGCCGCGATACCGGCAATCGTCGGATTTGAAAAGAGACTTCGTACGGGCAAATCAACGTGGAAAATTTCTCGGGCTCGCGAGATTACTTGTGTCGCTATAAGAGAGTGTCCGCCGAGATCGAAGAAGTTCTGGTCGCGTCCCACGAGCTCGACTTTCAATACTTCAGACCATATGCCTGCTAACAATTCTTCGATTTCATCGCGAGGCTTTTCGTAAGTATTGTGTGCCGGCTGTTCGAGATCTCTCAACGCGTTGCGATCGATTTTTCCGTTTGGAGTCAGCGGGAGGGCTGACAGGACTGTGAGACCGGCTGGGACCATGTATTCGGGCAATTGTGTACGAAGGTAACTGCGTAAGTCCGCGGACGACAAAGACGAGTTTTTGGTTAAAGCCACATACGCCACCAACTGTATTTCTCCGTTGGCAGTGGAGCTCACTAACACGGCTGCGTTCCTTACTTCCCCGTGCTTGCGCAGCACGCATTCGATGTCGCCCGGTTCGATTCGATGACCGCGAATCTTCACCTGGTCGTCGAAGCGTCCCAACAGCTCGAGCGTTCCGTCGCTCCGGATACGGCCCTTATCGCCGGTGTGGTAGAACAGATCTTCGGCTTCGGCGCGAAATGGATTCTCGACCCAGCGATGCTTCTCCTCCGGCGCGTTGACATAACCCAGACTTCGAAACGGCGTACGAATAACAACCTCGCCGATTTCGTCAATCCCGCACAGATCGCCGCCGTCTCTTAAAATCAGAGCTTGAGTGTGAGGAATGGCCTTGCCGGCAGGCTGAACGCCGGACAAACAATCAACCGGTACACGATAAAAGCACTTCGCCAGAGTCGTTTCGGTAGGACCATAAAGATTAACAACCTCGCAACTGCTCGAGACAGTCTCGCGCCAGCGATCAATGAGTCTGCTCGTAAGCGGCTCTCCGGCAAAAAATACCGTACGCAGACTCTTCACCGCTGCTGTATTCGGCAGACTTAACCAGCTGTCGGCCAGCGAAGGCACGGTGTGAAGAATGGAGACGCGCTCGCGATCGAGCCACTCCAAAACATTCCCCGAGATCACGTGCTCTTCATCGTCCGGCAAGCAGAGGGTGGCGCCACTGGTAAGCGGCAGGAAAATGTCTCGCAAAACTACGTCGAACGAAAGCCCCGTTAATTGTGCGCTGCGGTCGCCTGGTCCAACTCCAAATTCCTCGCGCTGCCAGGAGATAAAATGGCTCAAACCCTGATGAGATCCCAAGACTCCTTTGGGAACACCGGTGGTTCCGGAGGTAAAGCAGATATAAGCCGCATCTGTCGAGGATGGCTGCTCGATGGTACTTCGATTCTCGCTTTCCGAGTTTTCCCGGAGAAACGCTTGTCCGTTGTGCGCCACTACAGATCCGCTCTGACGATCGACCGTGAGACTGTCGATATCGCTACGTGCAAAGATCCATTCGTCCTGCTGTCGCACGCTCCCGGCATAAAGAACGTACTTCACCTTTGCGAGTTCCAACATAGCGCGTTGTCGTGCGGCGGGAAGTTTTCTGTCGAGCGTCAGCAGCACGCCGCCACTGAGGCTCGCTGCCAATATGGCTGCTATCAGTCCAAAGCTTTTCTCGCCACACACCGCCACGGTTTGACCCGGCTCGAGGCCGAAACTGAGCAACGTAAGCGCAATGTCGTTCGCGCTGGTCGATAGTTCTTGATAGGTCCATTCTCTGCTCGCGTGGGTGACGGCTACATTCTCTGGCGATTGCCCCACGTGGTGGTTGAACATCTCCGTAATCGCAGCAAAATGCGGCTTCGAAATTTCCTCGCGCGGGTCTGGAAGCAATTGCCGTGTACGATCTGTTACCAGCGAGAAAGAGGAAATGGAATCATCGAGATTTTGGACCATGTGTGAGAGTGCCTCGCGATACTGATCCAGCATCACGGCGATCTGCTCGGAGGAGAAAAGCGTTTGCCGGTAGGCAATACGTACTGTAATCCGCTGGTTATCGTCATGTGTGTAAACAGTGAGCGGAAATTTCGAATCGCCGCCGTTTACGTCCAGTACCTCGATCTCGAGGCCCCTCAGTTGAACCCTCGTTAAGGGAACGTTCACGTGATTGAAGAGAACGTCAAAGAAAGGATGGCGGTTCAGACTGCGATCCGGCTGCAACTCCTCGACAAGCCTTTCGAAAGGCAAATCCTGATAAGCGTAAGCTCCCAGCGTGGTCTCTTTTATGCGGCCCAGAAGTTCACGGAACGTTGGGTTACCACCGAGGCCAGTCCTCATAACAAGTGTATTGACGAAGAAGCCGATCAGGTTCTCCCATTCAGGAAGGAGGCGCCCGGCAATGGGAGTTCCAATCGCGATATCTTCCTGTCCGCAACGGCGCGCAAGTAATAGTTTGAAAGCGGCGAGGAGCGTCATGAAGAGCGTCACTCCCTCGCGCCGGCTGAGAGTACGGAGCTGCGCGCTTAGATCTTCGCTCAAACTCAGTGATTCGATTTCAGCGCCTGCGGATGAGGACGAATCGCGTTGCTCTTCCGCTCGAAGATGCAAGGGACTGAGATCGGCGAGACGTTCCTTCCAATAGCTCAAATGCTGGTCCAGGACTTCACCAGTCAGGTACTCGCGCTGCCAAATCGCGTAGTCAACATATTGTACGGCGAGGTTCGGTAACGTGGATGGCGTGTCTTGCGCAAACGCTTCGTAGAGGTGTTGCAAGTCGCGAATGAAGACTCCGACCGACCAACCGTCCGAGACGATGTGATGCATGGTGACGATCAGAATGTGGTGGTCGTCGGCGAGTCGCAGGAGATGAGCGCGAAATAGAGGACCGTGCTCCAGGTCAAATCCGTGCGTCGCTTGTTTCAGAAAAGTGCTCACCGCAGCATCACGTTCGTTGTCGCTTATTCCTCCGAGATCAGTAGTCTCGAGGTCAACAGACACGTTTTGATCGACTACCTGGACGGGTTTCCCATTCGTGCTGATAAAGCGCGTGCGCAGCGCCTCATGTCTCTGAACAATGTCGTTGAGTGCACGTTGGAGTGCTTTGAAATTCAGAGAACCCTTCAGGCTGGCAGCAGCCGGAATCGTGTAAGCGGAGCTTCCGGGTTCCAATTGCTCAAGAAACCACAAGCGTGATTGCGCAAATGAAAGCGGTAACTCTTCACCGCGGGAAATTGGACCAAACGCAGGTAGAGCGGTGGGCATCGTTTGCTGCCGAATGGCGGACTCCACACGTGCGGCGAATGCAGCGAGTGCGGGGGCTTCAAACAATTCGCGCAGCGGTATCTTGATCTTCAGTTGCGCGTGCA
>DAIOGT010000263.1:0-2272 GCA_036745095.1 Pyrinomonadaceae bacterium
CGAAAATACGACGGAGCACTTAGGACTTGCCGAAGCCACAGGAGGGCTTGAACCTAAAAAAACCTAATACTAGACGGAGTCCGACCATAAGATATTGGCGCTTTTTTTGGTCGTTACGAGCGCGTCGAGGTGCTCCGCATTGTTACAGCATCCGGTCATCGAAGTACGAGGGGAAGGAAACTAAGTCAGCAGATCTTTTGCAACCTGCTTATGATCCGTTCTACGCCGGAAACTTGTTGTCGGCCGATCGGAAACGGATTGTAAAGCAGCGCAAGGCATTCATGTTAAAATGCGGCCAAGCGTATAACCTTCGTGCCCGCTCAAGAGGTAGATTGCTGGATTAAGAAGCATCCTACAGAGCATCGGCATTCCGCGAGGAATACCCAGCGATGTGGGCAGCATATAAGAATTCGCAGGCAACGATAATAGATGCGAAAAACAGAAGATATTGGCCCGGCAGGGCTACCTAACCAGCGACGCTTAATGCGATACCACGTTGCGGGAGTGAGAGACTCGGTTAGAGAAGAGAAGCGATGGATCGTGAAGCGTGCTGATCCTACCTGGATCTGGTAATTCTTTGGCGCGGCTAAGAAGCGCCTACAGCGGAACATTCTCACTTCACGGGCAGGCGGTTGGTAATGAAATCCGCAACTTGGCTTGCCGCTGGTGGGTCCACGTTGGCCAGCACCGCGATAACGTAGCCTGGACCGGGACAGATCTTTAATTCGCCATTCATCCCGGGGGCACCGCCGCCGTGGCCGAAACATCGCGTGCCGTTAACAATCGCATCCCCGAATCCATAGGCGTACTTACCTCCAGGTGTCTCAACTTTTCCCGTGGTCAGCATTTCTGTGTACTGTGCGTTCATCAACTTGTGTGTTTGCAGCGCCGTCGCAAACTTCAATAGATCTTCCACCGTTGAGTAACCACCGCCGGCGGACGTTCCGCGATAGGGCAGAGTGTCAGTGTTGGGCCGCAAGCCACCGCCAGTAAACCGCGTGTAGCCAATACTTCGATCAGGCACCTGTTGCTCTTCCGGTTCCGAAGCAGTTCCTGTCATTCCCGCAGGCTTATAGATGTGATCACGTACGTAGTCGTAATAACTTTGACCACTAACTTTCTCTATTAGTACTCCGAGCAGCAGAAAACCATAATTGCTATACTGCCAACGAGCGCCTGGTTCGTGCTCCGGTGCGCGGTTACCGTAGAGCTTTACATAATCCTGCAAGGTCTTTAACTCAAATCGATTTTTGTCGAACTCGGGACCAAAAATGTCGCCCGTGCCTCCAGTGTGCGACAGCAATTGTTCGATTGTTACTTTTGACGCGACCTCTTTGTTCGGGTAATCGGCCAGGTAGTTGCCAATGGGCGCTTTCAGATCGAGTTTGCCGCTTTGCACGAGTTGGAGTGTCGCAACAGCGGTGAACATCTTGTTCATTGATCCAAGTCGAAAGCGCGTCTTCAAAGTGTTCGGAGTTTTCTTTTCGCGGTCGGCCAGACCGTACGCCTGAGCAAAAACAGTCTTGCCATTTCTTGCCACCAACACCGCACCCGAAAAACGATCAGCCGCCTCATCCATCTTCTTTCGTACGGCCGTAATCAATTCAGTCTCAGTCAGGTGAGGAAGAGCAAATTCGGCTGGACGCGCAATCCCTTGCAAAGCGACTCTGGTGATCTGGTGTGGCTCATTCGCATCGACTTCAAGAGTGAAACGCACAAACTGATCCGAGACGCGTTCCTGGACCAGAGCTACTAACTTTGTGGGTGTCGACTCCTCGACTTTCTTTACGTCGAAGCCGCCGGTCATCTCTCGCAATCCCATTTCGCGATCAGCACGCTCCAGGCGAGTGGGGGCATTCTTGCGCAGAAACTCTTTATGTTTTTCGGCATCTCCCGCATTGAAAACTTCCAACCAGGCTTTTGCCAGATTGCCGGCAGGCGTATCGGGAAGTTTTGTTTGTCCGATGCAGGCTGGAACGATGAACAATAGAACCACGGCGGCTAATAGCGGATAGTTTTTGTGCTTCATGACTCTACTCTCTGTTTTGCGATGACCCAGAAAACCACAGTGGATGACGAAGATGCAAGAGTATTATTGCCTCTGCCAGTTGAAGAGAGACTTATCGAACCGCTACAACTTGGTTAGCTCTCGGTTACCTACGAGGAATTTCGGAAGGGAATTCAAGTTTGGCGTCCCGTAGTTCGAAGAGGGAGCCGCCGATCGAAAATGCCCGCACCGATAAAACCACGTGGCACCGAAGTCAGCCAGCCT
>DAIOGT010000263.1:2372-6037 GCA_036745095.1 Pyrinomonadaceae bacterium
ACGTCGATGACGACAGAGAACTGTGATGACAGACTGATCCTGCTGACTGGCGCAACAGGCTATGTTGGTGGGCGTTTGTTGCGGGTACTGGAGCACCACGGACATCGCGTCCGCTGTCTGGCTCGACGACCTGAGTTTCTGAAACCGAAGGTCAGTGCCGGGACCGAAGTCGTCGCCGGAGATGTGCTGGATCCGACCAGCCTCCGATCAGCACTGCGCGGCGTCAGCGTGGCTTACTACCTGGTCCACTCGATGGGTTCCGCAGGCTCCTTTGAAGAGAACGATCGGCAGTCAGCTCGGAATTTCGGCGCGGCCGCAAAGGCGGAAGGCGTTGAGCTCATCATCTACCTGGGTGCGTTAGGGAACGATGGTGAGACGCTGTCGCCGCATTTAAGAAGTCGGCAGGAGGTCGGTCAGATCCTTCGTGCTTCAGGTGTGCCGGTACTCGAATTTCGAGCTTCGATCGTGATTGGCTCGGGAAGTCTTTCGTTTGAAATGATTCGTTCTCTCGTTGAGCGTCTGCCAGTGATGATTACGCCTACGTGGGTCTCGAGTCCGGCTCAGCCCATTGCGATCGACGACCTCCTTGCGTATCTCACAAAGGCGCTTTTCGTGCCGGTCACTGCGAATCGCATATTCGAGATTGGAGGAGCAGACCAGGTCTCTTACGCCGGGATCATGCGCGCATACGCTCGTCAACGGGGAATGCGCATTCGCATGATCCCAGTGCCAGTGCTGACGCCGTTTTTATCGAGCCTGTGGTTGGGTCTGGTCACGCCTTTATATGCCCGCATTGGTCGCAAGCTTATTGAGAGTATCGTCCATTCCACGGTTGTACGTGACAAATCTGCATTAGAGACTTTCAACATCCATCCGGTGGGAGTAGATGAGGCGGTCCGCAAAGCATTAGAGAGGGAAGATAAGCAGTTTGCCGCCACGCGCTGGTCAGATGCCCTTTCATCGTCGGGCAACACTCACGTGGTTGGCGCCGTGCAGTTTGGAACGCGTCTTGTAGACTCAAGAACAGCGCACGTAGAACGATCGCCTGCTATAGCCTTTTCGCCAATCGAACGAATTGGCGGCGACAGCGGTTGGTATGCTTGGAACTGGTTGTGGCGAGTGCGTGGCTTTGTCGATCTGGTTTTGGGTGGCGTAGGTGTCAGGCGCGGGCGCTCTAGTGCTGACGTCTTACGCGTGGGCGACACGGTCGACTTTTGGCGAGTAGAGAGGTTTGAGCCGAATCGTTTACTTCGTCTCGTCGCTGAGATGAAGCTGCCCGGTCGGGCTTGGTTGGAATTTGAGGTAACTGGCGACGACTCTGCTTCAACGATTCGGCAGACAGCGATTTTTGATCCAGTAGGATTATTTGGGCGACTGTATTGGTACGCGCTTTACCCCTTCCATCAATTAATATTCGGTGGCATGCTGCGACGGATCGTGGTGGCTGCATTGCACGAACCAAAACCAGCAACCTGACACCACGCCCGCGGGACATACCACAACTTTCTAATACCTTGCGAAAGAACGTCTTTGCTGCTTTCGCAGTGACGTATTGGTCATCGTGTCAAAAGCAGCCTAGTCGTTCCGGCGCCGTTGAATGTGTGCTAAAGGTTTAAGCCGTTGGCGTCTCAAAGCACTGCGACTTGGAATAGAAGGCGGTGTTCTTTTGCCTTTAGCATGTCTTCCAAATGGAACTGAAAACAGTCCCCATCGTTAATTGGGCGGGTACATTTTTGGTTTCGCAGCCGATCGATTCCCGGACAAATGATAGTTGTATTTCGACGCACCGGACAGCGAAGGTATTCAATAGAAGCGCAACGCCCAGGGTTTCCAGCTCTTGTGATGGACCCAGCCCCGGGGTATGACGAGCTCATACCCCACGACATGATGCATTTAGTAGTCGAATGTCGACTTGGACTTACTCGCGGTGTGTTTGGACAACTGGCGGCCGGCGGGGATGCCGGGACTTTTCATCTTCCAGTGAATCATGACAACAGTTCACGTGAGACAGCGCGGGCCAGAAGTCGTATAAAAGTGCGTGGCGCGAAATTGTTGCGCCTAGGACGAGACGAATCGGCTCGCTCCGAGCGAGCCACTTACATTTGCTGGTACGAATGGCTGGCTCGATCTCAGTCGAGTGAGCTGAGAAAACGGGCGTCTGCAATGGCTAAAAACGCAGAGCAAGTCAGTAGCGCCGCCGGCACGGCGGAATTGCGTGCCCTGAGTAAAGAGAAGCTGGCAGAAATATGCAGGGATCTGGACCGCCTGAGCTCTTATTGGTCAAGGCTGGCAATTGGCGAGAGTTTGGCAGTGCGCTGGCCCGATTTGGCTGTCGTAACCGAATCCTTTAGTTGATTGGCGTCCCAAAGGATTCCTACTTGGAACCAGATTCTTTCATGGCTAAAGGAAAATGGAAAGCCTCCGCAAATTGCTGCCTGAAGCTCGCGTTTGACGTTGGCAATGGGAAATTGAGTTTGAGTCGATCCTCCCATAGTTGATTGGAATCATGTAACGTGAAGTGCAGGAGCGTGCAGTTCGTGCAAAGCTCGCGCTCCATGCGTGGCTGAGTTGCTGAAGCGCGGCGTTCGATGCTTTGATTTGCTATGGACGACATCTGCTTGCCAGTTCGTTTTGTTGGAGTCACCGAGGATGCCATTAAGGCGCACCTTCGCTATTGCGCTTCGAATTTAAGGCCTGGAGATCGAGTGGAATTCTTGCTTTGCGACGCCGGTGTCGTAATTCCGATGGTGAAGCGCGTTTACCGGAGAAAATCTTCCGCCCTGCATGTGCTACTTCGGAGTGGATCAATCGGACGGGATAACCTGGTAGAGATAAGGAAGCTGTTGTTGGCTGAGGGTTATGACCTCAGGCTTTCGTTTACGAGCAAATACAAACTTCTAAGTCGCATTGTCGTGCCTTTGACGCTTGAAGGCGGCATGACTCCAGTGAACGGAGTTAACGTTCTTCGGTCAGTCGCTGCGATCTTAGCTCTTAGCTGGCCCTGTCAGATAACAATTGGCTACGCCCTTGGTTCAGAGGATCATCACTTACCGGGAGAGATCGTTTATCGTGATCCTTTGAGAAATGCGGGTTATCAGCTCGGGAAGTCAGTCAGTAAGCTATTGCGAAAAACTATCTCGTAGTTCGTTAACAACCAACCTGTTGTCGGCTGCTTTTGGCGTCCCAGTTGGTCTGGATTGTTGCGTGGCTAAAGGAAATGGACACCATACGACAAGAAGCACCGTAAATGCGGTCATGGTAGCGTAAGTAGATATAGCAATGCCACTAAAACGATGGTGTCTTCAATCCCCAAGTTAGATTGACACCTTTAAGCAAGAAGTATGCACTCACTGCAAAGTCTAGGTAGAACCTCGACTTACTTGGCAATGACAGCGAGTGAATGACATCCTAATAAATTGATCGTAATAGACGATCAAGAACGAGCTTTATGCTGAGACGCGAAGACCCTCCGAACGAGCTTAAAACCCTCGCTGAGGATCTGCGACGCATTAAGCCCAAAGGATGGTCCATCGTTTTTACTTCGAATCAGATTATTGTACGCCCGAAGGATCGCACGACAGGTAAATTCCGCATTTCTTGGTCGCAGGCCGAAAAATGTTCTGCGATGTTCTTCTCGCGGGAACTAAATTATTGGAACAAAATTG
>DAIOGT010000264.1:0-6036 GCA_036745095.1 Pyrinomonadaceae bacterium
GGCCCTGAAAAGGCCGGCGTCGGCGGTTCGATTCCGTCCCTGGCCACCAATACTTCAATAAGTTAGCGACCGCAGGAAAAGCGTGTAAGATTTTCTCGCGCTAACAATACGCGAACATCGAACTTCTCACATTTCACTTTGGCGTCGCTCGTTAAAAAGACCGTCGTTAACCCATTTTGGCCCTTGACGCGGTTTAATCGAGATCATCGAACCTCAATTAACCACGTGCCTGTTCTCGATGGCAGTTACAAGCTGCCGAAACGATCTGGTGGCGAGCTCCTGTCCATCGCGACCGGTTACTTTCGCAACACAGCTAACAACTTCGCGTAGGCGCAGGCCAAACTCAGTGCCCGGTGAGCCCAGTTGCTTCGTATCGAGACGATTAGGCGTCTTGTGCTCCACGCGCACCGCCAGCGGCCTAACAAGTCGCTCCACACGGACCCAAAGGGGGGGAGATGAATTGCGCCGTATCTTCGTAGGTAGCGGCCGCTTTGGGCCCGTCAGTAGCTTAATCGCATCTTCGCCAGTTAACCTGACAATAACTGCGACAAGCTACGCTTTGTACTGACCCGATGTTCGAGCCTTACGAGCGATTGCCGGTAGAAACCAAATCATTGCGGCCGTCACGCAGCCGCAGACAAAAGTGCCGATCCAAACCGCGTCGGAACCATAATGTTCGAGGATTTGGGTTCCCAACCATGGCCCAATTGCGACAGCCACGCTAAAGCCCATCGTATAAAGTCCCATGTACGCACCTGCTTGTTTGCTTGGGGCGATATCTGAGACGAAAGCAGAACTCGCCGGCAGCAGAATCATCTCTCCAAAAGTCCAGATCACGACAGTAGCGCCTGCCGCTGAAACGCTATTGACGAAAATCAACGCACCAAAACCGGTACCGACCAAAAGAGCGCCGAACGAGATTGCATAGCGATGAGTCCAGTCAGCCATTGCCGCATTTAAAGGAACTTCCACCAGAATGATGATGACCGTATTGATCGCCAGCAATGCGCCGAAGCCAGCTTCCGTCATGTGAAGATCGCGAACCAGAAACAACGGCATAGCTGCCAAAGGTTGAAAAAAGACTAATTCGATAGGGATCATTGCGAGTAGGAAATAGATAAACAGTCGATTGTGCAGGACGTCGGAATACCGGCGGTCGGGAATTATGTCGACATTGTTTTTTTGAACAACGTCTTTTTCCAATGACTGCGGATTAAACTGACGCCACGGCAAAATCGCAATCAGGGCACCAGCAAGAAGGGAAGTTGTCCCGTCGACCCAAAATAACAATTTGAAGGAATGCATTGCCAAAAAACCGCCGACCACCGGGCCAATGCTCATTCCAAGGTTTATCGCTAAACGGGTGAGAGCGAACGCAGCCTTTCGCTGCTGTGGTCCTGCCAGCTCACCGATGATGGCCATACTTGGAGGACGAAAAGCTTCGCTGGTGATCGCCCAAACCGCCGTGACTGCGAAGATTCCGGACAGGGAATGAACAAAGGAAAAAATTAGCAGCACGATGCCGGATAGGACCAACGACGTTTTCATGATCCGCAGTCCACCCAGTCGATCAGACAAACGTCCAGACAGTGGCGCAATAACGATCGCGCTGATTCCGTAGATAGTGATAGCCAGGCCAGCGGTGGATGCAGGAAGACGTCTATCGACGGTCAGATAAAGGGTGAGAAACGGCAGGACCATAGTGCCTGCACGATTTACAAGGATGGCAAGACAAAGGAACCAGATTTCCCGACGAAGGGATCCTAATCCGCGCCAGGGGTTCAACAACGGGTGGCCTGCCGTTTCCGGTCAGCGTGCGCTTCGCTATCCACTTCGTAAAGGCGGAAGCGATGATGATTTTGATGGTTGACCATCGTAGCCGTTTTCTTGAAGCGTTACTTGATAGTCTTCGGCTCCGTCATTTGAAACAGATCTAGTCAAGCCACTTTGTTCGATCAAAAGCTCATTGTAATACTGAGCGTCTTTTGGGCGCGAATGGGTGCTCTGACAGAGCCTTGGCGCTAGTAGTCCAGAGTCTTCAGGGCGGAACTGTCTCAGGCGCCCTGTTTGAAATTGTGCCGGCGCGCTAGCAATTGAGTTTACTGCCCGTTGGTCCAGCGTCTCATCTAACAACACAAACAAAAAAAGTGATCGGCAAACTTCACCATATGCATCGAAGACTGCGCGCCCTTGCACCGCTTGATTGTTGGATTGAGAACGAGCGCTAGGTGATTACGAGGAATGATCTTGAGTGACCTGTTGGCTACACTCGGACATCTGCGTTGGCATGGTTGTCTTTCATCAGTAGCCAGCCAATGATTATAAAAACGACGCCGCCAATCGCAAGGAATGTCAGATTGTAAACAGTATAGTTTGGCACTTGCCGGACGTAATGGACGCCGAGAATTTGATGGTCAATAATTCCCTCCACCAGATTAAACAAACCCCACCCAAAAATCATTGCGCCTACGAACGCCTTTTGTGAAGGAATAGATTCGCGATGATAAGCGGCACTCCAAAACATCAAAACGCCGATTAGCGTGACGAGCCAAACAGCGGCGTGAAAAATGCCATCCCACGTCATGTTGAACATCATGATTTCCATGGTGGTGGGGGGATACCAATTTGAGACCATGTTGTGCCATTGAAATATCTGATGTAGAAGAATCCCATCCACAAAGCCGCCCAACCCAATACCCATTAGAACAGCCGCAACGGTGGCTTTCTTGGTGTGTACCTTGTCGGCCATTTCAATCGCTCGTGTGTTGGCTAGGTCCGGACAGCCTGTAAAGCCCTGTCAGCGCTCGGCAATGGCCCAACATGCTCGAAGTCTCCACGCAAAACCTTCAGAGCATATTTCTCTCGGTCAATTTCTTCACGGGTCCGTACACCGAGTCGACGAAATAGCGGAACCGGAGGGCACCAGCCCTGCACCGCGTGTTGAAAGAGAAAGGGTAAAACTATTCCAGGTATGATCAGCCACTTCTTACTATGTGTGATTCCCAATGCGAGTCCGGTGAACGCCAATGCGGAGGCATTGGTTTCAAGCAGTCTCTCCATGTCCCACTCACGATCAAGCTCGTGTATGCGGCGGGTTATCTCGAGTGGAGCCTGTTGGGCGTAATTATGAACTCGCGCGTCTGTTTCCCGGTCGATTTGCCGGTTGATTGCGTCAGCAGTGTTGGCGCGTACTCTGTCTGCGTTTTCCAATTGACATACCTCCTAACCGAAGTTTGCATTACTACAGTGCATCGAAACGCCGAGATATTCTGGAAACAAAAACTATGCCGCGTGAGCGATGTCTGTGGAGGTATTGAGAATCGGTCTCGCCTAATAACGAGTTATGAAAGTACGGCAGGGGCAGAACTATTAGCAGACGATGATCAATTGCAGATTGAAAGTAAGAACTGAGCAGTGTCAGATTGCAAACTTTCGATTGAAGGGTGGACACGCAAGCGCGTACAAAACGCGTACATCACAGCCTAAAATAGACCAAACGAGCCTAAATCCGCCTAAAACCTCTATTCGCGTCGGAGGCTCGTTTACTCTTCCACCATATGATTCGTCCTTAGTTGTAGAATCGTGGCGCGAAAAATACGCGGACAGCGGCAACCTGGCCGGCAGGGCGGCCGGGCAACCACCTTTCGAATTATTTAACGGTGCTCGTCGCAGGCCGAATTAGAGAACCAGTTAAGGAGAGTACTTTGTCAATGAGGTTGAATGTGGTTAGCGTTCACGGATCTTGTCTTCTGGTGCAGCGCTGGTCCATCCGTTTGGTAGTATCATTCTGCTGCGCTGCCGGTTTGGGTGGTCTATTCGACTGTCACTCAACCAGATGGAAGTACGATCAGACAAAGCACCTTCACCGGAGTGAACATTGGTCGGTGCTCCAAATGTTGACAACGCTGATCGGTTGTCATAGCATCCGGCGTCTCGACAGTCAAAAAAACCGGTTGGACCGTCTTCACGAAAGTAAAGGGCAACCCGCGAACGCCTTTACTTTTTTGGCACGTTGGACCATAGCGATTTAACAAGCACAACTCAAAACCTATGAACCAAAACAAACCGCGTCCTCACTTTGTGCGCGTGCGGCGTTCTTTAACGTGGGGTCTCTTCATGCTATTTCTGATGGTGCCCGCCAGCATCGCGCAACACGCGACAGGTGTGGAACAACAACAGCCGTCCGGAACCACGGACAACAGAAGAAACGAGTTCGGCGTGTGGGGTGGAATCTCATTCGACGCCCCGACGTGGATCGGCAAGACACCGGATGCGAGATTCGGGAACATTGGCTTCAGGTACGGTCGCGTATTGGCCGCAAATGATGATCTTGCCTTTTCATGGACCATCGACGCCGTTCCGGTGGCCGTTCTCTCAGTCAACCGCTTCTCAATCGTGCCCACAAGCTCAGGTTCATTCGCGGTTCAACGCACGAGGGTTCGAACCTATGGAGCGGGTTTGTCACCTATTGGATTAAAATTAAACTTCAGACGCTCACAAATGCTGCGACCTTTTGTGAGTGGTACAGGCGGGTTTATTTACTTCAGCGAAGATGTTCCCCTACCTGGCGCCGCACGATTTAACTTCACGTATGATTTTGGTGGTGGGATCGATATCGTCAGAGAATCGGGCCGTGGAATTACTGTCGGATACAAGTACCAGCATATTTCCAACGGTTATCGCTCGCCGATTAACCCCGGTGTCGATGTGCAAATGATCTATGTTGGTTATTCGATCCGCCGGTAACCTCTGTTTTTAGTCACGATTCTCCCTCGCTCTGAGGGTTTTCAAAATAACTTCAATCCTTTTTGACTTCGTTAGAAAATCGAGAAGGATCCTGGTCGCTACCGCTATGTCCGAATTCCAGTTTGGTAGCGAATGCACTGACGATTCCGATTAGCGCTGAAGAGTGCTGCAATTAATAACCCTTTAATAGAGGGCCACAGTCGCTCTTAGCCAGTTATGATCACTAGGTCGAACGCCAAGATCGTCGGCGATTCCCCAGACTTGCTGAACTGCCGGACACTGGCCGTTGAAAAGCGTACAGGGTTCTCTCAAGTCAGGAAGGTCGATAGCGATGAGTCCTACCGGACCCTGGAGAAACACATAGTCAATCCGTCTTGTATCATGCGTGCGTGTAGTTAGATCTCCGAGCGGCATATCTGATAGACCATCACCATCACGGTCGGCCCAGTCAGCGGTGGCGATGCCGAGTTGTAGGCCGAGTCTCCAGCCATCGATATAGCTTGCGAATAGCGGATACTGCGGAAATGTTGGAGTCATGTCAAAGTCGCCGGCGAGGATAATGGAGCTATGGCCCAAGCTGGCAATCCAGGAGTTCAACTCTCGCGCCTGCGAATCCCGCTGCCACGATTTCCCTGTTTCGATGTCGGCGAAGGAGTCGGCACACCTCGACCAGCACAGGTGCGTGTTCACGATTAGCGCACGTTTATCTCCCACCGCCACATCAATAGCCACCGCGCTTTTGTCGACGCTGGTGCTTCCGTCAAAGCTAATGAAGCCGTCGCTCAGTTTGTGACTGTACGTAGTATTCACGGTCACCTTGGCGGCTCGGTACCAGATCACCTGACCATCATTGATCTGGGTCGAATTTGCTACATAGATTGTGCGATTGAAGCCGAGCTGGGAGAACGCTGCGTCCCAGTTTGGCAAGTCTCCCGGACTCACTTCTTGGGCTGAGATGACGTCTGCGAGTGATGCAAGAACTCGCGCTTGGCCGGCGTAGTCAAACACGGTGGCCGTGTTCTGGCCATGCTGGAGATTTGCCGTAATCACGGTTAGTTGAACAGTTGGTCCGGGGGTCGGTGTTGGCGTTGGTGTTGATTCAGGTGTTGGCGTCGGCGTCGGTGTTGGGTCCGGCGTCGGGGTTGGACTCGGTTCTGGTGTGGGCGTGGCTGTTGGTTCTGGTGTGGGCGTCGGAGTTGGTTCTGGCGTTGGCGTCGGTGTTGGTTGTGGCGTGGGCGTGGCTGTTGGTTCCGGTGTTGGCGTCGGGGTTGGTTCTGGCGTTGGCGTCGG
>DAIOGT010000265.1:0-1358 GCA_036745095.1 Pyrinomonadaceae bacterium
CGGCCTTGCTGCGTGCGGCGCTCGCGCACAGAAGTGACGAGCACCATCAGCCAGAGATCTTCGCCGTGGGGAATTTCCGGGATGGGGATGTTACCGCGCAAACTTTTTAACCTCGGCGTTCATGCGGCCCGTGAGCATGAAGGCGATCATTTTGTAATCACCCATGAATGACCAGAGCGGATACTTGAATGTGGCGGGCCTGTTTTTCTCGATCAGAAAGTGCGCCAGCCACGCGCAACCGTAACCGGGTACAAAGCCGAGAAAGAAGAGCCACCATTTACCAATCGCGATCAGATAGATCAGCAACGCAATACCGGCGGTTGTGCCGATCAGGTGAAGCCAGCGTGTTGCTGGTCTACTGTGTTCCGAGACGTAGAAAGGCCAGAACTCAGAGAATGACTTGTAGCGCTCTGTCATTTTTATGCCACGGATTACACCGCTAGATTGTCCTCGACGTGCTCGACAATACTCATCCCGATTAGCGCCGTCGTGATTCCCGGAGTAGAGCGAACAAAATTAATTGCCGTTTGCGGCGGAATACGTCCGTGTAACATTGACGCACTGGTAACGACGGCGACTCCGAGTTGCCTCGCCTCGTCAAAAACGGACGCGCCCTCCGGCATCGCAACGTTGAACGGCAGTTGTATGAAACGAAAGCCGTGTTGCTCTCCCCCAACTTCACGCGCGAGCTCAACCATCCGCGCCAGCGAATGATGTTTGCCGGAATTCGGCGGCAACCGAAATCCATTCCACGTCGCAACACCATAATAGGCGAGTTTGCCGTCTCGACGGTTTTCTTCGAGTCGCTCGAACGCAAGCTTCAATCGATTGAAAAACTCCTGCTCAGTGACGTGTTGCAACTGCGACTCCGGATTGTGAATGTAATAAACATCCACACATTCCAGACCCATGTTACTCAACGACTGATCGAGCTGGTTTTGCAAGTAAGCCGGTGTCATGCAATGACTGCCGCCGACGATATCGTCGAACGAAGCGATACCGGGCTTCACGAAAGTCTCATTTACATACTCGCGCACGTCTAGCGGCGGCGCGCCGTCGAAAGGCAGGTAGCCGCCTTTCGTACAGATCACAAGCTCTTCGCGCGCGATGTCGTGCTCGCTTGCGAGGATTTTCAATGCTTCGCCGATGGACCGTTCGCTGCGTTGAAAACGATAGTTCGCGGCGGTGTCGATCACGTTCACGCCGAGCTGCACGGCGCGAACGATAGCGCTTGTGTAGTTCGAGTCGGTGATTGGCTCAGCGTTGCCGAGATAGGTGCCGATACCGATAGAGGAGAGGAAGAGTCCCTGTTGCTCGCTAAAGCGACCTCGATCGGCGAAGCGTTCGCGATAACGGGC